>NZ_BAABIK010000001.1:0-462833 GCF_039542725.1 Streptomonospora halophila | reverse complement strand
CTCGCGCGGGGTGCGGCCGGGATCGCCGCCCCGCGGACGGGACGGGCGAGCGCGCGGGGCGGGCCCGCCGGACCGCGGGGCGGCGCCGGGGCGGCGCGGGTCGCGGGAGCGGCCGTCGCGGGAGGAGCTCACCTGCGCCTCCCGCTGCACGGAGTGGCGGGACGGCGTCTGTGCCGGGCGTCGGGCCGGGCGGGCCGCGATTGCGGGCGTCCTGCGCGGCGGGGGCGCACCGGGCTCACTCCGAGCCCGCCTCGGGCTGGGCGCCGGTACCGGGCAGTCCGGAGTCGGCACCGCCGTCGTCGCCGGTGACCCGGCGCTCGTCCAGGTCCAGGAAGAGGGGGGCCTCGCCGGGCCGCATTCCCATCTCCTCGGCCTCCTCGGCGATGCGCTCGGAGGACTCCAAACGCACGACCTCCTCGCGCAGCGCCTCCTCCCGATGGGCGAGCCGCTCGTTGCTCGTCTGGAGCTCGGAGATGGTGAAGGCGTCGGCCACCAGCACGGTGCGCAGCGCCAGCAGGCTGATCAGCGCACCGCTGAGCAGGCCGATCACCAGCAGCACGAAGGGCATGCGCGGCGCGCGCGGGGCGGGCCGCGCAACGGCGGGCGCGCTGCGGCGGCGGGTCGGCGCGGTGCGCGGCACGGTCCGACGCGCCGGAGGGGCCTCGGCTGCCTTCCGGGTCCGTGCGCTCTCCTCGGTGGCGCTGCTCATCGTGGTCCTCCCCGCTGTGTCTCCCGCTGGGTCCGCGGCCGGCCGACCGCCTCCGCCGCGGACGTGCTCACGGCCTGCGGACGCGCTCGGCGGCGCGCAGTCGCGCCGAGGCCGCGCGCGGATTGGCTTCGTTCTCCTCGTCGGCGGGGGATTCGGACCCCCGGGTCAGCAGCCGCAACTGGGGGCGGTGGTCGGGCAGCGGAACCGGAAGGTCCTGGGGTGTGGTGTCGGTGGCGAGCCCGCTGAGGGTCCGCTTGGTGATGCGGTCCTCCAGCGAGTGGTAGGAGAGCACGGCGATGCGCCCGCCCACGGCGACGCGGTCGACGGCGTCCGGCAGCGCGCGGGCGAGGATCTCCAGCTCGGCGTTGACCTCGATGCGCAGGGCCTGGAAGGTGCGCTTGGCGGGGTTGCCGCCGGTGCGCCGGGTGGCCGCGGGGATGGCATCGCGCACCAGCTCGGCCAGGTCGCGCGTCGAGTCCAGCGGCGCGGCGGCGCGGCGGCGCGCGACGGCCTGGGCGATGCGCCCGGCGAAGCGCTCCTCGCCGTACTCGCGCAGGATGCGCGTGAGCTCGGCGACCGAGTAGGTGTTGAGGACGTCGGCCGCGGTGCGCCCCTGGGTGCGGTCCATGCGCATGTCCAGCGGGGCGTCGTGGGAGTAGGCGAAGCCGCGCTCGGACTCGTCGAGCTGCGGCGAGGACACGCCCAGGTCGAGCAGCACGGCCTGGACCTCGCGGATGCCCAGGCCGTCGAGGACGGCGGGGATGTCGTCGTACTCGGCGTGGGCGAGCTCGACCCGGTCGCCGAAGGGCGCGAGCCGGGTGCGGCTGCGCTCCAGGGCCGTGGTGTCGCGGTCGACGCCGACGAGGCGGAGCCGGGGGTGCGCGTCGAGGAGGGCGGCGGCGTGCCCGCCCAGGCCGAGGGTGCCGTCGACGAGGACGGCCCCGGGCTCGCTCAGGGCGGGCGAGAGCAGTTCGACGATGCGGTCGAGCATGACCGGCGTGTGTCCCGCACCGGGTCGGCCGCCGGTGTCTGCCATGAGCACAGTGCCCCCTCCTCACTGACCGCCCCGTGCCGCCGCGTGCGGCCGGCCGTCCGCGGACGCTCCCCCGATGTCCCGCGGCGGCCGCGGGCCGCTCCCCCGCCGCCAGTGCCTCCGCGCTCCCCTGCGGGGCATCGGCCGCGAGCGGTGTCGGCCCGACCGTGGTCGGCTCCGTCGTCTCCTGCTTCCGGCCTTCCGGCGTTGCCGCCGGTGCCGACCGTGCGTCCGGCAGCTGCTAGCGCGGCCTCACGGCGCACTCGCCCGCGACCGTCCGGCCGGGCCTCCAGGCGCGTGGCCTGCTGGCCGCGCTGCTGCGCGGCCGCCACCTGGCGCCGGGGAAGATGCGTCAGCTGACTGCGGCTCGCGCCTGAAGGCCTGGGGCCGGACAGGACGTGGTCGGCGTGGCTCGGCGGACCGGTGTGCGCGGGTGTCGAGGCCGGCACCGCGGTCGCGCGAAGTCACAGCACCCCCGGCAACACCTCCTCCGACAGATCCGCGAATGCCTGCTCCTGGTCGGCTTCGTAACGGGCCCACGCCGCGGAGTCCCAGATCTCCAGGCGCGTGTTGGCCCCGATGACGACACAGTCGCGTTCCAGGCCGGCGTAGGCGCGCAGGCCGGCGGGAACCGTGATGCGCCCCTGCTTGTCGGGAACCTCGTCGGAGGCGCTGGCGAAGAACACCCGGCTGTAGTCGCGGACCGCCTTGGCGGTGACCGGCGCCGAGCGGAGGGCCTCGGTGATGCGCTGGAACTCGTCCAAAGGAAAGACGTAGAGGCAGCGCTCCTGTCCCTTCGTGATCACCAGTCCCCCCGACAGTTCGTCGCGGTACTTCGCCGGAAGGAACAGGCGTCCCTTCTCGTCGAGGCGCGGTTCGTGGGTCCCCAGAAACAAGGCCCACCTCCCAAGCCCCCGGCAGAGCAGTCTCCTGCTCCACGATGCTCCACTGTACTCCACTCTTCCCCACGGTCAACAGTTTCAATCGCCGCCGCGGCACAGAGCGCCGCGAGAAAGCGCAGGTCAATGCGGGTGGAGCGGAGTGGAGCGCCCGGGGCGCCCCGCGGCGGGCGCGCCACCGCGCCCCACACGCGCGGTGGCGCGTGTGACACAGCGCTCGGCACGCGGGCGCCCGCCGTTTTTGGGATTTGATTTGCTTTCGCCGACTTTGGCTCTAGCCTCGATTCCATCGGCTCCGGCTCCTGTCGAGAGGGGACACGTGTCACTGGGCACGCGGCAGAACACACAGGGAGACGGGATCCCGGACGGCGACGACGGCGTCATCGCCGTCGCGGAACGGATCCGCGACGCCGTCCAGACCGTGATCGAGGGCAAACCCGACGTCGTACGGATCGCGCTGACCGTCCTGCTCGCCGAGGGCCACCTGCTCATCGAGGACATTCCGGGCGTCGGCAAGACGATGCTGGCCAAGGCACTGGGCCGGGCGGTCGACTGCTCGGTGCAGCGGGTGCAGTTCACACCGGACCTGCTGCCGGCCGACATCACCGGCGTCAGCGTCTACCACCAGGACCGGCACGAGTTCGAGTTCAACCCGGGCCCCGTCTTCGCCAACATCGTGCTGGGCGACGAGATCAACCGCGCCTCGCCCAAGACCCAGTCCGCCCTGCTGGAGTGCATGGAGGAGATGCAGGTCAGCGTCGACGGCGAGACCCGTCAGCTGGAGCGGCCCTTCATGGTGGTGGCCACGCAGAACCCCTCCGACATGGAGGGCACCTATCCCCTGCCCGAGGCCCAGCGCGACCGGTTCACGGCCCGCATCGCCGTGGGCTACCCCGCGCCGCAGGCCGAGCTGGACATGATCGACGCCCACAGCTCGGACTCGCCGCTGGACCGGCTGGAGCCGGTGGCCACGGCCGCCGACGTACGCGCCATGGTCGACCGGGTCAAGGGCATCCACGTCGCCCCGGGCGTACGGCGCTACGCCGTCGATCTGGTCACGGCCACCCGCACCTCCTCGGCGCTGCGGCTGGGCGCCTCGCCGCGCGCCACGATCCACCTCGTCCGGGCCGCGCGCGCCTACGCCGCGCTGGAGGGGCGCCACTACGTCGTGCCCGACGACCTGCAGGCCTTGGCGGTGCCGGTGCTCGCGCACCGGCTGCTGCCCAGCCCCGAGGCGCGCATGGAGCGGCGCTCGCCCGAGCAGGTCGTCTCCGAGATCGTCGCCCGCCTGCCCATCCCCAGTCCGCGCTGAGCCCGGAGAGCGCGTGAGACTGCTGCCGGCCTTCACCGTCCGCGGCTGGGGACTGCTCAGCGGCGGGGGCGCGCTGATCGTCAGCGGCCTGGTCATCGGCGAGCGCGACCTGGTGGGCTTCGGCGTGCTGGTGTTCGCGCTCCCGCTGCTGACCGCGCTGACGTTGTGGGGCGCGCCCGGCCGCGTGGTGCACAGCCGGGCGCTCCAGCCGGCCCGCACCCCCGCGGGCGCCGACGCGCGCGTACTGGTGCGCGTGGCCAACGCCTCGACCGCGCTGCCGGTCGGCGGCCTGCTGGTGCACGACGACCTGCCGTTCCAGCTGGGCCAGGCTCCGCGGTTCAACATCGGCTTCCTGGGACCGCGCGCGGTGCGCGATGTGACCTACCGGGTGCGTCCCGAGATCCGCGGCTCCTACCCCGTCGGGCCGCTGGCCCTGTCCTTCACCGACCCGCTGAACTGCCTGCGGCGGCGGCGCTCCGTCGGCGGCCCGATGACCCTGCTGGTCACCCCGCCCGTCGTGGCCCTGCCCCACGTGCCGGTGCCCGGCGGAACCGCCGAGGACGGCGACAGCGCGGCGCGCTCGCTTGCCGGCGGTACGGACAACGACCCGGTACCGCGCGGCTACCGGCACGGCGACGACATGCGCCGGGTGCACTGGCGCAGCACCGCCCGCCACGGGGAGCTGATGGTCCGCCGCGAGGAGCACCGGCTCAGCGACCGCAGCGCCGTGCTGACCGACCTGCGCGCGGCCGCCCACGCCGGCGCGGGGCCCGACTCCTCACAGGAGGCCGTGGTCAGCGCCGCCGCGTCCGCGGCTCTGCACCTGCTCGGGCGCGGGCACGAGATGCGGCTGCACACCGACAGCGGCGAGGTCGCCGCCGCGACCGGGGCGGACGTGCTCGACGCCCTGGCGGTGGCCCCGCCCTCCTCCGCCACCGGCCTCGCCGGCGCCGCCGAGGCGATCGCCGGCTCCCACGTCAGCGGCCAAGGACTGCTGGTCGCGGTCCTGGGCGCGCTCTCGGCCGACGACATCGACGCGCTCTCCCGGCTCCCGGGCGGCCGGGGCCGGCACACGTGCGTCGCGCTGCTGTGCACCCGCGCCGCCTGGTCCGATCCCGACTCCGCGCGGCGCTCGGCCGACGCGCTGCGCGAGGCGGGCTGGCTCGCGGCCGAGATCGGCTCGGTGGAGGACCTGCCGCAGGCGTGGGGCTCGGCGGTGCCGGGCCGCGCCGGGGCGGTCGGCCGGTGAGCGGAGCACGCCGGCGGCCGAAGCGACCGCAGCCCGCGGACGCGCCCACGCCCGCTGCGCCGGTTTGCGCCCGGCGCCGGGCGGCGGTGCCGCGCCCGTCCCCCGCACGAACCGACTCCCCGGTTAGGAGGAACGGCGCACACCCCCGCCACCGCCGCCGGCGGACCGGTCAGGGGACCGCCGGCACACGATGATCGCAAAGGCCGCGCTGACCGTGGCGACCGCCGCCGCGCTGCTGCTCGCGCTGCCCGCGCTGGCGCCGCTGATCTCGGGCGGCTCCTGGTGGGGGCCCTCGGCCGCCGTGGTGGTCGCCTGCGCCCTGACCGGACTGGTCCTGCGCGCCGCTCGGCTGACCGTGGTCGTGGTCCCGATCCTGCAGGCCGCCGTGGCGCTGGCCGTGCTGACCGCCTCGTTCGTGTCCTACGCGGCTCCGCTGGGCTTCGTGCCCACCCCCTCGGCGCTGGGTGAGCTGGTCGCCGTGTTCACCGAGGGCCGGGCGCAGATCGGCACGGAGACCACGCCCATCCCGGCGACCCCGGCCCTTGCGCTGGTGATCGCCGCCGCGATGGCGCTGCTGGCGATCGTCTCCGACTTCCTGGCGGTGACCGCGCGGGCGGCCGCCGTGATGGCGCTGCCCCTGGCGGGTCTGCTGCTGGTGCCGCTGCTGGTGGACGACCAGGGCGTGGACGGCGCCGCCTTCGCCTGCGCCGCGGTGGGCTACGTGGGCGTGCTGGCGGTGGACGGCTGGGTGCGCGGGTCCGGCTGGGGGATCGCCGTGCGCGCCGACCACGACACCGCCGCGCCGGTGCTGGGCGGCGCCCAGCACATCGCCGCCACGGCCGGGGTCGCCGCGGCCGCCGTGGCGCTGGCGCTGCTGGTCCCGCCGTCCGTGCCCGGGCTGACGTCGAGCTCGCTGTACGCGCTGGCCGACGGCACGCGGCTCGGCGGCGAGACCATCACCACGACCCACCCCCTGGTCAGCCTGCGCCGGGACCTGACCTCCACCTCCGACCGGCCGGTGCTGAGCTACGAGACCGACGCCGAACGGCCGGACTACCTGCGCATGTACGCGCTGGACGCCTTCGACGGCCAGACCTGGACCATGTCGCGGCTGCGCGCCGAGGGCGACGGCGACCTCGGCGACGAGCTGCTGCCCTCCCCGCCCGGCCAGAGCCGGATCGACAGCCGGCGGGTCACCACCGAGGTCGCCCTCGCCGACCGCTTCGAAGCCGACTTCCTGCCGATGCCCTATCCGGCGCGGGAGCTGTCGGCCGCCGGCGAGTGGTACGCCGACCCCGAGACCCTGATGGTCTTCACCACCGGCGCCCCCGCCCGGGGCGACAGCTACGAGGTCACCAGCCTGGTGAACGAGCCCGACCCCGACACGCTGGCCGCGGACCTGCCCCCGGGAAGCGACCTGGACGAGCGCTACCTGGAGGTCCCCGACGGCGTCGACGAGCGCACCGCGGAGCTGGCCGAGTCGATCACCGCCCGAGCCGGCACCGCCCACGAGAAGGCCGTGGCGCTGCAGGACTGGTTCAGCGCCGCGGGCCGGTTCGACTACGACCTCAGCCCGCCCTCCATCCCGGAGGGCGAGGACCCGCTGAGCTACTTCCTGTTCGAGAGCCGGGTGGGCTACTGCGAGCAGTTCGCGGGCGCGATGGCGCTGCTGGCGCGGCAGGCGGGCATCCCCGCGCGCGTGGCCATCGGCTACACCGCCGGCACCCGGACCGGCGGCGACTCGTGGGAGGTCACCGAGTCCGACGCCCACGCCTGGCCCGAGCTGTACTTCGAGGGCGCCGGGTGGCTGCGGTTCGAGCCCACGCCCGCCTCCTCCGGCGGCCAGGGCACCGCCACCGTTCCTGACTACGCCGACACCGTCCCCTCGGCGCCGCAGGGCGGTGCGGGCCCCGGTGCGCAGGCGGGCCGGCCGGGCGCCGATGCGGCGCCGTCGGCGCCCCAGGAGCAGGAGGAGCCCACCGCGTCCTCGGACAGCCCGGAGCCGACCGAGGAGGACGAGGGCGGATCCGGCGGCGGTCCCGGCGAGGGCCGGGGCGCCGGATGGTGGTGGGCGGCGCTGGTCCCCGCGCTGCTGGCCGTCGCAGCGGTCCCCGGGCTGGCGCGGGTCCTGGTGCGGCGCACGCGGTGGGTCCGCGCGGGCACACCCGCCCAGCGCGCCCGCGCCGCGTGGCGGGAACTGCGCGACGACTGCCGCGACCTGGGCCTTTCCTGGAGCCCGGCCGAGTCGCCGCGTGCGGTGGCGGGGCGGCTCGCCGCCGACCACGGGCCGGGGCCCGCGGCCGAGGCGGCGCTGTGGCGCCTGGCGATGGCCGAGGAGAGCGCCCACTACGCACCGGAGTTCCGCCAGGAGGGGTCGCCCTCCGACGACAGCCGGCTGGTGCGCTCAGCGCTGCGGGCGTCCCGCGGGCGCGGTGCCGCGCTGCGGGCGAGCCTGCTGCCCGGCTCGCTGCTTCCCGCGCCGCTGGGCGCGCCGGAGCCGCCGCGCGCCCAGCGGCCCGGCACCGCGGCGGGCTGAGGCGCCGGCCGCGGCCGGCGCCGGCGGGCCCGGTGCGGGGGCGGTCCTCGGGACCGCGGTCCTCGGCGGCCGTCCCGGGTGCGTACACGAGAACGCGCGTACACGAGAACGCGCCCGCCGGTCGGGGCCGGTGGACGCGTTCTCGTGTACGGGCGCTCGCGCGCGGCCGGGAGCCGGCCGCGGTGCGAGGGCTACTTGTCGCCGCCCTCCTGGCGGCGGCGCCACCGCTCCTCGAAGCGGTGCATCATCCCGGGGCGCTGCTGGCGCTTGCGCTGTTTGGGCTCGGCGGACTTGCCCTGCGGCTGCTGCGCCTGGGCCTGAGCCTGGGCCTCGCCTCCGCCGCCGGCGACGCGCCGCCAGGCGGACAGGCCCCACAGCAGGCAGGCCAGCATGACGATGAAGCCGATGACGCCGACGATGACCTGCTGGAGGATCGCGCCGCCCATGAGGAGCGAGATCCCGACGACGAACCCGATCGAGGCCTGCACGATCGATCGCTTGTAGTGCACGGCCGGGTTCGTCTTGCTCACGGTGTTGGCGAACTTCGGATCCTCGGCGTACAGCGCCTGCTCGATCTGGTCGAGCATACGCTGCTCGTGTTCAGAGAGCGGCACGGCGCCTCCCAATGACAGTCCCTGCGTGGGGTGAGGTGTGCTGACCAACAGGCCGTTGTTCAGTGGTATGCCCAGAATAAGGCGCCTTAGCGCCTACTGAAAAGAAAAGATGAGCGTGCAGCTGGCCCACATGGGCCACATTACCCTCACCGTCTAACCGCAACACGGCTGCGCTCGCCCTTCTGCCGTCCCCTGCACTACCGCGGGACGCCGCCGACCGGTCGGGCCGGCCCGGCATCCCCGCCCCTATAACGGATTCAACCATCCGAAAGTTGCAGTACTATACGTCATCCTCCTCACGCTTGGCCAAGGCCGCCGGTCGGATGGCCCCCGCCCCGAACCGCCGCGTGACCGCGTCCATGGCCTGTTCGGCCTCGCGCCAGCCGGTCTCGGGCTCGTCCAGGCTGAGCTGGCGGTGGGCGTCTGCGACCGGCGCCAGCCCCTCCATGCGCACCCCCACCAGCCGCAGCCGCACCCGCTCCAGGCCCGCTGCGGCGTAGAGCTCGCGCGCGGCGGCGCTGATCTCGTGCGCGACGTCGGTGGACTCGGCCAGGGTGCGCGAGCGGGTGATGGTGGTGAAGTCGGCCCGGCGCAGCTTCACCACGACCGTGCGGCCCACGTGCCCGCCGGCCCGCATCCGCCGGGCGACCTTCTCCGACAGCCGCAGCAGCTCCCGCCGGATGACCTCGGGGTCGTCGACGTCGCGGGGGAAGGTCTCCTCGGCGCCGATGCTCTTGTCGGGAGAGGACGGCACGACCGGGCTCTCGTCGCGCCCCTGGGCGAGGGCGGCCAGGCGGTCGCCCAGCGCCGTCCCGAACTCGCCGCGCAGGGTGGCCGCCGAGACGCGCGCCAGGTCGCCCACCGTGCGCAGGCCCAGCCGGGCCAGGGTCTGCTCGGTCTTGTCCCCCACGCCCGACAGCGCGCCCACCGGCAGCGGGTGCAGGAACGCGGTCACCCGGTCGGGGGGCACCGCCAGTAGGCCGTCGGGCTTGCAGCGGGTGGAGGCGAGCTTGGCCACCAGCTTGCTGGGCGCGGCGCCCACCGAGCAGGTCAGGCTCTGCTCGTCGCGCACCCGGCGGCGGATCTCCTCGGCGATGCGCACCGGGCCGCCGAGGCGGCGCCGGGCACCGGAGACGTCCAGGTAGGCCTCGTCCAGCGAGACGCGCTCGACCTCGGGCGTCACCGCCAGCAGGATGTCCATGACCGCCTCGGAGACCCGCTTGTAGTGGGCGCCGTCGGGCGGGAAGACCATCGCGTCGGGACACAGCCGCAGCGCGCGCACCATGGGCATGGCCGAGTGCACGCCGTAGGAGCGGGCGATGTAGTCGGCCGAGGAGACCACGCCGCGCGGCCCGGTGCCGCCGACGATGATGGGCTTGCCGCGGGTCTCGGGGTGCACCAGCCGCTCGACGCCGGCGAAGAACGCGTCCATGTCGATGTGCAGGACGGTGCAGCCGGCGGTGTCCTCGCTGTCGTCCTCCGGCAGCGGCTCGACCCCGCCGGGCCCGATCATCCCGCGAAGCGCCTGACCGCGCTCGAGCTGGCGTCGGCTCATGCCACCAGTGTGCCGCCGCCGGCGCGGGCCGCGCCAGCGGCCCCGCTCCCCGGCCGCGTCACAGCGGCTTGCGGGCCAGCAGGTGGATCTGGGTGGCGATCCCCGACAGCGCCGGGTGCACAGCGGCCGCCTTCTCCAGTTCCAGCAGCTGCTCGCCGATCCCGTGCTCGCCGTCGAGCACCCGCCCGGGCAGCAGGTCGGCGAAGACCCGCACACCGCGGATGTCGGCGCGGCCCAGCCCGGCCCGCTCGGCGAGGCCGACGAGCCGGTCGGCGGTGAAGCGCCGCGGCATGGGGTCGCCGCTGCCCCAGCGGCCCTCGGGGTCGTCGAGCAGGTGGCGGGCGTCGGCCAGGTGGCCGGCGAGCGCCCGGTGCAGCACCCCGGCCAGGGCGTTGGTGGCCAGCACGCTGACGGCGCCGCCGGGCCGGGTGAGCGCGGCGACGTCGGCCAGGGCGGCCGCCGGCTCCTCGACGTACTCCAGCACGTTGTGCATCAGCACCAGGTGCGCGTGGGACTCGGGCAGCAGCTGCGCCAGGTCGCCGGTCTCGCCTTGCAGCGCGCGCACGCGCACACCGGCCTCGGCGGCGCGGCGCTCCAGGGCCGCCAGCGAGTCGGGGCTGGGGTCGACCACGGTGACGCGGTGGCCGAGCCCTGCGAGCGGGACGGCCGCGCCGCCGGTGCCGCCGCCGGCGTCGACGATGTCCAGGCCGTCGCTGCCGGCGGGCTCCTGCTCCGCCAGGGCGGCGCGCAGCACCTGCCAGACGACCTCGGTGCGGGCTGCGCTGGCGGCGCGGTGCGGGCCGGAGCCCGCGCCGGGGTCGCTCGGGACGGTGCCGCCGTGGGGCTTGTCGCTCAACACCGGCTCCCCTTCTGCTTGCTGGTCGAATGCCCGCCGACCGGCGGCGCCGGTCAGGGCGCGAGCTGGGCCTTGTTCTCCATCAGCCGCGAGAGCAGGCCGTTGATGAAGGACGGGGACTCGTCGGTGGAGAGCTGCCGCGCCACGGCGACCGCCTCGGAGATCGCGACGCCGTCGGGGATGTCCTCGGCCCACAGCAGCTCGTAGGCGCCCATCCGCAGGATGTTGCGGTCGACCACCGGCATGCGCTCCAGCGACCAGTCGATCGCGTAGTCGTCGAGCAGGGCGTCGAGGCGTTCGCGGCGCTCGTCCACGGCGAAGGCCAGCTGCACGGTGAACTCGTTGATCGGCGGCTCGGTCTGGGCGCGGCGGCGCTCGACGACGTCCTCGACCGCGGTGCCGCGGACCTCGGCCTCGTAGAGGATCTCCACAGCGCGTCTGCGCGCCTTGCGCCGCGCGCCTCCGCCACTGCTCATCGCTGCTCCGCCCGCGGGCCCCGGATACCGATCGCGGTCGGCGCCATCAGTTGACGCGGCCGAGGTAGTCGCCGGTGCGGGTGTCGACCTTCACGCGCTCGCCCGTGGTGATGAACAGCGGAACCTGGATGACCGCGCCGGTCTCGATGGTGGCGGGCTTGGTGCCGCCGGTGGAGCGGTCGCCCTGCACGCCGGGGTCGGTCTGGGTGATCTCGACCTCCACCGCGGCGGGCAGCTCGACGTAGAGCGGGGCGCCCTCGTTCACCGCGACGGTGACCACGGCGCTCTCCAGCAGGTAGTCGGCGTTCTTGCTGACCACCTTGGCGTCGACGGGCAGCTGGTCGTAGGTCTCGGTGTCCATGAAGATGTAGGACTCGCCGTCGCTGTAGAGGTACTGCATCTCACGGCGGTCCACATTGGCGATCTCGACCTTGGCGCCGGCGTTGAAGGTCTTGTCGACGACCTTTCCCGAGGTGACGTTCTTCAGCTTGGTGCGGACGAACGCTCCGCCCTTGCCGGGCTTGACGTGCTGGAACTCCACGACGTTCCAGAGTTCGCCGCCGTCGAGCTTCAGCGTCGTGCCGTTCTTGAGGTCGTTCGTCGAGGCCACTTGGGTCGTCTCTCCAGAGGGTCGGGCTCGGTCGGTGGCGGGCGGGCGCCCGCAGCGCGGCCGCGCGGGGCGGCCTGCGCCGTCGTCACCGCAGTCTAGTGGGTTTCACCGGTGCGGGCGTTCACACCGGCCCGCAGGTATCAGGTGCCGATCGCGGCGTAGGCCGCGTCCAGCAGCTCGGGGGCGGGGCCGGACAGCACCGCGGGCTCGGCGAGCGCGTCGAGCACGATGAAGCGCAACGTGGCGCCGCGGGCCTTCTTGTCGACGCGCATGGCGCGCCGCAGCTCGGGCCAGGGTGCGCCGGAGTAGGCGGTGGGCAGCCCGACCGAGGCGAGGATCTTGCGGTGCCGTTCGACCAGGGCGGCGTCGACGCGCCCGTCCAGGCGCGCCAGCTCGGCGGCGAAGACCATGCCCACGGCCACGGCGTAGCCGTGCCGGAACGTGTAGTTCTCGGCCCGCTCGACGGCGTGGCCGAGGGTGTGCCCGTAGTTGAGGATCTCGCGGCGGCCGCTCTCGCGCAGGTCGCCCGAGACGACCTCGGCCTTGACGGAGACGGCGCGCTCGATGAGCTCGCGGGTGTGGCGACCGTCGGGCCGGGCGGCCCCCTCGGGGTCGGCCTCGACGAGGTCGAGGATGGCGGGGTCGGCGATGAACCCGGCCTTGACCACCTCGGCCAGGCCGCCGATGTAGTCGGCCGCGGGCAGGCCGGCGAGGGTGTCCAGGTCGCACAGCACACCGGAGGGCGGGTGGAAGGCCCCGACGAGGTTCTTGCCCTCGGCGGTGTTGATGCCGGTCTTGCCGCCCACGGCGGCGTCGACCATGCCCAGCAGGGTCGTGGGCACCAGGACGCTGCGCACGCCGCGCAGCCAGGTAGCGGCGACGAACCCGGCCAGGTCGGTCACCGCGCCGCCGCCCACGCCCACCACGGCGTCGCTGCGGGTGAACCCGGCCTGTCCCAGCCGGCTCCACAGCCCGGCGGCGACCTCGGCGGTCTTGGCGGCCTCGCCGTCGGGCACGGCCAGCGGGTGGACGCTGCAGCCGGCCGCACCCAGCGCGGTCAGCGCGGGACGGGCCAGCTCGCCCAGGCCCTCGGGGTGGACGACCGCGACCTGCTCGGCCCGCTCGCCCACCAGCGCCGGCAGCTCGGCGAAGACCCCGCGGCCCACCACGACGTCGTAGGGGTCGGCACCGCCGACGCGGATGCGGGTGGCGCTCATCGGATGCCCTCCCGGTGCCGGGGCAGCCCCTCGACGATGGCGTCGACGATCTCCTCGGGGTGGTATCCGCTGGTGGGCACGGTCGCCCGCGCCAGGCCCTCGTAGACGGGCAGCCGCTCCTCCAGCAGCTTGCGCAGCCGGGTGCGGGGGTTGCCGGCCAGCAGCGGGCGCGGGGTGTCCAAGCCGACCCGCTTGGCGGCGTCGGCGAACTCCACCTGCAGGTAGACCACGTGGTGGCGGGCCAGATCGGCGGAGGTGCCGGGATCGAGGACGGCGCCGCCGCCCAGCGCGACCACACCGGCCCAGGAGGCCAGGGCCTCGGCCACGATCTCGCGCTCCAGCGCGCGGAAGGCGGGCTCGCCGTCCTCGACGAACACGTCGCCCACGGACTTGCCGGCGCGCGCCTCGACCTCGGCGTCGGTGTCGAGCAGGTCCACGCCCAGCCGCTCGGCCAGGGCCCGGCCGACCGTGGTCTTGCCCGCGCCCGGCGAGCCGATCAGGACCGCGACCGGTGTGCTCATCGGTGTCTCCTCGGTTGTCGTCGACCGGGCCCGCCGCACCCGGCCGTGCGCGCTTTCTAGGGAATCTCCAGCGTATCCAGGTAGGCGCGGGCGTTGCGGGCGGTCTCGGCCAGGGAGTCGCCGCCGAACTTCTCCACGGCGGCCTCGGCCAGCACCAGCGCGACCATGGCCTCGGCCACCACGCCCGCCGCCGGCACCGCCGTGACGTCGCTGCGCTGGTGGTGGGCCCGGGCCGGCTCGCCGGTGGCCACGTCGACGGTGTCCAGCGCGCGCGGGACGGTCGCGATGGGCTTCATGGCCGCGCGCACCCGCAGCGGATCGCCGGTGGTCATGCCGCCTTCGACGCCGCCCGCGCGGTTGCTGCGGCGGCGCACGCCGCCGGGGCCGGGCTCGATCTCGTCGTGGGCGGCCGATCCGCGCCGGGCGGCGGTGCGGAACCCGTCGCCGATCTCGACCCCCTTGATGGCCTGGACGCCCATCAGGGCGCCGGCCAGCCGGGAGTCCAGGCGGCGGTCCCAGTGCACGTGGCTGCCCAGCCCCGGCGGCAGGCCGTAGGCGAGCACCTCGACGACGCCGCCCAGGGTGTCGCCGGCCTTCCGGGTGTCGTCGACCTCGGCGACCATGCGCGCGCTGGTGTCGGGGTGGAAGCAGCGCAGCGGGTCGGCGTCGACGCGCTCCAGGTCGCCGGGCTCGG
This sequence comes from Streptomonospora halophila, assembly GCF_039542725.1. Lineage (NCBI taxonomy): Bacteria > Bacillati > Actinomycetota > Actinomycetes > Streptosporangiales > Nocardiopsidaceae > Streptomonospora > Streptomonospora halophila. The sequence continues at coordinate 448,552 of NZ_BAABIK010000001.1, read as the reverse complement.
GCTGCACGGAGTCGGGGACGCTGATGGTGCCCATCGACACGACGTGGCTGAGCACCTCGACGCCCAGGGCCTGGCGGCAGAACGCGCGGGCGACCTCGCCGATGGCGACGCGCGCCGCGGTCTCGCGGGCGCTGGCGCGCTCCAGCACGGGGCGGGCCTCGTCGTGGCCGTACTTCTGCATGCCCACCAGGTCGGCGTGGCCGGGGCGGGGCCGGGTCAGCGGCGCATTGCGCGCCACTCCCTCCAGCTCCTCGGGGGGCACGGGGTCGGCGGACATCACCCGCTCCCACTTGGGCCACTCGGAGTTGGCGACCTCGACGGCCACCGGGCCGCCCTGAGTGAGGCCGTGGCGGACGCCCCCGACCAGGGTCACCTCGTCCTGTTCGAACTTCATCCGGGCGCCCCGGCCGTACCCGGCGCGACGGCGGGTCAGCGCGGCGGCGATGTCGTCCGAGGTGACGGCGACGCCGGCCGGAAGGCCCTCCAGTATCGCGACGAGTGCCGGTCCGTGGGACTCCCCCGCGGTCAGCCAGCGCAACATGCCCCGATCATTTCACGGGCCGAGCGGGCGCGGCACATCGCGTCGCCCGCCCGCCGGGCGGCGGTCAGAGCGGTGTGCCGGTCGGCACATCCGCCAGCAGCACGGCCAGCGCGCCGCCGATCATGAACGGGCCGAAGGGGATCTGGGTGTGCCGGGTGGCGCGGCGCAGCGCCAGGAGGACGATGCCGTAGGCGGCCGAGGCCGCGAAGGCCGCGACCGTGCCCGCCACGACCGCGCCGGGACCGGCCCAGCCGAGGTAGAGGCCGACGAGCCCGGCGATCTTGACGTCGCCCCAGCCCATGCCGCCGGGGTGGATGAACCACAGCAGCCAGTAGAGGGCGGCCAGGCCCGCCATCCCGCCCAGCGGGTAGGCCGCGGCGAGCAGGTCGGTGCCGGTGAGCGCGGAGGGGCCGGGACTGCGGGCCGCGCGCTCCAGCACGGCGGCGCCGAGCACCAGCGGGACGGCCGCGGGGTAGGCGGGGCCCACGATCGCGTTGGGCAGGCGGTGCACGCGGACGTCGATCGCGGCCAGCACCGCGCCCGCGGCCGAGAAGAACAGCAGCGCGATGCACCACAGCGGGTTGGCGGCGGCTCCCGCTGCGCCTTGGGTGGCGCCGACCGCCGCGAACAGCAGCGCGGTCGCGGCGGCCGTCGCGGCCGAGGACGGGATCCGCCGGGCGCAGGCGGGGCAGCCGCCGGTGCGGGCGTAGCCGCGCACCCGCACCGCCGGCAGCCACGGGATGAAGGGAACCGGCGCCCCGCAGTGCGGGCAGGCGGGCGGGGGCGGCGGGGTGTCGTCGTCGGGGCCGGGCTCGTGGCGGGCGAACAGGGGCACGAGCCGGCCGGACGCGGCGCCGACCGCCGCACCGGCGGCGCCCAGCCCCAGTGCCAGCGCGATGTCGGCGATTGCGGGCATGGGCGGAAACTAGCGGATCGCCGCGCGCGGCGACCGCGCGGGGCGGCGGCTGTGGACGGCGCGCGCGGCGGCGCGCCCGGACCGCGGCTCAGCCGCGCCGGTCGGCGCGCACGACGGCGCTCAGTTCCACGCCGCCGGGCAGCACCGGGGTGAGCTCGGTGGTGAGGCGGTCGGCGACGCGGCGCAGCGACTCGTCGTCGCGGCGCTCCAGCTCCAGGCGGATGCCGATCTCGGCGCGGTCGGACTCGTGGACGCGCACGCGCTCGATACCGAACTCGGTGTGGGTGACCCGGTAGATGAGGGCGAGGATCTGCGGGTCGTCCTTGGGGGCGGGCACGGTGCCGTGCTCGGCCAGGGTGGTCAGGAACCGGCCCTGGACGGCGTAGGTGACGGGCCCGGCGACGTCGACGACCACGGCGTCGGCCCCCTCGTCGATGGCCGCGCGGCAGGCCTCGACGGCGGTGACCGGCACCGGGCGGGCGTCCTCGCGCCAGGCGCGGGCGGAGTCGACCGAGGTGAAGGCGAGCACGCCGCGGCGGCCGTCCTCGCCGATCATCAGGGGCAGGGCGATGTCGCTGGACTTCTCGCCCGTGCGGCCGTCGTCGTCCTGCTCGGTCTCGCCGGCCACGGCCACCACCGGCACGAGCACGCGGGAGTCCCCCAGCGCCGCGAGCACCTGCCGGTCGCCGGCCTCGCCTCGGGAGAAGGCGTCGAGCCGCGCGGTGACGGCGGGATCGGGCGAACCGTCGTCGTCGCGGAATCGCTGTGCGCCGGAGATGGTGGGGCGGGTCACGCGGCTGAAGACTCCTGACTGTTCGGGACGGATCCACCCCGGTCGGGAGGTCCAGGACCAGCTTAGCCAACCGGGCGGGCCGTCAAGCGGGAAAACGCCGCCGGGCGAGCCGCGGCCGGGCGCCGCCCGGCGTACGCGCAGCCGAAATCGGGCCGGGCCGCATCGTCACTTTTCGGAAGTTCACTATTACACTATGTGACGCCCCTCGACAACGACCAGCAAGGGGAGCCATGGACCAGCAGCTCACTCCGGGGACCTGGCGGATCGACACAGTGCACTCGGTGATCGGGTTCTCGGTGCGCCACATGATGGTGAGCCGGGTGCGGGGGCGCTTCGAGACGTTCGACGCCGAGCTCACGGTGCCCGAGGACCCGCTGCAGTCGTCGGTGCGGGCGACCATCGACGCGACCTCCATCAACACCGACAACGAGCAGCGCGACCACCACGTGCGCTCCGCGGACTTCTTCGACACCGGCACGCACCCGCAGTGGACGTTCCGGTCCACCGGAATCCGCACCTCCGGCGAGGAATTCTTACTGGACGGCGACCTCACCGTCAGGGGCAACACGCGGCCGGTGGTGCTGCGGCTGGAGTTCAACGGCGTGACGCAGGACCCCTACGGCCTCACGCGCGCCGGCTTCCACGCCGAGACCGAGATCAGCCGCAGCGACTTCAAGGTCGACATCGAGATGCCCATGGACGGCGGCGGCGTCGTGGTGGCCGACCGGATCAGGATCGACATCGACGCGGAGTTCACGCGCGAGGCGGACTGAGCGCCCGCCGCGCCGCCGCGCGGCACGTCCGGGACCCGGCGGCCCGGCGCGGGCCGGATATGCTCGGGGCGCCGCGCCGGCGGAGGCGCGCCGCACCCGGAATCCGGCACCCGCACAGCCACGCCGAAGGAGCGCCGTGCCCGAAACACCGTTCACGGCCGAGGTCGTCTCGGCGATCACCAGGCACATGAACGAGGACCACCCCGGCGAGACGCTGGCGATCTGCCGGGCACTGGGCGGGGTCCCCGGGGCCACCTCGGCGCGGATGACCGGCGTCGACAGCGAGGGCGGCGACTACGCGGCCGTCGTCGGCGGCACGGAGGCCGCGGTGCGGATCCGCTGGTCGGAGCCGCTGACCGAGCGCGCCCAGGTCCGCCGCGAGGTCGTGCGGATGTACCGCGAGGCCTGCGAGCGGCTGGGCGGGTCCCCCGGAGGAGAGGGCCCCGGCGACCACTGACCGCGACCGGCCGGAGGCGCCCGCCTCCGCCGAGCCCCCCGCCCTGCGGATCAGGGACGAATCCGGGTTGCGGGCCCCTCCCGACCGCTCGGGACTCGCCTAGTCTGGAAAACGCCAAAGCCCGGAGCGGCGCCGTTCGCGGCGCCGCCGCCGCGGTGTCAGCGTCAGCCCCGAGAGCGCCGCAACCACGATGGTCGATCCCGAGTCCGCAGATCCCGACTCGCCCACACGCAACATCGAGCCGGCCGCCGCCACCACCCGGCTCGACGCCGACCGCGCCCGCACGCGGTGGGTCACCCGCGTCCTGCACCCGCTCACCGGCGGGTCCGGCGACGCGCCCGGCACGATCGCCGACGCCGCCCGCACCCGCGCCCTGATGCGCCCCGATCCGGCGGCCGACACCGAGGGCTCGGCCGGCGGATCGGCCCGGCCGTGGTGGCGCCGCCTGCTGTCACCGCTGGTCTCGTGGCTTCCGCGGCTGGTCGCGCGGGTGGTCGTGGGTCCAGCGGGCGAGATCGACTACGCGGTGCCCGCCGAACTGCGCCGCACCTACACCGTGCGGGAGCGCATCGGCGCCGGCGGCGAAGCCGTCGTCTACCTCGCCGAGCCCGCCGGAGCGGGGCGCGGGCGCGAAGCGGAGGGCGCTCAGGCCCCGCAGCGCCGGGTCGCGCTGAAGGTCTACCGCCCCGGCCACGACATCAACCGCGAGCTGCTGGACCGGCTGCAGGCCCGCGGCGAGGGCGACCCGCACACCCCGGCCATCCACGGCTACGGCCGCGCGCGCAGCTCCTGGGGCGAGGACGTGGCGTGGGAGGCCCAGGAGTACTTCCCGCAGGGCTCGCTGCGGTCGGTGCTGGACCGGGCCCCGTTGGACGACGCGGCCGCGCGCGCCGTCGTGGCGGCCGTCGCCGACTGCCTGCACCACTGGCAGGAGCAGCTGCAGCACAACCACACCGACGTCAAGCCCGAGAACCTGCTGGTCCGCTCCGTGGACCCGCCCGTGTTCGCGCTGACCGACTTCGGCGGCGCGGTGCGGGCCACGATGAGCCGCGTCTACGGCGGCCTGGCCGTCACGGAGGCCTACGCCGCACCCGAGGTCGTCGAGGGGCGCCGCGAGGCCCCCGCGGCGTGGTGGTCGCTGGGCGTCATGGTGCACGAGCTTGTCACCGGCCGGCGGCCGGAGCGCGGCGAGAACTGGCTGACCGCGCGCAGCACCGAGGTCGACGTCTCGGCCGTCGCCGACGAGTCCTGGCGGCTGCTGGCGCGCGGGCTGCTCACCCCCGCCCCGTCGGCGCGCTGGGGCTGCGCCGAGGTGCGGCAGTGGCTGGCCGGGGAGCGCCCGAGCATCGTCCGGCCGCGCGGGCACGCGCCCATCCGCTTCGCCGACGCCTCCCACGACGACCCGCCCAGCCTCGCCTTCGACCTGCTGGACCGCTGGGACCGCGGCGAGGTGTGGCTGCGCACCCACTGGCCGACACTGCGCACCTGGCTGGACCGCGAGGTCAACGACTACACCTTCGACCGCACCTACCTGACCGCCCTGGACGCCCACCCCGAGCGGGTGCACCTGGCCATCAGCGCACTGGCGGCCAGGTTCGTGCCGGGGATGCCGCCCCGCTTCCGCGGGTTGGAGGTCGGCGCGGAGGGGGTGCTGGCCCTGGCCCGGGGCGGATCCAGTCGGCACGCCGTGCTGCGGGAGGCCCTTGAGCTGGGGGCGCTGGACCTGGCGGCGCGGCACTGGTGCGGCCATCCCGGCTGCCGCGCCGAGGGCGCCGGCCGCTGCGCGCCGCTGGAGCACGTCCAGCACGAGGTGCCGCTGATCATGCGCCAGGTCGAGGCCGCCGCCCGAGGGCTGGAGTCCGGGCCCGCCTCGGCCGCCGGCGTCGCCGACCTGCCCCGCCACGCCTGGGACGGCGCGTGGGCGCTGGCCGCCGAACTGGTGCTCGACCCCGAGGCGGCCGGGCGCGAGCGCGGGCGCCTGCGCGCGCAGTCCTGGCACCCGCGACGGCGCAGCGCGGCCCCGCGCGTGGACTGGTGGCGCCACCAGCGCGACACCGGGCTGCGCCGCCGCTCGGACGCGCTCGCCGCGAACGCGGCCCTGGTCACCGCCTGGCTGCTGCTGCCCGTCGCCGTGCGGCTGGGCGCCGCCGAGCGCGAGCGCGAGCGCCAGGAAAGCCGCGCGCGGCGCCGCGACCGGTGGGCGGCGTTGTCCGACGCCGTCTCCGACCGGTGGCAGCGGGTGCGCGAACGCGCGGGCGGCCCGGGCGCCGCGCAGCCGCAGGATCGGGCCGGGGCGGGGTGGGGCACCGCGCCCTACGAGCGGCCGGGTGCGCCTTACGGGCGCCCGCAGACCGAGTCCGAGCAGCGCCGGGCGCGCCGCCGCGAGGAGCGGGAGCGGCGGCGCGTCAACCGCAGCATGCAACAGCTCGAACGGGCCGAGGGCGCCGGGCGCTGCCGCAGGTTCGCCTACCCGGCCGCGCTGGCCGGGCTCGTCGACGGCGTGGGGCGGGTGATGCGCGCCGACGGGTTCTATCCCGACCGGCCGAGCCCGATCGCCGACGCCTACGCGGGAGTGGTCGAGTTCGCCCGCAGCACCGTCGTCTCGGCGGCGGCGGGCGCCGCCGACGCGGTGGTGGGCCTGCTCCCCGCGGGCATCGCCGGCCAGTGGTGGCTTCCGGTGCTGCTGGGCGTGCTGCTCGCCGTGCTGGGCCGCACGGCGGCGGGCCGCAGGCGCGCCCGTACCCGGCTGGTGGCCTACCGGCTCGCGGTGGCCGGCTCGGTGCTGATGCTGCTTGTGGTGCTCTCCAGCGGGCTGCTGATGGTGGGCGCGGGTGTGCTGATCCCGCTGTACAACCTGCTCGGCTGAGCCGCGCGCCGGCTTCCGCGGCGCGGCGGGTCCCGGCCGCGCACGCGCCCGCCGCGGGGGTGCCGCACGCCCGAGGGCGCAACGGCGGGCACTATCATCGCCCGGGACCGGTAGCGGAGCGGGGAAGGGCGGCAGTGTGGTGGGCGATGCGATCGAGTTGGCGGCCGGCGACTACCGAGCGGCCGTCGGCCGCCGCGGTGCGGCGATGTGCCGGCTGGCCTACGGCGGGCAGGAGCTGATCTGGCGCGTCCCGCCCGACGAGCCGCCGCCGGCCTCGCACGGGCTGCTCCTGGCGCCCTGGCCCAACCGGATCCGCGACGGCCGCTACACCTTCAAGGGCGTCGAGCGGCAACTGGAGGTCACCGAACCCCGGCGCGGCACCGCCCTGCACGGCCTGGCCTACGCCAAGCCGTGGCTGCCGGTGGAGATCGGCTCCGACCGCACCCGGCTGACCTGCGAGCTCGACGGGAGCGACCCGGGCTATCCCTACCGCCTCGAACTGACCGCGGACTACGAGCTGGACGCGGCCGACGGGCTGACGGCGACCCTGGGGGCCCGCAACACCGGCGACGCCCCCGCGCCCTACGGCATGGGCGCGCACCCGTTCGTGTCCGTCGCGGCGCCCATGGACGACGCGGTGCTGAAGCTGCCCGCCTCGCGCCGGCTGCCCGTCGACGGACGGCTGCTCCCCTCGGGCGCCCCGGAGCCGGTGGAGGGCACCGAGCACGATTTCCGCACGCCCCGGCCCATCGGGGCGACGGCCTTCGACACCGCGTTCACCGGCCTGGAGCGCGACGCCGACGGCCGGGCCTGGACGGTGGTCGCCTACGGCGGCACGTCGGTGGGCGTGTGGGGCGACGCGTCCTGCGGCTGGCTCCAGGTGTTCAGCGCCGAGGGCCTGCCCGAGGAGCTGAACCGGCGGGGACTCGCGGTGGAGCCGATGACCTGCCCCCCGGACGCCTTCAACTCCGGCACCGACCTGACCGTGCTGGAGCCGGGCGAGCGGACGAGCTCCCGCTTCGGGATCATGCGGTTGGCGCCGGCCGGCTGATGCCGGCGGGCGTGTACTCGTCGTCGATTGTGATCGCTCACAACTGCGACGGGTAGGGGGCTCCCCCACCCGGCACCGACCGCGCCGGCGGGAACGGGCCGGCTCAGGTGGACCGGCGCGGGGCGGAGCCGCGGCCTTCGAGGCAGGCCTGGAGGCGCTCCAGGTCCTCGGGGGTGTCGATGTCCTCGGGGCTGGCCACGTCGTCGCAGGGCACGTGGGTGACCAGATGGGAGTAGGCGCTCAGGAACGGGCGCGCTCCCACGTCGCCCTCGGCGAGGGCGTGGACGCTTGGCCAGTGCTCGCGGCCCAGCAGTACGGGGTTGCGCAGGTTGCCGGCGTAGGTGGCGACGGCCGCGCGGGCGCCGTCGGCGTGTGCCTCCAGCAGCCGCCGCACCGCCGAGGCGGTCACCAGCGGCTGGTCGGCCAGCGCCACGACGACGGCGTCGACGTCCTCGGGCAGGGTGTCCAGCCCCACCCGCAGCGACGAGCCCAGACCGCTCTGCCAGCCGGGGTTGTGTACCGACGCGGCGTATCCGACGTCGACCTCCACCGCCCCGGTGACGACGTGGACCGGTCTACACCCGCCGTCGCGCAGCGTCCGCGCGCCCCGGTCGACGAGCCGCTCCCCCGCGACCTCCACCAGCGCCTTGGGGCGGCCCAGGCGGGACCCCTCGCCGGCGGCCAGCAGCAGCCCGGCGATCGGCGCCGCGCCCGCGCCGCTTTCGCCCCGCTCGCGTGTCGTCATGCCGCGATAATGCCACGCCCGGGCGCCCGACCGTCCGGTGGCCGCGGACACCTGCGGGCTCGGGAACGCCGCGTCCTCAGGCGCACCGGCAAATCCGGGCGTGTCGAGCTGCGGGGTTACACCGAAAGCTGTCCGCTTCCGGCCTCCGCACCCGGGGCGGCCCGGGCGTGTCGCGGCGATTCGGGCGGGTTGCGCGGCTCTGCCGCCCCACTGCGCTGTCACCGCGCGCGGCCGGCCGGCACCCTCGGTTCGGCGCCGTCGGCGCCCGCGGCGGCGAGCGGCTCAGTGTGGATGCGGCCGGAGGTGGTGGACAGCGGGCGCCCGCTGCCGCCCCACCGCGTCTGGATCAGCTCGGCGGCGATGGAGACGGCGGTCTCCTCGGGGGTGCGCGCCCCCAGGTCGAGTCCGATGGGCGAGCGGACCCGCGCGAGCCGCTCCTCGCCCACGCCCGCCTCGCGCAGCCGCGCCAGCCGGTCCTCGTGGGTGCGCCGGCTGCCCATCGCCCCGATGTAGCCGGCCGGGGTGCGCAGCGCCGCCTCCAGTACCGGCACGTCGAACTTGGGGTCGTGGGTGAGCACGCAGATGGCGGTGCGCTCGTCGATCTGGGCCTCGATCTCGGAGAGGAAGACGTGCGGCCACTTCACCACCACCTCGTCGGCGCGCGGGAAGCGCTTGGCGGTGGCGAAGACCGGCCGGGCGTCGCACACGGTGACCCGGTAGCCCAGGTAGGCGCCGATGTCGGCGACGGCGGCCGCGAAGTCGATGGCCCCGAAGACCAGCATGCGCGGGGCCGGGGCGAAGGACTGCACGAACACCTCCAGCTCGTCGCCGCGCCGCTGGCCGTCGGCGCCGTAGCGCAGGATGCCGGTGCTGCCCTGGGCCAGCATCCCGCGGGCGTCGTCGTCGACCGCGGACTCCAGCCGCCGGCCGCCCAGGTCCCCCTCGGCGCGGTCGGGCCAGATGACGCGCCGCGCGCCCAGGCGGCCGGGGCCGCCGGCGACGGTGGCCACGGCGACCGGGCGGTGCGACTCGATGTCGGCGATGACCGAGCCCAGGTGCGGGTGGCGCGCGGGGTCGACCGGCTCGACCAGCACGTGCAGGGTGCCGCCGCAGGTCAGTCCGACGGCGAACGCGTCGTCGTCACTGACGCCGTAGGTGGCGCGGGCGGGCTCGCCGCTGGCGATCACCTGCTGGCCCAGCTCGTAGACGGCGCCCTCGACGCAGCCTCCGGAGACGCTGCCGGCCACCTCCCCTCCGGCGCCCACGGCCATGGCCGCGCCCGCTTCGCGCGGTGCGCTGCGGTAGGTGTCGATGACCGTGGCCAGCGCGAACGTGTCGCCGGCGGCGTACATGTCGGCGACGGCGGTGCGGATGTCACGCACGGGGCCCTCCTCTTCCTTGCCGACCGCCGATCACGGCGGTGGCGAGCTGTTCCAGCGCGTCCAGGCTGTGGCCGGACACGAACTCGTCGATGTGCGGCCAGGCGGCCCGCATCCCCGCGGTCAGGGGTGCGTAGCCGGGCTGGGCCTTGTGCGGGTTCACCCACACCACGCGGTGGGCGAGCCGGGACAGCCGGGCCATCTGGGTGCCCAGCAGCGCGGCGTCGCCGCGCTCCCAGCCGTCGGAGGCGATGACCGCCAGCGCGCCGCGGGCGGCGCCGCGGCGGCCGTAGACGTCCAGGAACTCCTTGAGCTCGGTGCCCAGGCGGGTGCCGCCGTTCCAGTCGGGGATCGCCTCGGCGACGGCGGACAGCGCGGTTCCGGGGTCGCGGATGCGCATCTGGGGGGTGAGGCGGGTCAGCCGGGTGCCGACACTGAAGGCCTCGGTGTGGCGGGGGTGGCCGCGCACCACGACGTGGGCCAGGCGCAGCAGGGCGTCGGCGTAGGGCGACATGGACCCGCTGATGTCCACGAGCAGCACGACCCGGCGCGGCCGGGTGGAGCGGTGGCGGCGCGGCAGCCGGACGGGATCGCCGCCGGTGCGCATGGCGGCGCGCAGTGTCCGGCGGTGGTCCAGCCGTCCGTGCGCCGCGGGTTCGAGGCGGCGGGTGCGGCGCCGCGGGCGGTCGGCGCTGATGCGCGAGACCAGGCGCGCCACCTCGGCGCGCTCGTCGCGGGTGAGGGCGGCGATGTCGGCCGAGCGCAGCACCTCGGCCTCGCCCGCGGCGAGCAGGCCGGCGGTGTCGGCGTCCTCGCCCTCGGCCGCCTCGGGCGCGTTCCACATGGCGGTCGCGGTGATGGTGCGGGGGCGCGCGGGCCGGGACGGCCCGGGCCGGGCGCCGCCGAAGTAGTGGGCGAAGCAGGCGTCGTAGCGGGAGAGGTCGGCGCCGCAGGAGCACAGGGTCAGCCGGCCGGCCCAGTAGACGGGTTCGGGCCGGGTGACGTCGAGGGTGTCGACGGCGTGCAGGAAGGCCGCCGCGCGGCCGGTGTCGGCGCCGACTCCGGCCGCGCGCAGGGTGCGGACGAACCCCAGCAGGGTCTCGGTGGTGTCGCGGGCGGCCGGGTCCACCCCCCTCACCCCACCGGTGCCTGGTCGTGCCCGTTGAACAGGGACGCGAGCTTGAGTCGGACGGCCTCGTGGTCCTCGCGGTGCTTGATGAGCGCGCCGAGGCTGCGGGCCGCGGAGTCGGGGTCGAGCTCGCGGGCGCCCAGCGCCACCAGCGCCGCGGTCCAGTCGATGGTCTCGGCCACGCCGGGCGGCTTGACCAGGTCCAGGCCCTCGCCGGAGGGTGCGCGCAGCCGCTGCCCGGCGGAGGCGACCTGGCGGACGAGGCGGTCGGCGGCGTCGGGCAGCCGCCGGCGGATGATGGCCACCTCGCGGTCGAAGCCGGGGTTGGGCATCCAGTGGTAGAGGCACCGGCGCTTGAGCGCGTCGTGGACCTCGCGGGTGCGGTTGGAGGTGAGCACGACGACCGGCGGGGTCTCGGTGCGCACGGTGCCCAGTTCGGGGATGGAGATCGTGAAGTCGGAGAGGAACTCCAGCAGGAACGCCTCGAACTCGTCGTCGGCGCGGTCGATCTCGTCGACCAGCAGCACGCCGGGGCCGGCCGCGCTGGCCTCCAAGGCGCGCAGCAGCGGCCGCGCCAGCAGGAACCGGCGGTCGTAGAGGCCCGATTCCAGCCGCTCGGCGTCGGTCCCGCCGCCGGCGGCCTGCGCCGCGCGCAGGTGCAGCAGCTGGCGCGGGTAGTCCCAGTCGTAGAGCGCCTGGGCGGCGTCGATGCCCTCGTAGCACTGCAGCCGGATCAGGGGCGCGCCCATGACGGCCGCCAGGGCCTTGGCCAGCTCGGTCTTGCCGACTCCGGCGTCGCCTTCGAGGAACAGCGGGCGGCCCATGCGCACGGCCAGGAAGCAGGCGGTGGCCGCGCCGTCGTCGGCGAGGTAGTCGTGCTCGTCGAGCCGGCGGGCGAAGTCCTCGGGGCCGGTCGTCGCCTCAGCGGTCTCAGCGGTCCCCGGTGCGTCAGCCATCGTCGGGGCCTCCCCTCCTCCTACGGCCCAGGCTATGCGCTCGGAAGGCTACGGCGGGAGCAGCGGAGGCGACAAGATCCGGCGGTGCGGCGGGCGCGCCGAAGGGCGCTCCGGTTAGGCGGGGGCGCACCAGTCCCCGCCCCGCCCGCGTGTCGGCGGGGCGGCCTGCGGGAGCCGCCGGCGGGCCCGTCAGAAGGCGAGCCGGTCCAGCAGCGCGTCGGCGGCGGCGATCCCGGCGACGGCCGTCCACAGCAGCGTCGTGGCCCGCGCGTTGCGGCGACGCGGGCGGTGCCGGGAGCGCCCTGCGGTTCCGGGGCCCATACCCCCAGACAAGCACCGCTGCGGGCCCGCGTCCATCCCCGCCGGCGCGGGCGGCGGCACGCGGCCCGCCGCCGTCACCGCGGGCCGCCGGGCTCCTGCGCCTCGCCCCGGGAGTGCAGGAGGCGCTGGAAGTCCTCCAGGGCCTGACGTGCCCGGGCCCCGTCGTTGCTCTGGATGCCCATGACCCCCAGCGTGGAGCCGTCGGCCAGGTCGACGGTGGGCCAGGGCTCGCCCAGCGGCATGCGGGCGTCGATGATCTCGGGCCACTCCAGCACGTGGGTGCGGATGCTGTTGACCACGGTCACGCGGGTCTCGGTGGCCACCAGGCGGGGGCGGGCGAGCAGGTGCAGGACGCCCGCGCCCACGGCGCCGATGGCGACCAGGCCCAGCCGGTCCGACAGCCGCCAGTGGTCCGGCAGCACGGCGGCCAGCGCGACCATCGTCACCACGACGAGCGCGGCCAGCGCGTAGCCGACGATGCGCATGTTGCGGGGCCGCCAGGTCACCGGCAGCTCGGGGACCGGCTCGCGGTGCGCGTCCTCGTCCACTGTGTAGGTGTCTCCTCGCCTGGATCGTGCCCGTCCGGCTTCGGCGCCCCGCGCCGGTGCTATCCGGGTACCCGCTGGTCGGCGCCCGCACGCAGGCCGCGCAGCACGGCGGCGGTGTCGACGGCGGCCGTGGCGGCCTCCCAGCCCTTGTCCTCGCGGCTGCCGGGCAGTCCCGCGCGCTCGCGGGCCTGCTCCTGGGTATCACAGGTGAGCACGCCGTTGGCGACGGGGGTGGACTCGGCCAGCGCGACCTCGGTCAGGCCCTGCGTCAGCGACTGGCAGACGTAGTCGAAGTGCGGGGTATCGCCGCGGATCACCGCGCCCAGCGCGACCACCGCGTCGTGGGTGCGGGCGAGCTGCTGGGCGACGACGGGGACCTCGATCGCCCCCGCCACACGGACGACGTCGGGCTCCTCCGCACCCCAGTGCGCCAGGGCCGTGCGGGCGCGGTCGAGCATGGGGTCGACGACCTCGGCGTTCCAGCGGGTGGCGACGATGCCCACGCGCAGGCCGGCGGCGTCGACCCGGGACTCCTCCGGGCGTCCTGTTCCGCTCATCTCGATCGGGTTCCTTCCGGGCTGGTTGCGTGCTGGTGTGTCGCGGTCGCCGCCGCGCCGCCCCGCGGCGGCCGCGGGGCGGGCGGCGCGCCGCGCGGACGGCGCTCCGCGTCAGGTGGCGGCGACGATTCCGGGCAGGTCATGGCCCATCCGGTCGCGCTTGGTCTGCAAGTAGCGCAGGTTGTCAGCGGTGACGGCGCTGGGCATCGGGATCCGCTCCGTGACACCGACGCCGTGCTCGCTCAGCCCCTCCGTCTTCTTCGGGTTGTTGCTCAGCAGGCGCACCGAGCGCACTCCCAGGTCGGCGAGGACGGCCGCGCCGGCGCCGAAGTCGCGGGCGTCGGCGGGCAGGCCCAGCTCCAGGTTCGCGTCGACGGTGTCGGCACCGGAGTCCTGCAGCCGGTAGGCCCGCAGCTTGTGCAGCAGACCGATCCCGCGCCCCTCGTGGCCCCGCAGGTAGACGATGACACCGCTGCCCTCGGCGGCGACGGCGGCCATGGCGGCCTCCAACTGGGCGCCGCAGTCGCAGCGGTGAGAACCGAAGGCGTCGCCCGTCAGGCACTCCGAGTGCAGGCGCACCAGCGGATCGGGGGTGTGGGCGGGATCTCCCAGGACCAGGGCGACGTGCTCCGCGCCGTCGGTCGCGCCCCGGTAGCCGACGGCGCGCCAGTCGCCGTGGTTGTTGGGGATGCGCGTCTCGACCACGCGCTCCACCAGCGGGCCGCGGGAGGCGGGTCCGGCCGCGGGCGCAGCGGGCGCACCGCCGCCGACGGCCTCGATGTGGCGGACCAACTGGTCGATGGAGACCAGCCGCAGCCCGTGCTCATCGGCGAACTCGCGCAGCCGCGGCAGCCGGGCCATGGTGCCGTCGTCCTCGACGACCTCGGCGATGACCGCGGCGGGACGCATGCCCGCGAGCCGGGCGAGGTCGACCGAGGCCTCGGTGTGGCCGCGGCGGGCGAGGACGCCGCCGGGCCGGTACCGCAGCGGCAGCACGTGGCCCGGCCGGTTGAGGTCGCCGGCCCGGGTGCCGGGGGCGGCGAGCAGGCTGACCGTGCGGGCGCGGTCGGCGGCGGAGATCCCGGTGCTGATGCCGGTGCGCGCGTCGACGGTCACCGTGTAGGCCGTGCGCAGGCCCTCCTGGTTCTCCGACGTCATGAGCGGGAGGTCGAGCCGGTCCAGGTCCTCGCCGAGCATGGGCGCGCACAGCAGGCCCGAGGTGTGGCGGACCGTGAACGCGAGCAGCTCGGGGGTGGCGGATTCGGCGGCGAAGACGATGTCGCCCTCGTTCTCGCGGTCCTCGTCGTCGACCACGATGACGGGACGCCCGGCGGCGATGTCGTCGATCGCGTCGGCGATGTCGTCGAGGAGGCTCGGGAGGGCGCCGGCGGAGGGGGCCCCGGGGGCCCGGTCGGCGCCGGCGGGGGCGGGCTGCTCGGTGGTGGTACTGGTCATCGCTGCGGTAACTCCTCGGCCGTTGCCTGCGGTGCGTGGTGCGGCTGCGGGAGCCGCCGGCGGGGCCGCCCCCCGGTGCGGGCGTCCGCCGCCGGCCTGCCCGCCCATCAGGCGCCCGCCTGTGAGCGGGGCATCAGGCGCTCGACGTACTTGGCGATGACGTCGGCCTCCAGGTTCACCGGCGCGCCGATGCCCTTGGAGCCCAGCGTGGTGAGGTCGAGCGTGGTGGGGATGAGGCTGACGGTGAAGCTGTCGGTGCCGACCGAGGCCACGGTCAGGCTCACGCCGTCGACGGTGATCGAGCCCTTCTCGACGACGTAGCGCGCCAGGTCGGCCGGCAGGGAGAAGCGGACGGTCTCCCAGCGGGAGCCGGTGACGCGCTCGACGACCTCGGCCCTGGCGTCGACGTGGCCCTGGACGATGTGGCCGCCCAGGCGGTCGGACACCTTCGCGGCGCGTTCCAGGTTGACCGGGGACCCCGCGGTGAGCGCTCCGAGGCTGGAGCGGTCCAGGGTCTCCTTCATCACATCGGCGCCGAAGGTGTCGCCGGAGACGGCGGTGGCGGTGAGGCAGACCCCGTTGACGGCGACGGAGTCGCCGTGCCGGATGTCGGCGGTCACGACCGGGCCGCGCACGGTCAGCCGTACGGCGTCGCCCTCGAAGTCGCCCGCCTGCTCGATCCCGGTGATCTCACCGAGTTCCTCGACGATTCCGGTGAACACGTCCCATCCATCCCCTTACCCGGATCAGGCTCCGGGGATGGCGTGCGGGCGGTCGCACCGCCCTGGGAGGACCGGGGAGAGCGGGCAGGCGCCCGCGGCTCGACCGATCCCACGCGTACTGCCTCCCATCCGGACTTTCACCGTCGGTACCGGAGTTCCACCGGTTCAACCGGCCGATGGAATCGGCCGGGTCGCGGACTGTCACCGCCGGTTCGGACTTTCACCGACCCCGGAGCACGCGTTGGTTCAACGTTTCTGGCAACAGTGTGCCATGCCGGGTCATTCCCGATCGGCAGCGGGCCCGTCCGACGGCGCGTCGGCGGTCCGTGCGGCGCCCGCGGCGGGGCTCGCTCCGGCGGGGCGCTCGGCCAGGCCCATGCGCAGGAAGAGCTCCGGCGCGCCCAGCGCGGACCAGGCGCCCAGCACGGCGAAGACCAGGTACTCGCGCAGCAGCCCCGCGGTGCCCGCGGCCCCGGGGACGGCGACGTCGACCGCCACGAGGATCAGCACGGTCCCGGAGATCCCGATCACATAGCGCGCGGCGCGCGAGACCGCCGAGCCCGCCGTGCTGTACCAGCCGCGCACGGCCAGCGCCGACAGCCCGAGCACACCGCCGAAGAGGCCGCCGGCGACGCCCGCCATGTACTCCAGCGAGGCGTGGTCGAGCCCGGGCGGCACCGAGCCGGTCCACTCCTCGGGCGGGCTCCAGTCGGCGTGGAACAGGGCCTGCCACCCGGCGGCCGCGAGCAGCGCAACCAGCGAGGCGGCGAGCGCGAGGCCCGTCTGCGCGGGCAGGCCCAGGCGCCGCCAGCGTGCCAGCAGCGCGTCCTCGTAGCGCAGCGCGGCCCACAGCACCGCCGCGCCCAGCAGCCAGCCGGCCAGCACGTCGGTGACGAAGTGCGCGCCGAGGTAGATCCGCGTCAGGCCGACCGCCGCGATGGTCGCGGCGGCCGCCCACCACGCCCACCTCCGGCGAAGGCGCAGCGCCGTGTACCCCCACAGCACCAGGGACGTCGTGGCGTGGGCGGAGGGCGCACCGAAGGTGGTCTCGCCGGCCAGCGGGCGCACGGAGAGGTGGAACCAGGAGGGCCGCGCACTGTGCAGGACGATCTTGAGCAGGCCGGCGACCAGAGCGGCGCCGGTGGCGATCAGGTAGAGGCGCGCGCCGACCGCCGCGTTCAGGCTCCAGAACACCAGGGGCACGAGCACCACCAGCAGCGCCTGGGAGCCGAGGACGCTCACGGCCTCCATGGGCGCCTCAAGCCATCGGCCCCAGCTCTGGATCCACTCGACCACGACGATCTCGACGTCCCACACCGCGTCCATGCACACCTCGCGTATCGCGATCCAGACCTCGGATTGTCCGACTCGTTCCGATCAGTGGGGGCCGTCGACTACGCGGCGCCCCCACGCCGCGCGGCTACCCGGCGGCCTTCTGCGCCCGGGCCCGCAGCGCCCGGACCGCGTCGGCGGGGTCGTCGGCCTTGTACACCGACGAGCCCGCGACGAACACGTCGGCACCGGCCTCCGCCGCCCGCTCGACGGTCTCGTCGGTGATGCCGCCGTCGACCTGCAGCCAGACCGAGCCCCCGCCGGCCGCGATCAGCTCGCGGGCGCGGCGGAGCTTCGGCAGCACCAGGTCGAGGAACGCCTGGCCGCCGAACCCGGGTTCGACCGTCATCATCAGCAGCATGTCGACCTCGGGCAGCAGGTCGGCGTAGGACTCCAGGGCGGTGCCGGGGTTCAGCGCGAGCCCGGCCCGCGCGCCCTGCCCGCGGATCTCCCGCAGGGTCCGCACCGGCGAGCGCGCCGCCTCGGCGTGCACGGTGACGCTGCCCGCTCCGGCCTCGGCGTAGGCGGGCGCCCAGCGGTCGGGGTCCTCGATCATCAGGTGGCAGTCCATCGGCACGTCCACGGACTTCAGCAGCGACTCCACGACCGGCAGGCCCAGGGTCAGGTTGGGCACGAAGTGGTTGTCCATCACGTCGACGTGCAGCCAGTCGGCCGCACCGGAAACCGCCGCGGCCTCGTCGGCCAGGTGCGCGAAGTCGGCGGACAGGATGCTGGGTGAGATCTGGATTGCCACGCGGCCGAGTCTATTAGCGGATCGGCGCGGTTCCCGCGCCGCCCGCGGCTCCCGCGCCGCCTCAGCGCTTGCGCAGCAGCGCCAGGAACATGGCGTCGGTGCCGTGGCGGTGCGGCCAGAACTGGACGTAGCGCCCCTCGGGCCCGGCCGCGACGTCGGGCACCTCGCCGAGGTAGTCGGCGGCGCGCAGCGGTTCGGCGTCGGAGCGTTCGGCCAGGACCCCTTCGACGACGCCGCGCGTCTCGGGCAGGTGCGGCGAGCAGGTCACGTAGGCGACCACGCCACCGGGGCGCGCGGCGTCCAGCGCGCGGGCGAGCAGGCCGCGCTGCAGCGGCTCCAGGTCGGCGGCGGTCTCGGGCGTACGCCGCCAGCGCGCCTCCGGGCGGCGCCGCAGCGCGCCCAGGCCGGTGCAGGGTGCGTCGACGAGCACCCGGTCGAAGGCGCCGTCGCGCCACGCCGGGCGCGTGGAGTCGGCCACCACGGTGCGGCCGGCGTCGCGCTGCGAGCGCTCCACCGCCCCGGCGACCAACCCCGCCCGGGCGGCCTGGACCTCGGCCGCCAGCAGGCGGGCGTCGCGCCCGCCCGCGAGCCCGGCCAGCAGGGCGGCCTTGCCGCCCGGCCCGGCGCAGGCGTCCAACCAGCGGGCGTCGGCGCCGTCGAGCCCGACGCGGGTCAGCGCGAGCGCGACGAGCTGGCTGGCCTCGTCCTGCACCGCGGCACGGCGCTGGCGGACCTCGCGCAGCTGCGCGGGATCGCCCTCGGGCAGGTAGGCGCCGTAGGGCGAGTACTGCGCGCGCGTGGCTCCGCCGCCGACCAGGTCCTCGACCGCGGCCCGGCCGGGCTTGGCGACCAGCGTCACCCGCGGCCGCTCGTTGTGCGCGGCGAGCAGGCGCTCGGTCTCGGCCATGGCCCCTCCCGGCTCCGGGTCGGCTCCGGAGGCGCCGCCCGCGGCGTCCTCGCCCAGGGCCGCGGCCAAGGCCTCCACGATCCAGCGCGGGTGGCTGTGGACCACGCTGAGGTGGCCGACGGGGTCGGCGGCGCGGTCGGGCGCCACGATCGCGGTCCAGTCGTCGAGGCCGCGGCGGCCCACCTTGCGTAGCACCGCGTTGGCGAATTTGCCCCGGTGGTGGCCGACCACCCGGCGGGCCAGGTCGACGGTCGCACTGACCGCGGCGTGCGGCGGAATGGCCGTGGAGAGCAGCTGGTGGGCGCCCAGCCGCAGGACGGGCAGCACCTCGCTGTCGACCGATCGCAGCGAGCGGTCGATGCAGGCGTCCAGGATCGCGTCGTAGGTGCCCTGGCGGCGCAGGGCGCCGTAGGTGAGCTCCGTGGCGAGCGCGGCGTCGCGCCCGTGGAGCCCGCGCTCGCGCAGCAGCGAGGGCAGCAGCAGGTTGGCGTAGGCGTCGCGGTCCTGCACCGCCCGCAGCACGTCGTAGGCGGTCCGCCGCGCCGGGTCCTTCGGAGCGGGCGGCGCGGTCTTGCCGCCCTTTCCGCCGCTCCCCCCGTTCTTGCGGGGCGAGGAGCGGTGGGACGGACGGGAACGGTCACTCACAGGGAACTCTGCCTTCAGCCTCACCGGGGGGTCTGCACTCGGCCCGCGCGCCGACCCACCGGCCACGGGCGCAGGGGCCGGTTGTGGGCTCGGGAACGGGGGGACCGCCCTGTCGAGGATACTCACTCTGCGTACCCGATGCCCCTCCGCGGCCGGGATCGCGCGGTCCCGCGCCCGGTGCGGGGACTCAGTCGGCCCCCAGGACGTCGGCGTCCGCCGGGTGCACGCCGCGGGCCCAGTCCACGGCGGGCATGCGCCGCTTGCCCTGGGGCTGGACCTCGCCCAGTTCCACCGGGTGGGTGGCGGTGCCGGCGAAGACGCGGTCCCGGGTGACGCCGATGCGGCCGGGCGGCAGCGCGTCGGCGCCGATGACCGGCCGGACCGGGCCGAGCTTCAGGCGCCGGCCGCGGAAGGTCGTCCACGCGCCGGGAGCCGGGGTGCACGCCCGGATCAGGCGGTCGACGCGCATCGCCGGTGCGGTGAAGTCGACCTCGGCGTCGGCGGGAGTGAGCTTCGGCGCGAAGGAGACGCCGTCGCCGCTCTGCGGGCGCGGCGCCAGCTCGCCGGACTCGATGCCGTCCAGGGTGCGCAGCAGCAGGCCGGCCCCCGACTCGGCGAGCCGGGCGAGCAGGTCGCCGCTGGTGTCGTGCGGGCCGATGGGTTCGACGACGGTGCCGTAGACCGGGCCGGAGTCGAGGTCGGGCTCGATGAGGAAGGTCGCCGCGCCGGTGAGGTCGTCGCCGTGCAGCACCGCGTGCTGCACCGGCGCCGCGCCGCGCCACTGGGGCAGCAGCGAGAAGTGCAGGTTCACCCAGCCGTGGGCCGGGACGTCCAGGGCCTCCCGGCGCAGCAGCGCGCCGTAGGCCACCACCGGGCAGCAGTCGGGGGCGATCTCCCGCAGCCGACGGAGGAACTCCGGGTCGCTCGCCTTCTCCGGCTTGAGCACCTCGACGCCGGCGTCCTGGGCGACCTGGGCGACCGGGCTCGGCGCAAGGCGCCGCCCCCGCCCCGAGCGGGCGTCGGGCCGGGTCGCCACCGCCGCCACGTCGTGGTGGGAGCCCAGCAGCGTCTTGAGCGAGGGCACCGCCGCCTCGGGGGTTCCCGCGAAGACCAGTTTCATGCGACCGCTCTCCCTCACCTGTTCTCGTCCTGCGCAGCACCTTGTCTATCAGTCCGCCCGCGGGTGCGGGCTCCGATCCGCCGGTCGCGTCCGCTTCGGCGCAGCGCGGCGGGGGTGTCGGCGGGCTCTGGTAGACCTGTTGTCCGATGACTCCGCCGCCCGGCCCCGACGAGGGGACCCTGTTCGACGTGCCCCGCTCCGCCGCGGGGGCCGACGGGGTGCCGCCGCCGGCCGGGCGGGGCGCGGCGGAGCCCCCGGAGGAGGCCGCGAGCACGGGGGACGCGGGCGGGGCCGCTGCCGCCGACACAGGCGCGGCAAAGCCCGCAAAAAGCGCCAAGCGCCCTAAGCCGCAGCGTCCGGCCGAGCGCGATCCGGTCGCCCGTGTCGCGGTCGACACCCCGCTCCCCCACCTCGACCGGCTCTTCGACTACCGGGTTCCCCAGAGCATGGACGCCGACGCCGTCCCGGGATGCCGGGTCCGGGTCCGGTTCAACGGCCAGCTGCTCGCCGGCTTCCTGGTCGAGCGCCGCGCCGAGTCCGAGTTCCAGGGCCGGCTGGCCTACCTGCACCAGGTGGTCTCGCCCGAGCCGGTCCTCACTCCGGAGATCGCCGGTCTGGCCCGCGCGGTCGCCGACCGCTACGCGGGCACGTTCAGCGACGTGCTCCGGCTGGCCGTGCCGCCGCGGCATGCCCGGGTGGAGAAGGAGGAGGCCCGGGCCGCCGCGGAGGCCGCCGCGACCGCTGACACCGCCGCGGAGGCCGCCGAGGGCGCCGACGAGCCCGCGACGGGGGGCGGGGCCGCAGCGCCGGACGGGGGTGCGGACCGCGGTTCCCCCGGCGGTGCGCCCACCGAATCCGCCGGCTCCCCGGAGGGGGGGTCGGCCGCCGCTGACTCCGGCGGACCGGAACCGGACGGTTCCGCGGCCGCCCCCGACCCCGCCGACCGAACCGGTGGAGCCCACGACGCGCTCCCCGCTCCCGAGCCTGGACCCTGGGCCGCCTACACCGCCGGGCGCTCCTTCCTCGCCGCGCTGCGCTCGGGCACCGCGCCGCGCGCGGTGTGGAACGCGCTCCCCGGCCCCGACTGGGCCGACGCGATCGCCGTCGCGGCCGCCACCGCCGATGAGGCGGGCCGGGGCGCGGTCGTGGTCGTGCCCGACGGCCGCGACGTCGAGGCCGTCGACGCGGCCCTGAGCCGGCGGCTGGGCGAGGGCCGCCACGTCGCGCTGACGGCCGGCCTCGGTCCCGCCGAGCGCTACCGCCGGTGGCTGGCCGCGCTGCGCGGCCGCGTCCGCGTCGTCGTCGGGACCCGCGCCGCCGCGTTCGCCCCGGTGCGCGACCTGGGCCTGGCCGTGCTGTGGGACGACGGCGACGATGTGCACGCCGAGCCGCACGCGCCGTATCCGCACGCGCGCACGGTGCTGACCCTGCGTGCGCACCGGGCGCAGTCGGCGGCGCTGGTCGGCGGCTTCACCCGCACCACCGAGGGCGCCCGGCTCGTCGAGTCCGGGTGGGCGCACCCGCTGACCGCCGACCGCGCCGCGGTGCGCGGGCGCGCGCCCCGCGTGCAGGCCGCGGGCGACGACGGCGAGCTCGCGCGCGACGAGGCCGCCCGCACGGCCCGCATCCCCAGCCTCGCGCTGCGCGTGGCCCGCGAGGCCGCCACCGGCGGCCCGGTGCTGGTGCAGGTGCCGCGCCGGGGCTACCTGGCCTCGCTGGCCTGCGGTTCCTGCCGGGCGCCCGCGCGCTGCGGCTCCTGCCAGGGCCCGCTGGCGGTGCGCGGCGCGCACGCGATGCCCTACTGCCGCTGGTGCGGCCGGATCGCCGGCGAGTGGGCCTGCCCGTCCTGCGGCGCGTCCCGGATGCGCGCGGGAGTCGTCGGCGCGCGCCGGACCGCCGAGGAGCTGGGGCGGGCGTTTCCTGCGCTGACGGTGCGCACCTCGGGGCGCGAGGGGGTGCTCACCGGCGTGGGCGGGCGCCCTGCGCTCGTGGTGGCCACGCCCGGCGCCGAACCCGCGGCCGAGGGCGGCTACGCGGCGGCGGTGCTGCTGGACGGCTGGGCGCTGCTGGGCCGCGCCGACCTGCGCGCCTCCGAGGAGGCGCTGCGCCGCTGGTGCAACGCCGCGGCCCTGGTGCGCCCGGCGGCCGAGGGCGGCCGGGTGGTGGTCGTCGCCGACGCCCAGCTGCCGGCCACCCAGGCGCTGGTGCGCTGGGACCCGGGCGGTTTCGCCGAGCGCGAGCTGGCCGAGCGCCGCGAGCTCGGGTTCCCGCCGGCGGTGACGATGGCCTCGGTCACCGGCGGAGCCGCGCACGTGCGCGAACTGCTGGACCAGGTCGAGCCGCCCGCCTCCGCGGAGCTGCTGGGCCCGGTGCCCGTGGGCGGCGCCGGAGCGGAGTCCGACGACTCCCCCGCCGAGCGCGCCCTGCTGCGCGTGCCCCACTCCGACACCCTCGCGCTCGCCGCGTCCCTCAAGGCCGCGGCCTCGGCCCGCAGCGCCCGCAAGGACGAGCACCTCGCCCAGGTCCGCATGGACCCGCTCCACGTGGTTTAGGCCTGTTAGAGAAGGCGTGTCTGCCGGGCTTGACCGGCATGTCGGGGCTGCACATGAACGCGGCCTCCGGCAACCGGGACAGCGACCAGGCAGCCCGACCGCCGCCGCCCCGCGGCAGCGGGCGCGGCGGACCGGCCGGATGGAGCCGCCGGCGGCTTCCGGACGGCATCCGCCGGCGCCCGCCCGGTGCGCCCTGGCGCGACTGCCCGAACGCCAGGGCCACCGGCTCAAGCGGGTCCGCGCTGTGGCCGCGCGCTACGACAAGCCGCCCTGCGCTACGAGGCCGCGGTCCGGATCGCCGTGCTCGGCATCCGGCTGCGCGACCTCGCAGCCACACCTTCGTGAACAGGACCTCATGCCGGTCGCCGCGGACGCGGATTCCGCGGCGCGGCGCGCGGCGGAGGGGGATTTCGCGCATGCGCGCTCGGCCGCTCTCCCGAGTCGGTGGAGTTCCGCGAAGCCGCCGCGAAACCGGTGCGCGCTCTGAATACTTGGTTCCATGCAGGCAAGGAGGCATCATGGTTGTCATGAGCATCGAGGAAGCGCATCCTCAGCAGCGCCCGTTGACGGTGAAGGATCTGGAGCGCATGCCGGACGACGGCAGCCGCTACGAACTGGCCGAAGGGCGGCTTGAGGTGTCGCCGGCTCCGACGTTCATCCATTCGCTCATCAACGACAGGTTGAGCTTTGCATTGAACAGGCAGGCCCCCAAAGGCTTCACGGTGGTGAGCGGGGCCGGCATCAATTTCGATGCCGACCGCACTCACCACCGAGTTCCCGACCTGTCGGTCATCCCACGCGCAGCTCGGGAAACCCCCTACCTTACGCAGGCCCCCCTATTGGCGGTGGAGATCGTCTCGAAATCGAGCGTCTTCCACGACCATCACACGAAGCGCACCGAATACGCCAAGTTCGGTATCGAGTCATACTGGATCATCAATCCGGACCTGGAGAATCCGGGGATTCTCGAACTCCGCCTCGAGGACGGTCAGTACCGCGATGCGTCACGAGCATTCGGATGCGACCTCTTCACGACCGAGGCCCCGTTCCCGGTTACGTTGGTTCCGTACTGGCTTGTCGCTGACAGCGACGACTGGCAGGACGAGATCGGCGGCAGCGACACATCCGAGGAAGCCTGAAGACCGCATAGCCGCAGTGCGTGGAGGCGGGTTCTCCCATCGGCAGGACTCGAACGGGGACCCGCCCCCGCGAGCCCACCTCACAGGGCGTCGTCCCGGTGGGCCGGGTGGGCGCGGTAGAGGTCGCGCAGCAGGGCGATCTCGGCGTGGTGGTGGATGATCTCGCGGTTGACGTGCAGGGCCAGCGCCGCGAACGGGCGCTGCGCCCACTCCGCGGTTTCGGCGGCTCCCACCGGGGCGGCGAAGTCGGCCTCGCTCAGCTTGCGCACCTCGCCGCACCAGCGCCGGTGGGCGCGCTCCAGCCGGTCGAGGGCCTGGGCGGCGCCGCCCGGCCACACCGGCTCCTCCGGCGGCACGGCGCTCCCGCCGAAGTGGCGGTCGATGCGCGCCTCCAGCACCACCACGATGACGTGGCTCAACCGCCAGGCGATGGTGGTGACCGGAGGAGGGTCGGGCTCGGGCCGGGCGAAGTCGAGCCCGAACCCGCCGTCGGGGCGCGGGCGCACCGACCAGCAGCCCTCGACCGGCTCCCAGAAGTACTCGTCGTCGTCGAGCCCCTGCAGCCTGGGCCGCATGGTGCGTGCCCAATGGGACTCCAACTGGCCGAGGATCTCCGCACCCCACTCCGGCGCCGCCATGGCCGCCCCTTTCCGTGCCGCTCCGCCGATCCCGATCCGCCGTGCTCCCGCTTCGCCGACCCCGGCGCCGTCTCCCATTCCCGCGCCTCCCACCGGCCTCTCGGACGGACGGACTGCTCAGCCGCTGCGGCCGAGTCCGGCGAGGACGCCGGTGGGCTCGCCGCTCACCTCCTCGTCGGGGTAGGGCCACCAGGCCATGTCCGCGAGTCCGGGCTCCACGAGGGTGAAGGGCTCGAACACCGACGCCGCGATCTCCCGGCTGTGCGGGTCGCGCGCCTCGGGTACGGGCTGGGCGATGGCGACGTGCCCGCCGCGGCCCATCCGGGCGTGCAGCGCGCGCACCAGGTCGTGGACGAGGACGCCGTCGCGCCGCAGCGCCGTGGTGTCGGTGATGAGGACGCCGACCGGCTCGGCGAAGTCGACGAGGCCGCGCTCCGCGAGCCGGTCCGTCAGCGCGCCGGGGTCCATGCGCTCAACGGCGACCACGACCGCCGCGGTGTCGTCGGCGCCCACGCGCCCGGCGCGCAGCGCGGCGCTGGACTCGGCGTCGACGTAGACGACCCGGGAGCCCGGCGCGTACTCGCGCGCGGCGCGGCCGACGCCCTCGTCCACCGGCAGGCGCGATCCCAGGTCGACGAACTGGCGGACGCCGGCGTCGGCGGCGAGATAGCCCACGGCCCGGCGCAGGAACCCGCGCCGGGCCTCGATCAGGGTGCCGCCGACCTGCGCCGGCACGCGGCCGTGCGCGCTCGCGGCCGGTCCGGCGGCTTCGCCCGCCCCCGCCGAGCGGCCGCCGGCTCCGGGCCCTCCCGGGTCCCGGCGCGCGGGGTCGGTCGGCGGCCCGAACGGCGCCCGGCCCCGGCGCTCGGCCATGTCCACTACGCGCTGGTCGCCGACCTCGGCCGCGGGCCGCTCGTCGCCGGTGTGCACCGCTCGCCGGTGGTCAGTCACGGTCGCGCTCCCCGGGCCGTCGGCCGGTGCCGCGGGCGCCCGGCGCCGCCGTGGGGCGCGTGGTTCGCACGGCCCGCGGGTCCGGGACGGTGGCCGGTCGCCGCCGCACCTTCAGTTAGCGCCCGATGTTACCGGTTGTGAGGCAGATCATTCACCATCGGAAAACTTCACGGTTCTTTTCCCGGCGGCCCCCTGGCGCTCCGGGCCCGAGGCCCCCGCACCGGCGCGGCGCCCCGCCGGGCGCGGCCCCCGATTGACACGCCGCGGCGCCGGTCGGGAATACTGTGAGGCGCCTGCCCTCCCGCCGAGGGCGCCCGGCTTCCCCCGGCCGCCCCATCAGGCGCGAGACTCCAGCACACCGGGAGATCCGCATGTCCCAGGGGCATGTGACGCGTAGCGTCGCCGCCGACGGGCGGCGGCGGGTTACGGGAGGGGGCGCTGTGCGCGCGAACGACGGCATCAGGCCGCTGCTGGAGGATCCGGGGATCATCCTCGTCTCCGGCTATGCCCGGCTGCCCGACACCGTGGCGAGCCATTCCCAGTACGAGCGGCTGGGCGTCGTGCTCGCGGTCGACGTGGCCGACGGCAGGATCGTCGCCGCCGACACCACCCTGCTCACCGACCTGGCCAAGGAGTTCTTCCGCGCGCTCGTCGAAGGGCTGTCGGTGACGCGGGACATGACCGAGATCGTGGACCGCGTGCAGCGCCGCTACGCCGGGCAGTCCGGCGGCGCGCTGGCCACCGCGCTGCGCCGCTGCCTGGAGGCCTTCCACCAGCGGCGCGCGGCCGAGCCGGCGCAGGGCCCCGGCGCGAGCGGGCCGGCGTGACCGGGCAGGAGCGCTCCGCGCCGGGGGCGCGGCACGCGTCCTCCCCCTCCCCCGCCTCCGACGAGGGCCCTGCCACGCCCGGGCGCCCGCTGGAGGGGGTGCGGGTGGCGGACCTGTCCCGCGTGCTGGCCGGCCCCTACGCGACGATGCTGCTGGCCGACATGGGCGCCGACGTGGTCAAGATCGAGCACCCCGGCCGCGGCGACGACACGCGCGCGTGGGGCCCGCCGTGGGCCGGCGGCGAGGCGAGCTACTTCCTCGCGGTCAACCGGAACAAGCGCAGCCTGGCCGTGGACCTGAAGGACCCCGAAGGGCTCGCCGCGGTGCAGGAGGTCTGCGCGGGCGCCGACGTCGTCGTGCAGAACTTCCGCCCCGGCGTGGCCGACCGCCTGGGACTGGGCTACGCCGGCGTCAGCGCGCGCAACCCCGCCGTCGTCTACTGCTCCATCAGCGGCTTCGGACCGGAGCACGAGCCGGCCGAGCGGCCCGGCTTCGACCTCATCGTGCAGGCCGAGAGCGGGTTCATGGCCGCCACCGGCGAGCCCGGCGGCCCGCCCGTCAAGGCCGGTGTGGCGATCACCGACGTGCTCACCGGGCTCAACGCCGCTGTGGCCGTCCTGGGCGCACTGGTGCGCTCGCGCGCCACCGGCCGCGGCGAGCACGTCAGCGCCACCCTGGTCAACTCGGCCCTGTCGGGGCTGGCCAACGTCACCCAGCAGGCGCTGGTCACGGGCACCGAACCCGAGCGGGTGGGCAACACCCACGGCTCCATCGTGCCCTACCAGGCGTTCGCCACCGCCGACGCCGACATCGTGATCGCCGCCGGAAACGACGCGCTCTACGGGCGGCTGTGCTCGGTGCTGGGCCGCGACGACCTCGCCGCCGACCCGCGGTTCGCCACCAATCCCGACCGGGTGGCCCACCGCGCGGAGCTGGTCGCCGAGATCGCGGCCGAGCTGCGCACCCGGCCGGCGGCCGAGTGGCTGGAGGCGCTGCTGGCGGCCGGGGTCCCGGTCGGGCGCGTCCGCGGCGTCCTCGACGCCGTCGGCAGCGCCCAGTCGGCCGGCGACGACGTGCTGCTGCGCGCCGAGCACCCCGCGGCGGGACCGCTGGACCTGGTGCGCGCCGGGTTCCGGCTGGATTCGGCGGCCGCAGGCGAGCGCACCGCCGCCCCTCCGCCGCTGCTGGGCGAGCACTCTGCGCGGGTACTGGCCGAGTCCGGCGTGTCCGACGAACGCGTCGCCCGGCTGATCGACCGGGGTGCCGTCCACCAGGCCCGGCGCGAGGGCGCCGGCCCCGGCGGCGCTCCGCCGACCGGCTGACCGCCCCGACACCCCGCCGGGACCCGCCGCGCCGCCGGCTCGGTCCCACGACCCGACCGCCATTTCGAGGAGGCACCGCCCAGATGAGCGACCAGCACCGGCCCCAGGCGCCCGACCCGCAGGACTTCCTCGCGCTCGACGCGACGCTCTCGGCGGAGGAGGCCGACATCCGCGACACCGTCCGCGCCTTCGCGAACCGCGAGCTGCTGCCGCACGTCGCCGACTGGTACGAGGCCGGCACACTGCCCGACCCGCGCGGCCTGGCCCGGGCCTTCGGCGAGCTGGGCGTGCTGGGTATGCACCTGGAGGGCTACGGGTGCGCGGGCGCCGGGGCGGTCGCCTACGGCCTGGCCTGCCGCGAGCTGGAGGCGGTCGACTCCGGGCTGCGCAGCTTCGTGTCGGTGCAGGGGTCGCTGGCCATGTACGCCCTCCACCGTTTCGGCTCCTCGGAGCAGAAGCGGGAGTGGCTGCCGCGGATGGCGGCGGGCGAGGCGATCGGCTGCTTCGGGCTGACCGAGCCCGACTCCGGCAGCGACCCGGGGTCGATGCGCACCCGTGCCCGGCGCGACGGCGCGGACTGGGTCCTCGACGGCACGAAGATGTGGATCACCAACGGCTCGGTCGCCGACGTAGCGATCGTGTGGGCCGCCACCGACGAGGGCGTCCGCGGGTTCGCGGTGCCCACAGACGCCCCCGGCTTCACCGCCAACACGCTGCACCGCAAGCTGTCCCTGCGCGCCTCGATCACCTCCGAGCTCGTCCTGGAGGGGGTGCGGCTGCCCGGCGACGCGCTGCTGCCCGGATCCGCGGGCCTGGGATCGCCGCTGTCCTGCCTCAACGAGGCCCGGTACGGCATCGTGTGGGGCGCGGCCGGCGCCGCGCGCGCCTGCTACGCCGCGGCGCTGGACTACGCAGGTACGCGCGAGCAGTTCGGCGGGCCCATCGCCGGCTTCCAGCTGACCCAGCGCAAGCTCGCCGACATGGTGCTGGACGTGAACCAGGCGGGGCTGACCGCGATGCGCATCGGCCGGCTCAAGGAGGAGGGCGCCTGCCACCGCAACCACATCAGCCTGGGCAAGTTCGGCAACGTCGCCGCCGCCCAGCGGGTGGCGCGCGCCGCCCGCTCCCTGCACGGCGCCAACGGCATCACTCTGGAGTACCCGGTGATGCGGCACATGGCCAACCTGGAGACGGTGGCCACCTACGAGGGGACCGAGGAGATCCACGCGCTGAGCATCGGCCAGGCGGTGACGGGCGTCTCGGCGTTCCGGTGAGGCGCCGCAGGGTGCGGGCGGTCCGCGGAAGCACCAGAATGGGGGACAACCGAGCAAGGGAGACGTCGATGCCAGACCAGGCCGGCCGCTTTCCCCGTACACGGCTGCGGCGCACCGCCAACGCCGTCATCGCGGGCTTCATCACCTACGGCATCAGTCCCGGCGAGATGCGGCTGCTGACCACGCGCGGCAGCAAGTCGGGCTTTTTGCGGACAACGCCCGTCAGTCTGGTGGAGAACGACCAGGGAAGGTTCCTCGTCGGCGCGTACGGCGAGACGGGCTGGGTGCGCAACATCCGCCGCGACGGCTTCGCCACGCTGCGCCGCGGCGGGTGGATCGAGCTGATCAGCGTCGTGGAGACCGGGCCCGAGCGCGCGGCGCGGGTGCTCAAGGAGTACCTGGACCATCCGCGCGCCGCGGTGGTGGCCGGCGAGTTCACCGCCGCGCCGGACTCCCCTGTCGAGGCGTTCGGGCAGGAGGTCGAGACCCACCCGGTCTTCGAGATCGTCCGCAGCACCACGGTGCGCCTGTAGGGCGTGTTCGAGGGGTCCCTCCGCAACGGGCGGCGCACGCGGATGCGCCGCGCGCTCCGAGCGCGAAACGCCGCTTCGCGGCGCGAGTCGCCGCCACGGGGACCGGTACCGCCCTCGCACGGCCGATGAGGGAGTCGGGGCGGGTCCCCGGCCGACTGGCGCGCAGCGGGAGCGGTGCCGGCGCGCCGCGCAATGGGCCGGCGGCCCGCCGAACGCGCCCGAGAACAGGGGGTCGGCCGCCCGCGCGGCGTACGACCAAAGCAGCACACCGCCTCGGCACCCGGCAGGATGTGTCGGACCGTTCCGTGCGGCCACGCTGGGCGTTCGGGAAGGGCACTCGCCCCTTCCGGACGTCTTCCGCGGCGCACGAACGGAGCATTCAACGATGGACACCACCTCCGCCGGGGCCCGGGCCCGCCCGGCGCCGGAGGCCGTACGGGGGCGGCTTCCGCTGCTGGACGTGCTGCGCGGCACGGCCATCCTCGGCACGCTGGCGACCAACATCTGGGTCTTCACGGCCCCCGGCGCCGAGATGAGCCTGCTCAGCGGGTCGGTCCAGTTGGTCGACGTGCGCGGGGTGCTGTCCGACCCCTCGGCGGGGGCCGCGGCCGAGGCGCTGATGCGCTTCGCCGCCAACGGCAAGTTCCTCGCGCTGCTGACCCTGCTGTTCGGTGCGGGTCTGGCGGTGCAGTTCGGCTCGGCCGCCCGCCGGGGGCGGCGCTGGCCGGGCCGCTACACGTGGCGTGCGCTGTTCCTGTTCGTCGAGGGGACCGTGCACTTCATCCTGGTGTTCGCCTGGGACGTGCTGATGGGCTACGCGGTGGCGTCCCTGGTGGCGGCCTGGGTGCTGACCCGGTCGGCGCGTGTCCGCTCGGCGGTGATGTGGGGGGCGGGCGCCCTGCACGCCGCGGTGATGGGCCTGCTGACCTGGGCGCTGGCGGCGGCGCCGACCGCAGCCGCCGGATCGGGGCCGTCGCCGGAGGTGGTCCGCCTCTACGCCGAGGGCGCCTACACCGAGCAGGTGGCGGCCCGGCTGCAGAACGCGGCGGTGCTGCGGATCGAACCGGTGCTGACGTTCTTCCTTCTGCTGTTCTTGTTCCTGGCGGGTGTCCGGCTGCTGCGGGCCGGGGCCTTCGACCCCGGCCCCGCGGGCGCGGCGCTGCGCACCCGCCTCCTGGCGTGGGGGCTGGGCGCGGGAGTGCCGCTCAACGCGGCCACCACGCTGGCCGGCGACGCGTTCTTCCTCGTCGACCGCTACGTGGCCGCACCGGTGGTGGCGCTGGGCCTGGTCGGGCTGGTCGGCACGCTGCTCGACCGGTCCGGCGGCGACGGTTCCGGACCGCTCTCACGGCCGCTGGCCTGCCTGGGCCGGACCGCGCTGACGGGCTACGTGCTGCAGAACGTGCTGGCGACGGTCCTGTGCTACGGGTTCGGGCTGGGCCTGGCGTCGCGCCTGGCGGGGTCGGGGCCGTGGTGGGTCATCGGTCTGTGGGCGGGCATCTGCCTGTTCCTGCTGGCGGGCTCGGTGCTGTGGCTGCGCCGCTTCGACCAGGGCCCGCTGGAGGCCCTGCAGAAGGCGGTGCTGAACCGGATCCCCGAGCGCGAGCGGTCGGCGGGGGCGCGGGTCAGCCGGTGAACAGGCGCGCCGCCGTGGTACTGACGCGCAGGACGGCGTAGCCGAGGAGGATTGCCACCACCGCCCACGACGCCACGAGCAGCGGGAGGGTGCTGCGCGACGCGCCCTCGTCGGTCCGCGGCGCTGCTCCGCTCGGGTCGGGAGCCGCGGCAGCCTCGGCCGCCGGTGCCGCCGGTGCCGCCGGTGCCGCCGGTGCCGCTGGCGCGGACTCCTTCTCGGCGGGCTCGAAGAAGCGCGCGTTCACGCGGCGGATCAGCAGGTTGGCGGTGAACCCCACGACCAGCAGCCCGACCATCGTGAACAGCGGCGCCTGATAGGCGTCGCGAGTGAGGGTGCCGGGCTCGCCCTGGGCGTCGAGGAACGCGTTGATGATGAGCGGTCCGGCGATGCCCGCCGCCGACCACGCGGTCAGCAGCCGGCCGTGGATTGCGCCGACCTCGTAGGTGCCGAAGAGGTCGCGCAGGTAGGCGGGCACCGTGGCGAACCCGCCGCCGTAGAAGGAGATGATGATGCCCGCCGTGGCGACGAACACGATGGTGGAGGTGCCGCCGACGGTCGCCATCAGGATGTAGAGGATGGCGCCCGCGCCCAGGTAGAAGGCGTAGATCGGCTTGCGCCCGACGATGTCGGAGGTCGAGGACCACACGAACCGGCCGGCCATGTTGAACAGCGACAGCACTCCCACGAACCCGCCTGCGGCGGCCGCGGTGACGGCCGAGGTGCCCGAGGCGTCGCGGAAGAAGTCCTGCAGCAGCGGGCTTGCGTGCTCCAGGATGCCGATGCCGGCGGTGACGTTGGTGAACAGCACGGTCCACAGCAACCAGAACTGCGGCGTGCGCAGCGCGTTGTTGGCCGAGACCCCGTCGGAGCCGGCCACCGGAGCGTGGTTGTTGGCGGCCGGGTCGTACCCGGCGGGCCGCCACCCCTTGGGCGGCACGCGGACCAGCGCCACGCCCATCATCATCAGCGCGAAGTAGCCCAGTCCGAGGGTGACGAACAGGCCCACGAGCGCGCCGCCGGAGGCCACCGAGCCGGGGACCGTGGCGTCGTAGGCGGGGTCGTAGAGGGCCATGAGCTGGTTGGACACCGGCGAGGCGACGAGCGCGCCGCCGCCGAAGCCCATGATCGCCAGTCCGGTGGCGAGCCCGGGCCGGTCGGGGAACCACTTCATCAGGGTCGAGACCGGGGAGATGTAGCCGATCCCCAGGCCGATGCCGCCGAAGAAGCCGTAGCCGAGGTAGAGCAGCCAGAGCTGGCCGGTGGCGATGCCGAGCGCGCCGACGAGGAACCCGCCGCTCCAGAACGCGGCCGCGACCAGCATCGCCTTGCGCGGCCCGTTGTGCTCGACCCAGGTGCCGCCCAGCGCCGCCGACAGCCCCAGCATCACGATCGCGATGGAGAAGATGATGCCGATCTGGGTCTGGCTGGCGTCGAAGTGCTCGACCAGCGAGTTCTTGTAGACGCTGGTGGCGTAGGCCTGCCCGATCGACAGGTGCACCGCCAGCGCAGCGGGGGGTATGAGCCAGCGGTTGTAGCTCCGGGGAGCCACGGATCGTTCCCGGTCCAGCACACTCAACGCGGACAAGCGGCCCCCTCAGCGCGGTCTCGGGCCGTCTCGGCCCGGGGTTTGGGCACACTGCGCCGGGTGCATGCGGCGCGCACACTAGTTCGCATACCGCATACAGCCGACTGCCGGAATGATGCCACGAACCGAACATTGAGGGAACCCGCGCGCTCGGGGGAAGTGTGCAGCCCTGCCGCCCCGGGCCGGCCATCCTGACGTCGTCGCCTGAGACGGATGCCGGTGATATCCGTGGGGCGGCCGGCCCGATAGCGATCCTCAGCCGATGAGTCGGCGGTAGCGCGGGAACCCGGCCGCGTTCAGAATGAGCTTCCCTTCCGGCAACGGGAGTTCGATGCCGTCACAGAAGTCGTGACCCGATTTCTGCGCGTAAACGCCGTGGGAAGGCTCGGAGTAGGCCGTGATATCGCCCGTGCGGGGGTCGACCAGCAGGTACACGGGGATTCGCCAAACGCGTACACCTCCGGAAGGACATGGAGATCCTTCGTGGCGTTGCTTGGGGGAACGACTTCGGCGACGAGGTGCATCTCCACCGCGGGGAGCACCTGGTTTCCGGTATCGAAAACCTCCTTCGGCGCCACGATGAGGTCCGGCACCGCGAAATCGCCCCCGGTGACGCAAGGAGCGATGGCCGCACCGGCGGTGGTCGAGCGCATGGAGCGCGGCAACTGCTCGTAGAACTGCTCCGTCGTCTCGCTCGCGATGCCGACGTGCTCAGCAATCGGCGCTGCGGTGAGGTGGATGCGTCCGCCGAGAATCTCCACCTTTGAGCCCTCGGGAACCTCCATCTACTCGGCGATCTCGCGAACCAGGTCGACCTCGACCGTGTGCGGACGCTCGCATAGTCCCATGGTCGCGGGCATTCCCTTCTTCTTCCCGTTCACGCTAGCGAGGCGGTCCGACCATCGGATACTGCTTACGGCGACTGACCGGATACGGCGAATATCCGCGTTCCGCCATCATCATGTCTGCGACCATGCTTACGCCCTGCCGTCCGCATGCCGGAAACCGTGGAACCGCGCCGGTTGGGCGCACGCGAAAACGCGCCCGGCCGCGGCCCTCGACGGGCCGCGGCCGGGCGTGCGTCGGTGCCGGGCGCCCCCAAAATCGGCGGGCGCTCGCGCCGGATTTCGGGGTTAGGCGCCCGCGGCGGACTTCAGGGCGGCCGCGCGGTCGGTCTGCTCCCAGGTGAACTTCGCGTCCTGGCGGCCGAAGTGACCGTAGGCGGCGGTGCCGGAGTAGATCGGGCGCAGCAGGTCCAGGTCGCGCACGATCGCGGCCGGGCGCAGGTCGAAGACCTCGTCCACGGCCTTCTCGATGACCTCGGGGGCGACCTGCTCGGTGCCGAAGGTCTCGATGAAGACGCCGACCGGGTGCGCCTTGCCGATCGCGTAGGCGACCTGCACCTCGGCGCGGTCGGCCAGGCCGGCCGCGACGATGTTCTTGGCGACCCAGCGGGTGGCGTAGGCGGCCGAGCGGTCGACCTTGGACGGGTCCTTGCCGGAGAAGGCGCCGCCGCCGTGGCGGGCGTAGCCGCCGTAGGTGTCGACGATGATCTTGCGGCCGGTGAGACCCGCGTCGCCCATCGGGCCGCCGATCTCGAAGCGGCCGGTGGGGTTGACCAGCAGCCGGTAGTCGTCGGCCTCAAGGCCGTAGCTCGCGACGATCGGCGCGATGACGTGCTCCTTGACGTCGGGGGTCAGGAGCTCGTCGATGTCGATGTCGGGGGCGTGCTGACTGGAGACGACGACCGTGTCCAGGCGGACCGGCTTCTGGCCCTCGTACTCCACGGTGACCTGGGTCTTGCCGTCGGGGCGCAGGTAGGGCACGGTCCCGTTGTGGCGGACCTCGGAGAGGCGCTCCGCCAGAGCGTGGGCGAGCTTGATCGGCAGCGGCATGAGCTCGGGGGTCTCGTTGTTCGCGTAGCCGAACATCAGGCCCTGGTCGCCGGCGCCCTGCTTGTCGAGCGCGTCGTCCTCCTTGTCGACACGGGCCTCATAGGCGGTGTCGACGCCCTGGGCGATGTCGGGGGACTGCGCGTCGAGGGAGACCGAAACCCCGCAGGACTGGCCGTCGAAGCCCTTGGCGGAGGAGTCGTACCCGATCTCCAGGATCTTCTTGCGGACGATCTCTTGGATGTCGACGTAGGTCTTGGTGGTGACCTCACCGGCCACGTGTACCTGTCCGGTGGTGATCAGGGTCTCGGCGGCGACCCGGCTGGCCGGGTCGTCCTTGAGCATCGCGTCGAGGATCGCGTCACTGATCTGGTCGGCCATCTTGTCGGGGTGGCCTTCGGTGACCGACTCGGAGGTGAAAAGGCGACGGGACACGTTGAGTGACTCCTTGCAGCGGCTGCTGGCTGACAGTTGTCGGCTCGGCTCGGCCATCACGGAGGGGAAGGGGGTCTCCTCCGCGAAACCGACCGACGCGGTTGGTTTCTGGGGACCACTGTAGTGGGGCGGTGCTCGGCGCGCTCGGGCGGCCTCGCCGCTCGGGCCGCACAACGTCGGCCCCCGAGGCGGGGCGGCATCGCCACGTCAGCGCGGAATGCCTACTCAGGCGGCAACCCGCGGAGTGTGACGCACGACACAGCCGAATTTCCGATACCGCCCCGATCATGCCCCTGTGCTGGGAATTTCCGTAGCGGAGAGCGAAACGGGAAGCTAGACACGCAACACGGAGCCCGGCGCGGCGCGATCGCGGAGTGGTCGGACCACCGCCGTTTCGATCACCCGGGGTAACCGGTGCGGCCGCTACGGGACCGTGTCGGCGGGAGCCAGGCGCGGGACCACGAGGTCCCAGACGCGGTCGGCCAGATCCTCCTTGGGACCGCTGCCGACCTCGGTGGCCGACCCGTCGGCGGCCAGCACCACCGCCTGGTTGTCCTCGGTGCCGAAGGCCCGGCCCTCGCCGACCTGGTTGACCACCAGCAGGTCGCAGCCCTTGCGGCGCAGCTTGGCGCGGCCGTTGGCGAGCACGTCGTCGGTCTCGGCGGCGAAGCCCACCACCACCTGGCCGGGGCGCCCCCGCTCGGCGGACAGCCGCAGCAGGACGTCGGGGTTCTCGACGAGCTCGACGGGGGCGGGCCCCTCCCCCGTCTTCTTGATCTTTCCGGTCGCGGTTTCGGTCGGCCTGAAATCGGCGACGGCGGCGGCCATGACGACGGCGTCGGCGTCGCCGCTGCGGGCGAGCACGGCGTCGCGCAGCTCGCGGGCGGTGCCGACGCCGACGACCTCGGCGCCGGCGGGCGGCGGAAGCGCGACGTTGGCCGACACCAGGCTCACGCGTGCGCCGCGGGCCAGTGCGGTGGCGGCCAGCGCGTAGCCCTGGCGGCCCGAGGAGCGGTTGCCGATGAAGCGCACCGGGTCGATGGGCTCGCGGGTGCCGCCGGCGGTGATGAGCACGTGGCGCCCGGCCAGGTCCGCGGGGAGGCCGCCGCGGGCGAGCACGCGGCGCGCGGCCGCGAAGAGGGCGTCGGGCTCGGGCAGCCGGCCGGGCCCGGTGTCGGCGCCGGTGAGCCGCCCCGCGGCCGGCTCGACGACCACGGCCCCGCGCGAGCGCAGCGTGGCGACGTTGGCGCGGGTGGCCGGGTGCTCCCACATCTCGGTGTGCATGGCCGGGGCGAAGACGACGGGGCAGCGCGCGGTCAGCAGCGTATTGGTGAGCAGGTCGTCGGCGAGGCCGTGGGCGGCCCTGGCCAGCAGGTCGGCGGTCGCCGGTGCGACGAGCACCAGGTCGGCGCGGCGGCCGATGCGCACGTGCGGGACCTCGTGTACGGACTCCCACACCCCGGTGGCGACCGGGCGGCCGGAGAGCGCGGCCCAGGTGGGCTCGCCCACGAACCGCAGCGCGTCGGCGGTCGGGACGACGTGGACGCTGTGCCCGGACTCGGTGAGGCGGCGGAGGAGCTCGCACACCTTGTAGGCGGCGATACCCGCACCGACGCCCAGGACGACCTCGGGCCTATTGTCGATGTTCACCAGGAGATCCCAGCAGATGGGCCCGCGCGCCGCGCGGGCCGCCCCGGCCGGACGGTGTTCCGCGAGCGCCGCGCCTGTGCGGGCGGCGGCGGAACACGCCCGGGGGAAGGGTCAGGCGCCCTCGTAGGGCTCGGCGGTGAGCAGGCCGCTCTTGACCTCGCGCAGCGCGATGGACAGGGCCTTCTCCTGGACCTGGGTCTCGACCAGCGGGCCCACGTACTCCAGCAGCCCCTCGCCGAGCTGGGCGTAGTAGGCGTTGATCTGGCGGGCGCGCTTGGCGCTCATGGTGACCAGGCTGTACTTGCTCTCGACGCATTCGAGGAGGTCGTCGATCGGCGGGTTGGTGATGCCTTCGGCGACGGGCTCGGTGCCTGCCACGTGCGTCCCCCTGGAGGGTCGGACGGCCCCTGCCGGGACCTGCGGAATCTGACTCGGCTACAAGGATAGTCGACTGCGGGCTCCGCTCCGGCCGCCGCGCGTCCCGCGCGGCGTCGGCCCGCCGCGCGCTAGGCGGGCGCCCCGGGAGCGGCGTCGCCGCGGACGCCGATCAGGGCCAGCAGCCGCTCGCGCACCTCGTCCACGGAGGTGTTGACGAGGGTGACGTCGAACTCCTTCTCCGCCGCGAGCTCGACCCGGGCGGTGTCGAGGCGGCGCTGGACGACCTCGGGCGGCTCGGTGCCGCGCCCCGTGAGCCGGCGCACCAGCTCCTCCCACGAGGGCGGTGCCAAGAACACCTGGAGCGCCTCGGGCATGGTCTCGCGCACCTGGCGGGCGCCCTGCAGGTCGATCTCCAGCAGTACGGGCCGGCCGCCGCGCAGGCGCTCCTCGACGGGTGCGCGGGGGGTCCCGTAGCGGTTGCCCGCGAACTGCGCCCACTCCAGCAGCTCCCCGGCGGCGATCATCGCGTCGAATCCGGCGTCGTCGGTGAAGTGGTACTCCACGCCGTCGGTTTCGCCGGGCCGTGGTGCGCGGGTGGTCGCCGAGACCGACAGCCACACCTCGGGGTGCTCGGCGCGGAGTTCGCGCACGACCGTGCTCTTGCCGACTCCCGAGGGGCCGGACAGGACGGTGAGCCGCTGCGCCCGGCCGGAGCGCCGGCCTCCCTCGGCACGGGAGGCGGAGGCGGAGTCGTAGGACACGTGCGGATCTAACTCTCGGAAGGAGGGCCGGCCGCGTCGCGGCCGACGGCGGCCCCGACGGGTGCGGGCGGGTTCGGCGCTTCTCGCCGCCGGCTCACCGCGCCCGGCCTGCCCGGCGCTCGCGGCGCGGGCGGGGCGCCGTCCGGCGGAGCCGGTGGCGATTGGTCTTTTATACCACCGCGCCGACCGCGGTCCGGCCGCTGCGCTGAGCACGCGGCGGCGCCGGCCGGGGCGGCGCGGCGGTTCGGCGCGCCGCCGGCGCCGCCGGCGCGGGAGCGCGGCGGTGGGGCACCGGCGGTCGCGCTCAGGCGCGCCCCGCACTTGTGCGAGCGGCCTCAATCCGTCGTGAAAAACGGCACATCCGCCTTCGAGCGCTACTCGGCTCCGCCGAATTCCCGCTCCAGAGCCGAGCGCTGGTTGGCGCCCAGCCCGCGGACTCGGCGGGACTCGGCGATGTTCAGCCGCTCCATGATCTGCTTGGCGCGGACTTTGCCGACGCCCGGGAGGGATTCGAGCAGAGCCGAGACCTTCATCTTGCCGATGACGTCGTCCGTCTGTCCGTCAGCCAGCACCTCGGACAGCGACACGCCGCCGTGCTTCAGACGGTTCTTGACTTCCGCGCGCTCTTTTCTGGCCTTCGCGGCTTTCTCCAGAGCCGCGGCGCGCTGTTCGGGTGTGAGGGGAGGAAGGGCCACGCCGGGTCACCTCGGTTTTCTCTCGTTTGTAGAGGGCGGACGCCTGCGCAAGTTAGTAGGTTCCGACCCCGTTCGGCAACGCAAAGTCGCCTTTCAGGCGCCATTTCATCAAAGTAATTACTCTTTGTAATTAATCGATTGCGCAGAGGTAGGAAAATCAGGACTTTCGGCCCGGTTGAAGTTCGGTTCAACCGTACCGCGGCCGGGCCCGGTCCTCGACCGCGCAGGTCATGGCCGTGCCGTCTCAGAGAGGTTTCGGGCGTGAACTTTCTGCTGTCACGAGGTGGCCGCAACCGGTCATCGTGTCCACGTCCGGGACGCACGGCGCAGGGCGGGGATCAGGCCGAGGCCGCCTCCACCCGCCGCAGCGCCGCCGCGATCGAGGCGGCCGCCGCACCGGGGTCGGAGGCCCGGGTGATGGGCCGACCGATCACCAGGAGGTCGGCTCCGGCCTCGTAGGCCGCCTCGGGCGTGGCCACGCGCGCCTGGTCGCCGTGATCGGAGCCCAGCGGCCGCACGCCGGGGGTGATCAGGGCCACGTCCGGGCCGACCTCGGACCGCAGCGAGGCGACCTCGTGCGGCGAGCACACGAGCGCGCGGGCGCCCGCCTCGACCGCCATGACCGCCAGGCGCCGCGCCGCGTCGCCCGCCGGGCCCGTGATGCCGATCTCGGCCAGCGCGGCGTCGTCCAGCGACGTCAGGATCGTCACGGCGGCGATGCTCGTCTGCGGGGCGGCCTCGACCGCCGCGGAGATCATCTCGCGCCCGCCGGCCGCGTGCACCGTCAGGATCGAGGGCTTGAGCCGCGCGAGGTTGCGCGCCGCCCCCGCCACGGTCGCCGGGATGTCGTGCAGCTTGAGGTCGAGGAAGACCGAGGTCTTGTTGCCTCCGCGCAGGGTGCCCACGACCTCGGGGCCGTAGCGCAGGTAGAGCTCCAGCCCCACTTTCACCGTGCTGACGTGGGGAGAGACCTCGGAGGCCCAGCGTGCGGCTGTCTCGATGTCGGGTGCGTCGATGGCGACGGCGATGGGCGCTGCCACGGTGGTTCTCCTTCGGCTCGCTGAGGTGGTCGGAACGGTTCAGGGTGTGCGGCCGGCCGCGGAGCCGGGACGGACCGCGCGGTGCCCGCGCGGTCGGGCGGAGGCGGCCGACCGGTCAGCGCCGGCGCGCTGCCCCGAGCGGTTCCCCCGTGCGGCCGGTTCATGCATGTTCGCCGCCAGATGTGCGTCGGCGCCGCTGAGACGACCGCAGCGCGGCGTTCCGTACCCGAGGGTAGGTTGGACACAGCCCCGGGCGCTTTGGGTGCCTGGAGGCGATCTGAGCGGTTTGCCGGTCATCGTCCCAGCACAGTTCCGATCGGACGGTGTGCGGCCCCGACGACGTCGGTGACCCGATCCACACCGCGCTCCTCCAGAAGCTCCTCCAGCTCGCGCAGGATCCGCACACACGCGGAGGGGTCGGCGAAGTTCACGGTGCCCGCGGCCACCGCCGAGGCGCCGGCCGCCAGGAACTCCAGGGCGTCGGCGCCGGTGCGCACGCCGCCCATCCCGACGATCGGCACGTCCGGCAGGGCGGCGCGCACGCGGTAGACGCAGCCCACGGCGATCGGGCGGATCGCCGGCCCCGAGACGCCGCCCACGCCCCCGGCCACCACCGGCCGCAGGGTGGCGGGGTCGATCGCCATGCCGCGCAGGCAGTTGACCATGCTCAGCCCGTCGGCGCCCGCGTCGACGCAGGCGCCGGCCAGGGCCACCGGGTCGGGCACGTCGGCGGCCAGCTTGGCCAAGACCGGCATGCGCGGCTCCGCGGAGCCGCGCACGGCCGCGACCACGCGGGCCGCCTCGGCCGGGTCGTCGGCGAAGTCGCGCCCGTGCCCGGCGGGGTTGGGGCAGGAGAGGTTGATCTCGATCATCGCCACCCCCGCCTCGGCGGTCAGGCGCGCGGCGAGCGCGGCGTACTCGTCGGGGCCCGACCCGGCCACGGAGACCACGGTGGTGCCGCCGCGCGACCGCAGCCACGGCAGGTCGCGCTGGAGGAACACCTCGATGCCCGGCCCCTGCAGGCCGATCGCGCTGACCATGCCCGAGGGGGTCTCGGCGATGCGCGGAGCGGGCCGCCCGGCCCGCGGCTCCAGCATGACCGACTTGGTCGCCAGGGCGCCCAGCCGGGCGATGTCGTAGAAGCGGGCGAGCTCGCGCCCGGTTCCGGCGCAGCCGGCCGCCGCGATGACCGGGTTGGCCAGTTCCCGTCCGGCCAGGCGGACGCGCATGTCGGGGTTCACGCTCAGCCGGCCTCCCGTTCGGCGGCCCCGCCCGCGTCCTCGGCGCGGGCCTTCCAGCCGGGCGCGCCCAGC
This sequence comes from Streptomonospora halophila, assembly GCF_039542725.1. Classification (NCBI taxonomy): domain Bacteria; kingdom Bacillati; phylum Actinomycetota; class Actinomycetes; order Streptosporangiales; family Nocardiopsidaceae; genus Streptomonospora; species Streptomonospora halophila. The sequence goes on along the minus strand of NZ_BAABIK010000001.1, from coordinate 407,964 downwards.
GCGTCGAAGGGGATGGTGCCCACGTCGTCGAAACGCACCCGCTCCCCGCGGAAGACGGGCCCGTCCACGCAGGCGCGCGCCATGCGGGTGATGCCGTCCTCGCCGACCACCGGGACGACGCAGCTCATGCACACGCCCGTCCCGCAGGCCATCGCCTCCTCCACCGCCACCTGCGCGGGGATGTCCATGCGCGCGGCGGCCGCGGCCACCCTGCCCAGCATCGGCATCGGCCCGCAGGCGTAGATCACGTCGGAGCGCGCGTCGGCCACCACCCGCTCCAGCGCGTCGGTGACGCGGCCGCGGACGCCGAAGGAGCCGTCGTCGGTGGTGAAGGTGGCGGTCTCGGCGACGCGGCGGGCGCTGATCGCGCTGAAGACCCGGTCGGCCGAGGCGGCGCCCAGCACGAAGTCCACGCGGCAGCCCCGCCGGCGCAGCGCGTGCGCCAGCGGGAACAGCGGGGCCGCACCGGACCCGCCGCCGACCAGCACGCAGTTGACCGGGTCGCGCGGCAGCGGGAACGGCCGGCCCAGCGGGCCCACGACGTCGATGAGGTCGCGCGAGCGCCGCTCGGCCAGCCAGGCCGTCCCGGGCCCGCGCACCGCGAAGAGGAACTCCACCGTGCCGCCGTAGTCGGGCTTGACGTCGTGGACGGCGAAGGGGCGGCGCAGCAGCATGCCGGAGTGCTCGCCGCCCACGCCCACCGACAGGAACTGCCCGGAGCGGAACCGCTCGGCGATCTGGGGCGCCACGACCGTGATGGCGTGGTAGGCGTCGACCCGGCGCACGGTCAGCACGGAGCTGCGCGTCTGGACCGGCCCGCTGTCACTCACTCGGCTGCCCTGCCTCGATCCGCTCGGCTGCGCGGCCTGCCCCGGCCCCGCGCCCGGCCGCCTACCGGCCGCCCCTGTCGCGGCCGGGGGCTTCCCGGCCGCCTCGACGCCCCCTCACACGCGCGCTCAGCCCGCGGCGCCGCGCAGCGACGCGGCGTGCTCCTGCAGCGAGCGCACCCCGATGTCGCCCCGCACCAGGGCCTCGATGCCCTGGACCGCCGCGGCCAGCCCTTGGACCGTGGTGACGCTGGGCACCCCGCGCACGACCGCTGCGGTGCGGATCTCGTAGCCGTCCAGGCGCGGACCGGACTGCCCGGCGCTGCCGAAGGGCGTGTTGACGATGAGGTCCACATCGCCGCGGTGGATGAGTTGCACGATAGTGGGTTCGCCGTCCGCTCCGGGCCCTGCGCTGTGCTTGCGCACCACGCGGGCGGCCACGCCGTGGCGGCGCAGCACCCAGGCGGTGCCCTCGGTCGCCAGGATCTCGAACCCGAGGTCGGCCAGCCGCTTGACCGGGAAGACCATGGTGCGCTTGTCCCGGTTGGCCACCGAGACGAACACCGACCCCGCCGTCGGCAGCGAGCCGTAGGCGGCCAGCTGCGACTTGGCGTAGGCGGCCCCGAAGTCGGTGTCCAGGCCCATGACCTCGCCGGTGGAGCGCATCTCCGGCCCCAGCACGGTGTCCACGCCCTCGCCCTGGCGGTCGATGAAGCGGTTGAAGGGCAGCACCGCCTCCTTCACCGAGACGGGGGCGTCCATGGGCAGCGTGCCGCCGTCGCCCTCGGCCGGCAGCAGGCCCTCGGCGCGCAGCTCGCGCACGCCCGCCCCCAGCATCACCCGGGCGGCCGCCTTGGCCAGCGGCACCGCGGTCGCCTTGGACACGAACGGGACCGTGCGCGAGGCGCGCGGGTTGGCCTCCAGCACGTACAGGACGCCCGAGGCCAGCGCGTACTGCACGTTGAGCAGACCGCGCACGCCGGTACCGCGGGCGATGGCCTCGGTGGAGTAGCGGATGCGCTCGAAGTCCTCGTTGCCCAGCGTCACCGCCGGCAGCGCGCAGGCGGAGTCGCCGGAGTGGATTCCGGCCTCCTCGATGTGCTCCATGATGCCGCCGAGGTAGAGGTCGGTGCCGTCGTAGATGGCGTCGACGTCGATCTCGATGGCGTCGTCGAGGAACCTGTCGATCAGTACCGGGTGGTCCGGGCTGACCTCGGCGTTGCGCTCGATGTAGTCGGCCAGCATCCGCTCGTCGTAGACGATCTCCATGCCGCGCCCGCCCAGCACGTAGGAGGGCCGCACCATGACGGGGTAGCCGATCTCGCCGGCGACCTCGCGGGCGCCGGCGAAGGAGTGGGCGGTGCCGTGCTTGGGCGCGGGCAGCCCGGCGTCGGCGAGCACCTTGCCGAACTCGCCGCGGTCCTCGGCCAGGTCGATGGAGCCGGGGCTGGTGCCGACGATGGGCACCCCCGCGGCCTCCAGGCCGCGCGCCAGCCCCAGCGGGGTCTGCCCGCCCAGCTGGACGACCACCCCGGCGAGCTCGCCCGTGGCGCGCTCGGCGCGCACGACCTCCAGCACGTCCTCCAGCGTGAGCGGCTCGAAGTAGAGGCGGTCGCTGGTGTCGTAGTCGGTGGAGACGGTCTCGGGGTTGCAGTTGACCATCACCGTCTCGTAGCCGGCCGCCGACAGCGCGAACGAGGCGTGCACGCAGCTGTAGTCGAACTCCACGCCCTGGCCGATGCGGTTGGGGCCCGACCCCAGGATGATCACCTTGGGCTTGGTGCCCTCGGGGACCTCGGTCTCCTCGTCGTAGCTGGAGTAGAGGTAGGGCGTCTTGGCGGCGAACTCCGCGGCGCAGGTGTCCACGGTCAGGTAGACGGGGTGGACGCCCAGCGCGTGGCGCAGCTCGCGCACGACCTCCTCGGTCTTGCCGGTGATCTCGCCGATCTGCAGGTCGGAGAACCCCGCGCGCTTGGCGGCGCGCAGCCGCTCGGCGTCCAGCCGGGCCCCGGCCAGGCCGCGGGCGGTCTCCTCCAACAGCAGCATCTGGTCCAGGAACCAGGGGTCGATGCCGGTGGCCTCGTGCAGCTCGGCCACGCCCGCGCCCGCGCGCAGCGCCTGCTGGATCCGGCGCATGCGCAGCTCGCCGGGCGTGGCCGCGGCGCGCACCAGCTCGTCCCTGCCGCCGGGCTCGCCGGCCCAGGTGAACCCGACGCCGTTCTTCTCGACCGAGCGCATCGCCTTCTGCAGCGCCTCGGGGAAGGATCGGCCGATGGCCATGGCCTCGCCGACCGACTTCATGGTGGTGGTCAGCGCGGGGTCGGCGCCGGGGAACTTCTCGAAGGCGAACCGGGGCACCTTGACCACGACGTAGTCCAGGCTCGGTTCGAAGCTGGCCGGGGTCTCGGCGGTGATGTCGTTGGGGATCTCGTCGAGGGTGTAGCCCACGGCCAGCTTGGCGGCGATCTTGGCGATGGGGAACCCGGTGGCCTTGGAGGCCAGCGCCGAGGAGCGCGAGACGCGCGGGTTCATCTCGATGACGATCATGCGCCCGCTGTCGGGGTCGACGGCGAACTGGATGTTGCAGCCGCCGGTGTCGACGCCGACCTCGCGGATGACGTCGATGCCGACGTCGCGCATGCGCTGGTACTCGCGGTCGGTGAGGGTCATGGCCGGCGCGACGGTGACGGAGTCGCCGGTGTGCACGCCCATCGGGTCGAAGTTCTCGATGGAGCAGACGACGACCACGTTGTCGTTGCCGTCGCGCATCAGCTCCAGCTCGTACTCCTTCCAGCCGAGGATGGACTCCTCCAGCAGGACCTCGGTCACCGGCGAGAGCGCGAGCCCCTGGCCGGCGATGCGGCGCAGGTCGGCCTCGTCGTGGGCGAAGCCCGAGCCCGACCCGCCCATGGTGAACGAGGGCCGCACGACGACCGGGTAGCTCAGCTCCTCGGCGGCCTCCAGGCACTCCTGGAGGGTGTGGCAGATGCGCGAGCGCGCGGACTCGCCGCCGATGCGCTCGACGATGCCCTTGAACGTCTCGCGGTCCTCGCCCGACTGGATGGCCTCGACGTTGGCGCCGATCAGCTCGACGTTGTACTTGGCCAGCACGCCGGACTCGTGCAGGGCGACGGCGGTGTTGAGCGCGGTCTGGCCGCCCAGGGTCGGCAGCAGCGCGTCGGGGCGCTCCTTGGCGATGATCTTCTCGACCATCTCCGGTGTGATCGGCTCGACGTAGGTGGCGTCGGCGATCTCGGGGTCGGTCATGATCGTGGCCGGGTTGGAGTTGACCAGGACCACGCGCAGGCCCTCGGCCTTGAGCACGCGGCAGGCCTGGGTGCCGGAGTAGTCGAACTCCGCGGCCTGCCCGATCACGATCGGCCCGGAGCCGACCACGAGGACGGACTTCAGGTCATTACGGCGCGGCATGTGCGGTCCCCCGGCTTACGACTGGGCGGGCTCGGCCGACCGGCCGGAGCTGCTGGACGGATCGGTGGAGGCGGCCATGAGGTCGCAGAAGGCGTCGAAGTGCTCGGCGGCGTCGTGCGGCCCGGCGGCGGCCTCGGGGTGGTACTGGACGCTGAACGCGGGCCGGTCGAGCAGCCGCAGGCCCTCGACGACGCCGTCGTTGAGGTCGACGTGGCTGACCTCCGCGCGGCCGTAGGGGGTCGCGAACGGGCCGTCCGCCGGGGCGTCGACGGCGAAGCCGTGGTTGTGGCTGGTGATGTAGACCCGCTTGGTGTGCACGTCCTGCACGGGCTGGTTCACGCCGCGGTGGCCGAACCTCAGCTTGAAGGTGCCCAGGTCCAGCGCACGCCCCAGAATCTGGTTGCCGAAGCAGATGCCGAACAGCGGCGTGCCCGACTCCAGCACGCCGCGCATCGCGGCCACCGGCGCGTCGGCGGTGGCCGGGTCGCCCGGGCCGTTGCTGAAGAAGACGCCGTCGGGCTCCAGCGCCAGGATCTCCTCGGCGGTGGCGCCGCCCGGCAGCACGGTGACCTCGCAGCCGCGCTCGGCGAGCCGCTGGGGGGTCATCGCCTTGATGCCGAGGTCCACGGCCGCGACGCGGAAGCGGACGGCCACGCCTTCGGGCGGTCGGACCGTGTAGGGCTCGGCGGTGGCGACCTCGCCTGCCAGGTCGGCCCCGGCCATCTGCGGGCTGGCCAGCACGCGCTCGCGCAGCCGCTCGGGGTCGGTCTCGACGGTGCTGATGGCCGCGCGCATGGCGCCGCGGTCGCGCAGGTGGCGGGTGAGGGCGCGGGTGCCGTCGACGGCGATTCCCACCACGTTCTGGCGCACCAGCTCCTCCTCCAGGGTGCGCTCGGCGCGCCAGTTGGAGGAGACGCGGGCGGGCTCGCGCACCACGTAGCCCGCGACCCAGATCCGGCCCGACTCGGGGTCGTCGTCGTTGACGCCGGTGTTGCCGATGTGCGGGGCGGTCATCACGACGATCTGGCGGTGGTAGGACGGGTCGGTGAGGGTCTCCTGGTATCCGGTCATCCCGGTGTTGAAGACGATCTCGCCGAGGGTCTCGCCCTGTGCGCCGAAGGACCTTCCGTGGAACGCGCGCCCGTCCTCCAGGACGAGGACCGCGGGCACGCCGCCGGTTGCTGGTTGTGGATTCACTGGATCTTCCCATCGAGGACCGTGGGGACGCCGCGCAGGAACGTCGCCTGGATGCGGCCGGGCAGGCGCATGCCCCGGTACGGGGTGTTCGCGCTCTTGGATGCCAGGGCCGCCGGATCGATGTCCCAGGCGGTGTCCGCGTCATACAGCGTAACGTTGGCGGGCTCGCCGGGGGCGATCGGACGACCGTGACCTGCAAGACGTCCGATGCGAGCGGGTTCGGCCGACATCCGCCGGGCCAGTGCGGCCCAGTCGAGCAGACCGGTGTCGACCATGGTGTGCTGCACCACCGACAGCGCGGTCTCCAGGCCGAGCATGCCCATCGCCGCGGTGGCCCACTCGGTCTCCTTGGCCTCGGCCGGGTGGGGCGCGTGATCGGTGGCCACGCAGTCGATGGTGCCGTCGGCCAGACCCTCCCGCAGCGCGCGCACGTCCTCGGCGGTGCGCAGCGGCGGGTTGACCTTGTAGACGGGGTCGTAGCTCTCGGCGAGGTCGTCGGTGAGCAGCAGGTGGTGCGGGGTGACCTCGGCGGTGACGTCGCAGCCGCGCTCCTTGGCCCAGCGGATGATCTCCACCGAGCCCTTGGTCGAGACGTGGCAGACGTGCAGCCGCGAGCCGACGTGCTCGGTGAGCAGGCAGTCGCGGGCGATGACCGCCTCCTCGGCCACGGCCGGCCAGCCGGCCAGGCCCAGCCGGTCGCTGACCACGCCCTCGTTCATCTGGGCGTTCTCGGTGAGCCGGGGCTCCTGGGCGTGCTGGGCGACGACGCCGTCGAAGGCCTTGACGTACTCCAGGGCGCGGCGCATCAGCAGCGCGTCGGAGACGCACGTGCCGTCGTCGGAGAACACGCGCACCGCCGCGGCGGAGTCGGCCATGGCGCCCAGCTCGGCGAGCCGGACACCGCCGAGGCCCCGGGTGACCGCGCCGACGGGCTGGACGTCGCAGTGGCCGGACTCGCGGCCGAGCCGCCACACCTGCTCGACGACGCCGGCGGTGTCGGCGACCGGGTCGGTGTTGGCCATGGCGTGCACGGCGGTGTAGCCGCCCGCCGCGGCCGCGCGGGCGCCGCCGGCCACGGTCTCGGCGTCCTCGCGGCCGGGTTCGCGCAGATGGGTGTGGAGGTCGACGAGGCCGGGCAGTGCGACGAGCCCCTCGGCGTCGACGACGGCGGCGCCGGCGGCGCTGAGACCGGTGCCGGTCTCGGCGATCGCGCCGTCGCGGATGAGGATGTCGACCGGGTCACGCCCGGCGATCCGGGCACCGCGGACCAGGTAGGCGGCGCTGCTCTGGGTCATATGGTCCATCGCTTCTGTGTGGTGGTCGTGTTGCGGGCGCGGCGCGGCCGCCGCCCCGGGAGCAGGCGGGCGCGGCGGGGCCGGGGCGGTGCGCGCTAGGAGCCGCCCAGGAGCAGGTAGAGCACGGCCATGCGCACGCTGACGCCGTTGGCGACCTGCTCGTTGACGGTGCTGCGGGGGGAGTCGGCGACCTCGGCCGAGATCTCCATGCCGCGGACCATGGGGCCGGGGTGCATGACGATGGCGTCGTCCTGCATACGGGCGAAGCGCTCGCCGTCGAGCCCGTAGCGGCGGCTGTACTCGCGCGCGGTGGGGAAGAACGCGTCGTGCATGCGCTCGGCCTGCACCCGCAGCAGCATCACCACGTCGCTCTTGGGCAGCACGGCGTCGAGGTCGTAGGAGACCGAGCAGGGCCAGGTGTGCACCGACACCGGAACCAGGGTGGGCGGTGCGACCAGGGTGACCTCGGCGCCCAGCGTGTGCAGCAGCAGCACGTTGGACCTGGCCACCCGGCTGTGCAGGATGTCGCCGACGACCGCCACGCGCAGCCCGTCGAGGCGGCCCAGGCGCTCGCGCATGGTGTAGACGTCCAGCAGCGCCTGGGTGGGGTGCTCGTGGGTGCCGTCGCCGGCGTTGAGCACGGCGCCGTCGACCCACTCGGCCAGCCGGTGGGCGGCCCCCGAGGCGCTGTGGCGCACGACGACGCCGTCGGCGCCCATGGCCTGCAGCGTCAGCGCGGTATCCTTGAGGCTCTCGCCCTTGGAGACGCTGGAGCCCTTGGCGGAGAAGTTGACGACGTCGGCCGAGAGGCGCTTGGCGGCGAGCTCGAAGGACGTGCGGGTGCGGGTGGAGTCCTCGTAGAAGAGGTTGACCACGGTGCGCCCGCGCAGGGTGGGCAGCTTCTTCACCGAGCGGCCGCTGACCTGGGCGAGCTCGGCGGCGGTGTCGAGCACCAGCAGCGCCTCGTCGCGGGAGAGGTCGCCGGCGGACAGCAGGTGGCGCATCAGGCCTCCACCCCCTCGTGCCCCTCGTGGCTCCGGCCGCCGGGACGGGGCCGCTCCGCCGGGCCCAGCAGAACGGCATCGGTCCCGTCGTACTCCTCCAGCTGCACCGTGACGTTCTCGCGCAGCGAGGTGGGGAGATTCTTGCCGACGTAGTCGGCGCGGACGGGCAGCTCGCGGTGGCCGCGGTCGACGAGGATCGCCAACTGCACCGCGCGGGGGCGGCCGAGGTCGTTGAGGGCGTCCAGGGCGGCGCGCACGGTGCGCCCGGAGAACAGGACGTCGTCGACCAGGACCACCTGGCGGCCGTCGGTGCCTTCGGGCGGGATATCGGTCCGGCCCAGTGCGCGGGCGGGCGCCAGCCGCAGGTCGTCGCGGTACATGGTGATGTCCAGCGAGCCCCGGGGGACGGTGCGGCCCTCGACGCGCTCGATGCGCTCGGCCAGCCGCTCGGCCAGCGGGACGCCGCGCGAGGGGATGCCCAGCAGGGTGACGTCGGCGCCGCCCTTGGTGCGTTCCAGGATCTCGTGGGCGATGCGGGTCAGCGCCCGCTGGATCTCGGGGCCGTTCAGGACGGTCCGCGCGGCCGCTGGGACGCGCGAGCCGGATCCGAGCGGATCGGCGGCTCCGCCCGCGGATGCGTCCGAATCACGTTCGGCACGCTGGTGCGCACACACAGTAGTGACCCCCTTCCCTGCCTCACGGGACAGGCGGTTAAAGGATGTCGAACGCCTTCACGCTATCAGCGGAGGTAGAGCACTCCGGGCGGCGGGTCGACGACACTCGGCGAAAAATGTGACTCTCGTCACAGTCACCAATCTTGACATAGTGCACCATTGTCCGGCGAAGGGGATGCCACACACGGTGCACACACCGGACGGATCTCCAGAATCCCCACGCCAACGGGCTTTCCGCGCACCCGGGGTGGATACGGTGTCCCGATCAGTCCCGGAATGAGAGCCCTCTCACTTACACACGGTTTGGCCACTGAATCGTCGCATTTCCACCCAACGGCTTGACCTGGCAACCGAACAGCCCTACCGTCACTGTCCGTAACCAATCTCGGGCGGGACCGCTCCGTCCGGGCCCTGCGGCAGGAGCCCACGGGCGCCTTCGGCCGGGCGCGGTCGCCCATGGCGGACTCGGGGCCCTACCGCCCACACCAGCCACTTTCACGGCCGGGGAGCGACGAAGAAGATGCCATCCGAATACGCCAAGTCCCTAGGTGCGCGGCTGCGCGCCATCCGCACCCAGCAGGGGCTCTCCCTGCACGGAGTGGAGGAGAAGTCCCACGGCCGCTGGAAGGCCGTCGTCGTGGGCTCCTACGAGCGCGGTGACCGCGCCGTGACCGTCCAGAAGCTCGCCGAGCTCGCCGACTTCTACGGCGTGCCCATGTCCGAGCTGCTGCCGGGCGGCGCCGCGCCGACGCCGCTGGGCCCCACACCCAAGCTGGTGATCGACCTGGAGCGCATGCAGCAGCTGCCCCAGGAGAAGGCCGGGCCGCTCGCACGCTATGTGGCCACCATCCAGAGCCAGCGCGGCGACTACAACGGGCGCGTGCTGTCCATCCGCCAGGAGGACCTGCGTTCGCTGGCGGTCATCTACGACCGCTCGCCCGGCGACCTCACCGAGGAGCTGATCAACTGGGGCGTCCTCGACCCCGAGGCCCGCCGCGCGGTCGACGCGTTCTAGCGGGCTCGGGCAGGCCTTCCGGCAGAGGCCTGAGACGGACCGGCAGACCGCGGCGCGCGCCCACCGCGCGCGCCGGCCGAGGCGCGCGTCCCGCGCCCACTCCCCCGGGCCGCGGACGCGCCGCCCCGCCGCGCCGCGGGCATGCCGCCGAGCGCCTCGCGGACCGGTCCCGCGCTTCCCCGTGTCCCCGTGCTCCTCGGGACCGCGCGGTTCGCCGCGCCGAGACGACGACGGCCGCGTCCCCGCTGCACTCGCGCAGCGGGGACGCGGCCGTCGGTGTGCGGAGCGGGCACCCGGAGCGCGCCGACCCGGATGACCGGAGGGGGCGCGGCCGGGCAAGAGGCTTCCCCTCCCCCCGCCCGGCCGCTTTCCCGCGCCCGCGCGCCCGACCGGACAGATGGGCCGCAAGCACGGGGTGAACGTAGCTTCCGGACGACCCGACGGGGCCTCGTCCGAGGCGCCAGTCGAACAGAAGTACGAACATGGACAGTTAAGCGCACCCCGGCGGCCTCCGTCAACAGCGCCGCGCGCGGACGCCGGTCGTCTACCGTGGCCCTGTGCGCACCACCGAGATCGAGCTGTGGGAGCTGGCCGCTCCGGCCTTCCTGCACGCTCTGCCGGCCCTGATGGAGATCTACACGGCCGCGATGGACCCGCCCCGCGAGCAGCTCCCCGGGCGCCGCTCCATCATGCGCGAGCACGCCCGCTACCCCCGGTTCCGCTCGGTGAGCGCGCTGCCCCGGGAGGGCGGGGGCGCGGCCGGGTTCGCCTACGGCTTCCGCGGCGGCAGCGGGCAGTGGTGGCACGACATCGTCACCGCCGAGCTGCGCGAGCACGACCCCGGCGCCGAGCGGCGCTGGTTCACCGACTCCTTCGAGGTCGCCGAGCTGCACGTACTGCCCGCCCACCAGGGGCGCGGCATCGGCCGCAGCCTGCTGGAAACACTGACGGCGGCGCGCAGGGAGCGCACCGCCGTCCTGTCGACCCCGGCCGGCCGGACGGCCGCCCGGGGCCTCTACCGCTCGTGCGGGTTCGTCGACGTCCTACCGGAGTTCCACTTCCCCGGCAGCCCTCATCGGCCCTTCACGATCATGGCCGCGCCCCTGCCATTGCCGGGAGGCGGTCGGAGGCGACCTGCTCGTAGATCTCCCGTGTGGCAGTGGACTGGTTGAACGTGATGAAGTGGATGCCGGGAGCACCCTCGTCCAGCAGCCGCTCGCACATGCGCTGCGCCTGCTCGATTCCCAGCTTGCGCACCGCCTCGGGGTCGTCGGCGACCTTGTCGAACTCCTCGGCGAGGTGGCGCGGGAACGGCGCGCCGGAGAGCTGCTCGGACATCCCGATGGTGGAGTGCTTCACCACCGGCATGATCTCGGGGATGATCGGGGTGTCGCAGCCCGCGGCCGCCACCCGGTCGCGCAGCCGCAGGTAGTCCTCGGCGTCGAAGAACATCTGGGTGATGGCGTAGTCGGCGCCCGCGCGGCACTTCTGCACGAGGTACCTCGTGTCGGACTCGATGTCGGGAGAGCGGGGGTGCTTGTAGGGGAACGCGGCGACGCCGACGCTGAAGTCGCCGGTCTCCTTGAGGAGCCGGACCAGATCCTCCGCGTACTCCAGCCCTTCGGGGTGCTTGACCCACTCGCCGAGCGGGTCGCCCGGGGGGTCGCCGCGCAGCGCGAGGAGGTTGTTCACCCCCACCCCGGCGAAGCGGCCGATGAGGTGGCGCAGCTCGCGCACGGAGTGGTTCACGGCCGTCATGTGGGCGACGGGGAGCAGTGTCGTGTCAGTGGCGACCTGCTCGGTGATCTCGACGGTGAGATCCCGTGTACCGCCGCCGGCGCCGTACGTCACCGAGATGAACGACGGCTGCAGCGCCTCGATCTGGCGGATCACCCGCCAGAGCTTGCGCAGTCCTTCGTCCGTCTTCGGTGGGAAGAACTCGAAGGAGAATGTCGGTTCGCCGGCCTTGAGCAGTTCGCGGATGTCGCGCGGCCGCGACGCTGCGGCCGGCGCGCTCCCGTTGCGTGTCGATGACCCAACCATGCGTTCCACCTTAGGCGAAGCCCTGTCCCGCACCGGGAGGGTGGGTACCCACTACCCGCTTCACCTGCACGAACACCCGCAGAACGGCCTCGGGTGCCCGCGAGGCCCCCGGCCGCGGACCGTTCGGCACCGCCGCCGCGGCGGCACCGGGGCGGCACCGGGGCGGCGAGAAGCGGACCCGCCGCCGCGCCGCCGATGCCCCGGCGCGCGGACCCCGGCCATCAGGCGGGGAACCCCATACCAACCGATAATGTGCAGCCCATGACCTTCTCCGCCTCCTCTCCGGTCTCCTTCGTGCGCTCGGCCGTCGACAGCGAGATCGCCCGGTTCGTCGCCCGGCGGCGCGCCCAGCTGCTGGAGATCGGCTCCGAGCTGGCGCCGGCCGTCGACGCGCTGGAGGCCATGCTCGCCGGCGGCAAGCGGCTGCGTCCGGCGTTCTGCTACTGGGGCTGGCGCGGTGCGGGCGGCGCCGACGTGCCGGGCATCCACGCCGCCGCGGCGTCGCTGGAGTTCCTGCAGGCCTGCGCGCTCATCCACGACGACGTGATCGACAACAGCGACACCCGCCGCGGCCTGCCCGCCACCCACAAGCGCCTGGAGGAGCTGCACGAGCGCTCGGGCTGGAGCGGGTCGGCCGCGGACTTCGGCCGCGGCGCGGCGATCCTCATCGGCGACCTGTGCCTGGCCTGGAGCGAGGACCTCTACCAGGCCAGCGGCCTGGAGCTGGAGGCGCTGCGGGCCGGGCGCACGCCCTTCGACGCGATGCGCACCGAGGTGATGGCCGGGCAGTACCTGGACATGCTGGAGCAGGTGCGCGGCGGCGGCGCCGTCGAGGCGACGCTGCGGGTCATGCACTACAAGGCCGCCAAGTACACCGTCGAGCGCCCGCTGCACCTGGGGGCGGCGCTGGCGGGCCGCCACGAGGACCTCTCCCCCGTCTACACGGCCTACGGGCTGCCGCTGGGCGTGGCCTTCCAGCTGCGCGACGACGTCCTGGGGGTCTTCGGCGACCCCGAGCAGACCGGCAAGCCGGCAGGCGACGACCTGCGCGAGGGCAAGCGCACGCTGATCGTGGCCGAGACGCTGGAGCGCGCGGGCGCGGCCGACCGCGCCGGGTTCCTCCGGCGCCTGGGGGACCCCGGGCTGGACACCGACGCGGTGGAGTGGATGCGCGGCGTGGCCGAGGACTGCGGGGCGCTCGCGGCCTGCGAGCGCCGCATCGACGACTACGTCGAGCAGGCCGGCACGGCGCTGGAGAGCGGCCTGCTCGACGGCTCGGCACGCTCGGCCCTGGCCGACCTCGTGGTCGCCGCCACCGCCCGCAAGCACTGACGGGCCGCGCCGCCGCGGGCGGGGGCCGGGCGGGGCGGGGCCCGCCCGGTGCGGGCCTCCTCCCGCGGGGCACCGCGCCTCCGCCCCGAAGCGGAGCGGCGTCCCGTCCCTCGGGCGGTCGCACCGGGCGGCCGCATCGGGCACGCTGAAGGGAAAGCACGTCCTGCGGCGGCCTGCCCGCGCTTGGAGGCACCATCGTGGACGCCACACCGGCCCCCCGACGCGGACCGCTGCGCCCGGCGGAGCGGGCTCCGGCCCCGGACCTGGCCCGCGGGTTCATGCTCCTGCTGATCGCGCTGGCCAACACCCCGCTGTACCTCTACGGCTCCCGGCAGTCGCCGCTGGGGACCCACCCTGTCGACGGGTCGGCCGCCGACCGCGCCGTGCAGTTCGTGATGATCCTGGCCGTGGACGGACGCGTCTACCCGATGTTCGCGTGCCTGTTCGGCTACGGGCTGGTGCGCATCTACGACCGCCAGTGCGCGGCGGGCGCCTCGCCGCGGGACGCGGCCGCGGTGGTGCGCCGCCGCAACCTGTGGCTGCTGGTGCTCGGCTTCGCGCACGCGGCGCTGCTGTTCCTCGGCGACGTCCTGGCCGCCTACGGGCTGCTGGGGCTCGTCCTGGGCGGGCTGCTGCTGCGCCGCCCCGAGCGCGCGATGCGGTGGACGGCGGCGGTCCTCGTCGGGCTGACCCTCGTGTTGTGGGTGTTCAGCGCGGTCGGCGCCGCCCTGGCCGCGCTGGCCCCCTCCGGCGCCGTCGGCGGGACGGGAGCGGACATGTCCGGCATCCTGCGGTCCTCCTTCAGCGAGGAGGACTACCTCGCTTCCGTCGCCGACCGGCTGGCGGCCTGGGCGCTCCTGGCGCCGCTGCAGGCCCTGACCCTGGTGATGCCCGCCATGATGGCGCTGGGCCTGGTCCTGGGCCGCCACCGGGCACTGGAGCGCACCGACCGGCACCTGCGCCTGCTCGTCGCCGCCGCCGCGGTGGGGATCGGCCTCGCCTGGGCGTCGGCGCTGCCCGAGGCGCTGGCCCACGTCGGCCTCGTTCCGGCGAACGGCGCCGTCACCGCGGCGCTCAGCGGCGTGCGGCAGCTGAGCGGCGTGCTCGGCGGGGCGGGCTACGTGGCGCTGTTCGCCCTGGTCGGCCGCGCCGTGAGCCGCCGGGCGCGCCCCGGACCGGGCACCGTCGCCGTCATCGCGGTCGGCAAGCGCTCCCTGTCCTGCTACCTGGCCCAGTCGGTGCTGTGCGCGCCGCTGCTGGCCGCGTGGGGGCTGGGGCTCGGCGCGCACTTCGGCAGCGCGGCCACGGCCCTGTTCGCCGCGGGCGTGTGGCTGGTCACGCTGATCGGCGCCTACGCGCTGGAGCGGGCCGACCTTCCCGGGCCGGCCGAGGTGCTGCTGCGCCGGCTGAGCTACGGTCCCGCGGCCCGAAGCGGCGGCGCGGACGGCGGCGGCAGCGGGCCCGGCGCAGACCCGTCCGGCGGGTCCGGCACCGCGACACGCTGAGAGGCGCGCGAACGCCCGCGGCCGCGCCGTCCCGGGGTCGGCGACCGCGCGCCCGGACCGGCGCAGTACGCGCTCCTTGAGGAAGCGCGGAAAGCCGGGAGGAACGGGCTCATCCGCGGGCCCGCCGGGCAGGGCCGCCTGGCGCGGGTCTCGCGCGAGGACGCGGCCGAGGCGGCGGTGGCCGTGCTCACCGGCGGGCCCGGGCACGACGGGAGCGTTTGCGACCTCACCGGGCCCGAGGCGATCGGCGCGGCCGGGGGAACGGGACGGATCCGGAGCCGGCACCCGGGTCGGCGCCGACGCCTGCGCCGCGATCGCCGCGGGCGGACCGGACGCGGTCCCGCCCGCCGTGCCCGAGCTGACCGGAGGGCCCGCCCGGTCCGTCGAGGGCTGCCTGCGCACCCGCCCCGGCGCGCTGCACCGCGCGCCGGTCCGACCCGCGCCGGCGCCGGAGAGGCGCCGCGAGCGGTCACTCGCGCGTGTCGACGACCTCGAGCTCGCCCGAGGCGTGCCGGGAGCGCAGGGTCTTCTTGTCGAACTTGCCGACGCTGGTCTTGGGCACCTCCGCCACGAAGGTCCAGAACTCCGGCAGCTGCCAGCGCGCCATCTTCTCGGCCAGGAACTCCCGCAGCTCCGGGGCGCCGGCGGCCGCGCCGTCCCGGAGGACGACGGCGACCAGCGGGCGCTCGTCCCACTTGGGGTCGGCCACGGCCACGACGGCCGCTTCGGCCACGTCCGGGTGGGCCATGACGGAGTTCTCCAGCTCGACCGAGGAGATCCACTCGCCGCCGGTCTTGATGACGTCCTTGGCGCGGTCGGTGAGCCGCAGGAAGCCGTCCGGGGTCAGGGAGCCGACGTCGCCGGTGCGCAGCCAGCCGTCGTGGAACTTCTCCGGGTCCTCTCCGCCGTAGTAGGAGCCGGTCACCCAGGGCCCGCGCACCTCCAGCTCGCCGACGGAGGCGCCGTCGTGCGGCACCGGCGCGCCGTCGGGGCCGATGAGCCGGCCCCGCACCGAAGCCGGCAGGCGCCCCTGGCTGAGGCGGTAGGCGCGGCGCTCGCTGCCGGCGGCCTCGGCGGGCGGGCGCGCGAAGCTGCCCAGCGGGGAGGTCTCGGTCATCCCCCAGGCGTGCAGCATGGGCACCCCGTAGCGCTCCTCGAAGCGCTCCATGAGCGAGGGCGGGCAGGCCGCTCCGCCCACGATGACGCTGTGCAGCGAGGACACGTCGCGCGGCGCCGCCTCCAGCTCCTCCAGCAGCCCGTGCCAGATGGTGGGCACGGCCGCCGCGATGGTCGGGCGCTCGGCCTGGATCATGTCGGCCAGCGGGCCCGGCTGCAGGAAGCGGTCGGGCAGCACCAGCGAGGCGCCCACCATGAGCGCGGCGAAGGGCAGGCCCCAGCTCATGGCGTGGAACATGGGCACGACGGCGAGCACGGTGTCACCCTGGGCGACGGCCATGCCGTCGGTCATGCACACCTGCATGGAGTGCAGGTACATCGACCGGTGGCTGTAGGCGACGCCCTTGGGCGCCCCGGTCGTGCCGGAGGTGTAGCACATCGCGGCGGCGTCGCGCTCGTCGATCTCGGGCCAGTCGAAGGTGTCGGGCCGTTGGGCGAGCAGGTCCTCGTAGGAGTGCACCTCCACGCCCTCGGCGGCGAGGCCGCCGGGCTCCCCTCCGGCGACGATCACGTGGCGCACGGTGCGCAGCCGCGGCAGGACCGGCGCGAACACCGGGACGAGGGAGGCGTCGACGATGACGACGCGGTCCTCGGCGTGGTCGGCGATGTAGGCGACCTGGTCGGCGTGCAGCCGGATGTTGAGCGTGTGCAGCACCGCGCCCATGGCCGGGACGGCGAGGTAGGCCTCCAGGTGCTCCTGGTTGTTCCACTGGAATGTGGCCACGCGCTCGTCTCCGGCGACCCCGAGCCCGCGCAGCGCGTGGGCCAGGCGGGCGGCGCGCGCGCCGACCTCGCCGAGGGTGGCGCGGCGGGGCTCGCCGCCGGTCCAGGTGGTGATGCGGGCCCGGCTGTGCACCGAGGTGCCGTAGCGGACGAGGTCGCCGACGGACAGCGGGACGTCCTGCATGGTGCTGCGCATTCGCCCTCACCCTTCACGCAGTACGGACGTGATTCGTGTCACCGACGCTAGAAGGGGCGGGGCACGCGGGAAAGCATGCCGGGCACATCGTTACCTGACGGTGTTAGGCAAAGGGTGCGCCCGCCGGAGGGGGCACGGGCGCGTTCAGCCCGCGGCGGCGAGCCTGCGCGCGAGCTCCTCCGCCGCGGCGCGCGGGTCCTCGGCGCCGGTGATGGCGCGCACGACGACCACGCGCCGGGCGCCGGCCGCCACCACGCGGTCGAGGTTGGCCAGGTCGATGCCGCCGATGGCGAACCAGGGGCGCTGCGGGGCCATCGCAGCGGTGCGCTCCACCAGCTCCAGCCCGGCGGCGGCCCGGCCCGGCTTTGTAGGCGTGGTCCAGGTCGGACCCACGCAGAAGTAGTCGACGCCCTCCTCCTGGTCGGAGGCGGCCGCCATCGCCGCGTCGCTGTTGGAGCGGCCGATCAACGGACCGGCGCCGACGACGGCGCGCGCGTGGGCCACAGGCAGGTCCTCCTGGCCCAGGTGCAGCACGTCGGCGCCCGCCGCCAGGGCGATGTCGGCGCGGTCGTTGACCGACATCAGGGCCCCGTGGCGCTCGCAGGCGGCCCGCACGGTCTCCAGCGCGGCGAGCTCCCCTCGGGCCTCCAGGGACTTGTCGCGCAGCTGGACGATGTCGACGCCGCCGGCCAGCGCGGCGTCGAGGAACTCGGCGAGGTCGCCCCGGTCGGCGCGGGCGTCGGTGCACAGGTAGAGGCGCGCCCGGTCCAGGCGCTCTCGCAGGCTCGCGTTCACCGGGCCAGGGTAACCGCCGCGGGCCGGGCGCCCGCGCGCGCCCTCCTCCGCCGGGGCGGGCCGCCCCGGCGGGGGCGGACGCCTCCGGCTCAGGGCGCGGTCAGAAGGCCATGGCCTGCGCGCGGCGGCGGACCTCGGTGCCGCGGTTGTCGCTCAGCGCCTCGATGGGCGCTCCCGGCAGCGTGTCGTCAGGGGTGAACATCCACTCCAGCGCCTCTTCGGTGCTGAACCCGGAGTCGGCCAGGACGGTGAGCGTGCCGGGCAGACCCTTGACGACGTCGCCGCGGGAGATGAACGCGGCCGGGACGCAGAGCTCGCCGCCGCGCCGCACGCCCAGCAGCTTGTGGTCGGCGATGAACTGCTTGACCCGGTTCGGGCTGACGTTCAGCTCCTGCGCCGCGTCCTTCAGTGTCATCCATTCACCGACGAGGGCGTCGATGTCGCTGTCGTTCTCGTTCACGCTGCCAATGTGCCACACCCGCCCCCGTGCCAAACTCCGCTGCGGCGGCGTATCGCTCAGGGCGTAGGGCGCGTGTTCGGCGGGTCGCTGTCCTCCTGCGCAGCGCCCCGCTCCGGAACAGCGCTGCACGCCCCGACCACGGGGCGCACCCACGCGTCCGAGTCGTGGACGGATCCGTCGAACACGCCCCGGCCCGGTCCGCCGGGAGGAGCGCCGCTCCGCCCGGGACACCCCGGCGGGCCGGGCCCTAGAATGGGTGCGGACGAGAACACCCGCGGGAGCCGGGGCGGGACCCGGCTGAGAGGGAGGCTGGCCGCCTCCGACCGCATGAACCTGATCCGGGTCATACCGGCGAAGGAAGTGGCAGCAGGACCGTGTGTGCAGCGACCGACCTCTCCGCCTCGCAGCGCACCGCCGACGTGGTCGTCGTCGGCGGCGGGCTCGTCGGGCTGGCCACCGCTTGGCGTGCCGCCCGCGCCGGGCTGAGCGTGACCGTGGTGGCCGAACCGGTCGAAGGCTCCGCCTCGACCGTGGCCGCCGGCATGCTCACCCCCGCCACCGAGGCCTCCTACGGCGAGGAGGCGCTGATGCGCCTCGCCGTCCTCTCCCGCGACCGCTACCCCTCCTTCGTCGCCGAACTTGAGGAGGACAGCGGGCTGGATGCGGGCTACCGCGCCGAGGGCACCCTGCAGGTCGCCTTCGACACCGACGACATGGCCCGGCTCGGCCACCTCGGCGAGCTGCGGGAGCGCCTGGGCCTGTCCACCGAGCGGCTCACCGGGCGCGAGTGCCGCAGGCTGGAGCCCATGCTGGCGCCGTCGGTGCGCGGCGGATACCTGGCGGCCGACGACCACTCCGTGGACCCGCGCGCACTGCTGGAGGCGATGCGCGCCGCCGCCGAGCGGCGGGGCGCCGTGGGCGTGCGCGACCGCGCGGGCCGACTGGTCCTCGACGGCGGCCGCGCCCGGGGGGTCGTACTCGACTCCGGCAACGAGGTCTCCGCGGGGCAGGTCGTGCTGGCCGCCGGGGTGGGCACCCCGGCGATCGAGGGGGTCCCCGAGGGCGTGGTGCCGCCGCTGCGCCCGGTGAAGGGCCAGCTGCTGCGCCTGCGCACGCCCGAGGGCGAGGACCCGATCGTCACCCGCACCGTGCGCGGCCTGGTCAAGGGATCGCCCGTGTACCTGGTACCGCGCGGCTCCGGCGAGATCGTGCTCGGCGCCACCCAGGAGGAGCAGGGCTTCGACACCCGCCTGACCGCCGGCGGCCTGTGGCAGGTGCTGCGCGACGCCCACGAGCTGGTGCCCGGCGTCAGCGAGCTGGAGGTCGCCGAGACCTGTGTGGGGCTGCGCCCCGGCTCCCCCGACAACGAACCGCTGCTGGGCCCCACCGCGGTCCCCGGGCTGCACCTGGCCGCCGGCCACTTCCGGCACGGGGTGCTGCTCGCCCCGGCCACCGGTGACGCCATGGCCCAGGCTCTGACCACCGGCGCGCTTCCCGACTACGCGCGCCGGTTCGCCGCCACCCGCGCCGCCGGCGGTCTCCCCGCCGCCGCGGACGGCGGCCGCACCGAGGGAGGCGAGCAGGACCAGTGGATGTGATCATCAACGGCGAGCGCCGCGCGGTCCCACCCCGGACCACCGTGGAGGAGGTCGTGCGCTCTCTGACGCACCGGCCCGCCGGCATCGCCGTCGCGCTCAACGACGAGGTCGTGCCCAAGGCGGGCTGGGCCACCACCGAGGTCGGCGAGGACGACCGCGTCGACGTGCTCACCGCGGTCCAAGGAGGCTGACGTGACCCATACGCACACCCCGGCGAGCCCGGAGGCCGCCGGAGCTCCCGGCACCGGCCGCGAGGACCGGCCGCACCCCGGCGCGGAGTCCGGCGAGGACCCGCTGGTCATCGCCGGGCGCTCGTTCACCTCCCGGCTCATCACCGGAACCGGCGGCGCGCCCTCGCTGCGCGTCCTGGAGGACGCCCTGGCCGCCTCGGGCACCGAGCTGACCACCGTCGCGCTGCGCCGGGTCTCCCCCGGCGCCGAAGGAACGGTGTGGGACGTGCTGCGGCGCAACGGCATCCGGCCGCTGCCCAACACCGCCGGCTGCTACACCGCCGGCGACGCGCTGCGCACCGCCCGCCTGGCCCGCGAGGCACTGGAGACCGACTGGGTCAAGCTGGAGGTCGTCGCCGACGAGCGCACCCTGCTGCCCGACCCGGTCGAGCTGCTCGACGCGGCCGAGCGCCTGGTCGACGAGGGGTTCACCGTCCTGCCCTACACCAACGACGACCCGGTCCTCGCGCGCCGGCTGGAGCAGGTCGGCTGCGCCGCGGTCATGCCGCTGGGCGCCCCCATCGGCTCCGGCCTGGGCATCCGCAACCCGCACAACATCGAGCTGATCGTGGAGCAGGCGGGGGTCCCGGTGGTGATCGACGCCGGCATCGGCACCGCCAGCGAGGCCGCCCTGGCCATGGAGCTGGGATGCGACGCGGTCATGCTGGCCACCGCGGTCACCCGCGCCCAGGACCCGGTACTGATGGCCGCCGCCATGCGCGACGCCGTGAGCGCCGGCCGCGCCGCCCGACGCGCCGGGCGCATCCCCGTTCGGCGCTACGCCCGGGCGTCCTCCCCGGCCGTGGACTAGGATCCACAGCGGACCGTCCGGCGGCGCCCGGACGGCCCGCGTGTCCGGTCTCACCCTCGGCCGCGCAGTCCGCCCAGTTCAGGGGCTTGTGCCCGGTCGCGGTCGGGCCGCGGACCACCGCAGGCGCCACCCCCGCACGCACGACGCCTTACACTCCCGGGTGTGGACATGACGACTGCCGACCCTCTGGTGGGCACGACACTCGATCAGCGCTACCACGTCGAGGCACGGGTGGCCAGCGGAGGCATGGCCACGGTCTACGTCGCGCACGACACGCGGCTGGACCGGCGACTGGCCTGCAAGGTCATGCACCCCTCCTTGGCTCAGGACCCCTCCTTCGTGCGCCGCTTCATCAACGAGGCGCACTCGGTGGCCAAGCTCTCCCACCCCAACGTGGTGCAGGTCTACGACCAGGGCACCGACCAGGGCCACGTCTACCTGGCCATGGAGTACGTGCCGGGGCGGACACTGCGCGACATGCTCAACGCGCGCGGGCGCCTGTCGCCCTCGGACGCGGTCGAGGTCATCTCGCCGGTGCTGGCGGCGCTGGGCGCCGCCCACCAGGCCGGACTGGTCCACCGCGACGTGAAGCCCGAGAACGTGCTGCTCACCGAGGACGGCCGCGTCAAGGTCGCCGACTTCGGCCTGGCGCGGGCGGTGGAGTCCTCCCAGCAGGCCACCACCAAGACCGGCACCGTGATGGGTACCGCCGCCTACCTGGCGCCCGAGCAGATCGAGCGCGGCGCCGCGGACGCGCGCACCGACGTCTACGCGGCCGGCATCATGCTCTACGAGCTGCTGACCGGCGCGCAGCCGCACACCGGCGACACCCCCATCTCGATCGCCTACCAGCACGTCAACGAGGACGTGCCGCGGCCCTCGCGCGCCGTCCCCGGGCTGCCGCCCCAGATCGACACCCTGGTCACCCGCGCCACCGAGCGCGACCCCAGCTACCGGCCCGGCGACGCCGGCCAGTACCTGGCCCTGGTGCTCAACACCAAGTCGGCGCTGCCGGCCGCCGGGGCGGCCGAGGCGGCCCACGGCGGTCACACCGCCGCGCCGCCCCCGGCTTCGGACGGGTCCAACGACACCCTCGTCGTCGAGACCGGCGGGCCGGCCGGGGAGGAGGCCGCACCGGCGTTCCGCGGCGGGCGGGGGCGGCGCTCCCGCCTGCGGCTGGACTACCGCAGCTACCCGATGATGATCGTCGCGGGCGTGCTCGCGGTGGTGCTCCTGGTGTTCGGCTGGTGGTTCTTGGTCGGCAGGTACGAGCCCGTGCCCGAGGTCGTCGGCATGCACGAGTCCGGCGCCCGCGCGGTGCTGGGCGACATCCCGGTGCAGATCGAGACCTCCGACAAGCGCGTCTACTCCGAGGAGTCGGCCGGCTCCGTCGCCAAGCTGGAGCCCGCGGTGGGTGAGCGCATCCTCCCCGGCGACACGGTCAAGCTCTTCTTGTCGAAGGGGCCGCAGACCGTCGAGATGCCCGACCTGGTGGGCCAGAGCGCCGGGGACGCGCGGGCCGCGCTGGAGGACCAGGGCTTCGCCGAGGTCGTGGAGCAGGAGACCGAGTCCCAGGACCAGCCGGCGGGGACGGTCATCAGCACCGACCCCGAGGCGGGCACCGACGCCGACCGCGAGGAGCCGGTCACCCTGTCCGTCAGCGCGGGGTTCGAGGTCCCCCAGGTCGAGGGGATGCAGCAGGACCAGGCGGAGACGGCGCTGCAGGACGCCGGGCTGCAGGTCTCGGTGACCGAGGAGCCCAGCGAGGACGTCCCCGAGGGCGAGGTCGTATCGCAGGACCCGCCCGGCGGCGAGACCGTGAGCTCCGGCGACACCGTCACGATCACCGTGTCCTCGGGGCCCGCGGCGATCGGGATCCCCGATGTGACCGGATGGAACGTGAACGACGCGAAGAAGAAGCTGGAGGAGCTGGGCTTCAAGGTGAAGGTCACCAGGATCTTCGGCGGCGACACGGTCACCAGCTACAGCCCGCAGGGCGAGGCCGAGAAGGACACCGAGATCGAGCTGGTCGCCAGCCCGTTCGACACCGGCGGTGGCGGCGGCAGGCCGCCGGGCCACGGCAACGGCCAGGGCGGCGACGGCGACGGCGGTGACGACTGACCGCACCACCGCCTCCCGCCGAGGGCCGCGGCCGCCGCGGAGGCTCCGTTAGAGTCGCCCCATGATCGACCGGGCAGAGGCGGAGTCGGCGGAGGGGCGCGCGGTCCGCGTCATGGTCGTCGACGACCATCCCATGTGGCGCGACGCGGTGGCGCGCGACCTGGCCGAGGCCGGTTTCGCGGTGGTGGCGACCGCGGGCGACGGCGCCAAGGCCGTGCGCGTGGCCCCGGCGGCCCGGCCCACGGTCGCGGTGGTCGACCTGCAGCTGCCCGACATCGGGGGCGTGGAGGTCACGCGCCGCCTGCTGGCCGGCGGCGAGCCGCCGCGCGTGCTGGTGCTCTCGGCCAGCGGCGAGCAGGCCGACGTCCTGGAGGCGGTCAAGGCCGGCGCCACCGGCTACCTGGTGAAGTCGGCCCAGCGCGAGGAGCTGCTGGAGGCCGTACGCCGGGTGCACGCCGGCGAGGCGGTCTACACCCCCGGCCTCGCCGGGCTGGTGCTGGGCGAGTACCGCCGGATGGCCGCCGAGCCGGAGCCGGCCGGCGAGCCCGCGGCGCCGTCGCTGACCCCGCGCGAGACCGAGGTGCTGCGGCTGGTGGCCAAGGGGCTGGGCTACAAGCAGATCGCCGAGCGCCTGACCCTGTCCCACCGCACCGTGCAGAACCACGTGCAGAACACGCTGAGCAAACTGCACCTGCACAACCGCGTCGAGTTGGCGCGCTATGCGATCGACCGGGGGCTCGACGGCGACGAGTGAGCCCGGGCGCCGCGCGGCGCGCCCGCCGGCGCCCGCGGCGCCGCGCGAGTGCGGCCGCACGGGCGGTGCCTGCGCGGGCCCGCGCGGGCGGGGCTTCAGCGGAGCTCGGCCCAGCCTTTGGAGCGCTCGACGGCGGTGCGCCAGCGCCGGTGGGCGGCGTCGTCGCGGTCGCCGGGCTCGAAGCGGCGGTCCAGGTGCCAGGTGCGCGCGAGCTCGTCGGTGGAGGACCACACGCCGGTGGCCAGTCCCGCGAGGAACGCGGCGCCCAGCGCAGTGGTCTCCTGCACCTCGGGCCGGGCCACGCTGACCTGGAGCTGGTCGGCCTGGATGCGGCAGAGCAGGTCGTTGGTGGAGGCGCCGCCGTCCACCCGCAGCTCCGGCAGCCGGGTGCCGGAGGCGGCGGCCATGGACTCGACCACGTCGCGGACCTCGAAGGCGATCGCATCCAGGGTGGCGCGGGCGATGTGGGCGCGCTGGGTGCCGCGGGTGATGCCGAAGATGGCGCCGCGGGCGTGAGGGTCCCAGTCGGGCGCCCCCAGGCCGGTCAGCGCCGGGACGAACACCACGCCGCCGGAGTCGGGCACGCTGGCGGCCAGCCCTTCGGACTGCGGCGCGCTGTCGATGAGGCCCAACCCGTCGCGCAGCCACTGCACGGCCGCGCCGGTGACGAAGATCGAGCCTTCCAGGGCGTAGTCGAGCCGGCCGTCGGGGTGCTGCCACAGCACGGTGCTGAGCAGGCCGTGGTCGGGCGCCACCGGCTGCTGGCCGGTGTTGACCAGCACGAAGGAGCCGGTGCCGTAGGTGCACTTGGAGGTGCCCGGGGTGTAGCAGTTCTGGCCGAACATGGCGGCCTGCTGGTCGCCGGCGATCCCGGCGATGGGAATCCGCAGGCCGAGGAACTCCTGGGGATCGGTCTCGCCGACGACCCCGTAGGAGGGCACGACCTCGGGCAGCGCCGAGAGCGGCACGCCGAGCAGGTCGCACATCTCCTGCGACCACTCGCCGCGGTGGATGTCGTAGAGCAGGGTGCGGGAGGCGTTGGAGGCGTCGGTGACGTGCCGGGCCCCGGCGGTCATCCGGCTGATGACGTAGGAGTCGACGGTGCCCACGACGGTCTCGCCGGACTCCACGCCGCTCCAGGCCCGCTGGTCGTTGCGGCTGATCCAGGTGAGCTTCGTGCCGGTGAAGTAGGGGTCCAGCCGCAGGCCGGTGACGTCGGTCACGCGGCCCTCGTGCCCGGCCTCGCGCAGCTCGGCGCAGATGCCCGCGGTGCGGCGGTCCTGCCAGACGACGGCTCTGCGCGGCGAGCTGCCGCGTTTGCGGTGCCACAGCACCGCCGTCTCGCGCTGGTTGGTGATGCCCACGCAGGTGGGCACGCTGTCGGTGGCGTCCAGGGCCGTCTGGCACGCGGCCAGGGTCGCCTGCCAGATCTCCTCGGGAACGTGCTCGACCCAGCCGGTCTCGGGGTAATGCTGGGCGAACTCCTGGTAGCCGCGGGCGAGAACACCGCCGTTGTCGTCGACGACGAGTGCGGTCACGCCGGTGGTGCCGGCATCGAGCGCGAGGACGGACATGGGTTGGCCTCCAGCACGTTGGGCGACTATGGTCTAGACCATGCGGACGGTGCGGGACTGAAGGCGCCGCCCCGGCTCCGATCCGCCATCCGGGGGACTTACCCCCCGGCAGGCGGCTTCCAACGCTCGGCGCGCGCCTTCCGTGGCACCGGTCACATTGTGGCCCCTGGCGTGACGGCGGACGACCGCTGTCGCCCTGCGGTCCGCACCGCCCGAACGGCGCCCGCGCCGGCAGGGGCGGTCAGGTTGTCCACAGGAATTCGAGGAGTGCACGCATGCGAGTCGGGGTGCTGACCGGTGGCGGCGACTGCCCGGGGCTGAACGCGGTCATCCGCGCAGTGGTCCGCAAGGGCATCAAGGACTACGGCTACGAGTTCGTCGGGTTCCGGGACGGCTGGCGCGGGCCGCTTGAGGGCGCGACCATGGCCCTGGACCGGGCGGCCGTCAGCGGGATCCTGCCGCGCGGCGGCACGATCCTGGGTTCCTCGCGCACCAACCTCATGAAGATCGAGGGCGGCGTCGAGCGGGTCAAGGAGAACATGGCCGAGCTGGGAATCGACGCCCTGGTGGCCATCGGCGGCGAGGACACCCTGGGGGTGGCCACGCAGCTGACCGACCGCGGCGTCAACGTCGTGGGCGTGCCCAAGACCATCGACAACGACCTCAACGCCACCGACTACACCTTCGGCTTCGACACGGCCGTCAACATCGCCACCGAGGCGGTCGACCGGCTGCACACCACCGCCGAGTCCCACCACCGCGCTCTGGTCGTGGAGGTCATGGGCCGCCACGCCGGCTGGATCGCGCTGCACTCGGGCATGGCCGCCGGCGCCAACGTCATCCTCATCCCCGAGCGCCCCTTCGACATCGACGAGGTCGTGGCGCACGTCGAGAGCCGGTTCGAGACCAACTACGCGCCCATCCTCGTCGTCGCCGAGGGCGCCCACCCCAAGGACGGCCAGATGGAGCTCTCCGCCGGCGAGAAGGACGCCTTCGGCCACGTCCGCCTCGGCGGCATCGGCCAGCGCCTCTCCGAGGAGATCGAGTCGCGCACCGGCAAGGAGGCCCGCTCGGTCGTCCTGGGCCACGTGCAGCGCGGCGGCACCCCCTCGGCCTTCGACCGCGTGCTGGCCACCCGGCTGGGCGTGAACGCCATCGAAGCCGTCCACGACCAGGACTACGGCAAGATGGTCGGGCTGCAGGGCACCGACATCGTGCGGGTCGACCTGTCGGCGGCCACCGACAAGCTCAAGACCGTGCCGGCCGAGCGCTTCGAAGAGGCCGAGGTCTTCTTCGGCTGACCGGCGCACCGCGGCGGCGCACCGACCGCCCACCGCTCCGCGGCGCGCCCCGCCCCGCCCGGCTTGCGCCGGGTACCGCGGCCGGGGCGCGCCGTCGGCGTTTCGGACACCCCGGGCGCCGCTGCGGCCGCGTGCGCGGGAATCCTCCGTCGCGTCCGGTCGTTGCGATGTCCGATACTGGAAGCGGCGGGGGAACGGCCTCCGCCCTCCCCTCACCCGTCGAGACATCTGGGAGCCGCTGTCATGGCCGTCATGTCCGAGCCCGAGGCCGTCGAAGGACGCGAGGCCCAGGCCGCCGTCCCGGAGCGGTCGGCGTCCGGACCGCACGAGCTGTGCGTGCTGATGAAGCTCGGCGAGATCGTACTCAAGGGCAGCAACCGCAGCCTGTTCGAGCGCCGCCTGCACAACAACATCCGCGCGTCCGCGCGCGGCCTGAGCCCGATCCGGCTGACCCGGCGCGGCTCGGGGGTCGTCATCGTCCGCATGCCCGGCGCCTCCGACATCGAGGTCGCCGAACTGGGCGAGCGGATGCGCAACGTGATGGGCGTGGTGTGGGTGCACCTGGTGCGCCGGGTGCCCAAGGACCTCGACGCGGTCACCGCCACCGCGGTGCAGGCGCTGGCCGACCGCAGCGGCGCCTTCGCCGTGCGGGCCCGCCGCCGCGACAAGCGGTTCCCGCTGACCTCCTCGCAGCTCGCCGCGCACGTGGGCGCGGCCGTGCAGCAGGCCCACGGCCTGCCGGTCGACCTCAAGCACCCGCGGAACACGGTCTCCATCGAGGTCGACAAGGACGAGGTGTTCGTCTTCACCGACGGCATCCCCGGCCAGGGCGGTCTTCCGGTGGGCATGAGCGGGCGCGCGCTGGTCCTGATGTCGGGCGGGATCGACTCGCCGGTCGCCGCGCACCGGATGATGCGCCGCGGCCTGAAAGTCGACTTCCTGCACTTCTCGGGCATGCCCTTCACCGGGCCGGAGTCGATCTACAAGGCCTACAGCCTGGTGCGCCAGCTGGACCGGTACCAGGTGGGCTCGCGGCTGTTCGTCGTGCCCTTCGGCAAGGCGCAGCAGCAGCTGAAGTCCTCCGGCGCCGAGCGGCTGCAGATCATCGCCCAGCGGCGGCTGATGCTCAAGACCGCCGAGGCGCTGGCCGACGACCTCAACGCCGAGGCGCTTGTCACCGGCGACGCGCTGGGCCAGGTCTCCAGCCAGACCATGACCAATCTGACGGCGCTGGACGACTCCGTGGACCTGCCGATACTGCGGCCGCTGATCGGCATGGACAAGACCGAGATCATGGACCAGGCGCGGCGGATCGGCACGCTGTCGATCTCGGAACTGCCCGACGAGGACTGCTGCACGCTGCTCACGCCGCGCCAGGTCGAGACCGCCGCCAAGATCCCCGACCTGCGCCAGATCGAGAAGCGCCTGGACGCCGAGGAGCTGGCCGAGCACCTGCTCACGGTCAAGCAGCTGCACCGCCCCAGCTTCCTGGGCGACGCGGCGCCCGCCGAGGTCTGAAGGGCCGCGCTGCCGGCCGCCCGACCCGCCGCCTGACGGCGCCGGTCCGGCGGTCTCCGCGGAGACCGCCGGACGGGACAACCCCGGTGCGTCCGGCCTCCGCTACACGCCGGCCGCGGTCGGCGCCGGCGCGGCGGTGAGGGTGCGGCCCACCAGCGGTGCGAGGGTGGCCGCGATCCCGGCCAGCTCGCCGATGTCGTCGCCGAACAGGGCCTGGGGGCCGTCGCACAGCGCGGTCTCGGGCGCGGGGTGCACGTCGACGATGACCCCGTCGGCGCCGGCCGCGATCGCCGCGCGCGACAGCGGCAGGACCAGCTCGCGCTTGC
Organism: Streptomonospora halophila; assembly: GCF_039542725.1. NCBI lineage: Bacteria > Bacillati > Actinomycetota > Actinomycetes > Streptosporangiales > Nocardiopsidaceae > Streptomonospora > Streptomonospora halophila. Next base: position 380,060 of record NZ_BAABIK010000001.1, on the reverse strand, counting down.
CGCCCGAGTGGGACGGGTCCACGATCACCGGCAGGTGCGACAGGCTCTGGGCCACCGGCACCGCGCTGATGTCGAGGGTGTTGCGGGTGGCCTTCTCGAAGGTGCGGATGCCCCGCTCGCACAGCACGATGTCGAGGTTGCCGCGCTGGGCGATGTACTCGGCGGCCATCAGCCACTCCTCGATGGTGGCGTTCATGCCGCGCTTGAGCAGCACCGGGCGGCCGGCCTCGCCCGCCGCCTGCAGCAGCGCGAAGTTCTGCATGTTGCGGGTGCCGATCTGCAACATGTCGGCGTAGCCGGCGACCAGGTCCACGTCGCCGGCGTCGACCACCTCGGTCACGATCGGCAGCCCGGTCTCGGCGCGCACGTCGGCGAGGATCTTCAGGCCGGTCTCGCCCAGCCCCTGGAAGGCGTAAGGGGAGGTGCGGGGCTTGTAGGCGCCGCCGCGCAGCAGCGAGGCCCCGGCCGCGCGGGCCATGCGCGCGGCCTCCAGCGTCTGGTCGGGGGTCTCGACGGCGCACGGGCCGGCGATGACGGTCATGTTGTCGCCGCCGACGGGGACGCCGGCGACCCGCACCGTGGAGCGGCCCGGATGGTGCTCGCTGCTGACGAGCTTGTAGGGGACGCTGATGCGCAGGACGTCGCTCACACCGGGCATGGCGCGCAGGTCCAGGGTCTCGAACTGCCGTACGTCGCCGACCAGGCCGATGATGGTGCGGCTGACTCCGCGGGTCACGTAGGCCTCGCCTCCCGCGTTTGCGACGAGGTCGACGAGGTTGTCGATATGTTCGCGTGTGGCCCCAGGTCCCATGACGATGACCATGTGCGTTGTCCCTTCGGCACTTCGGTGTCCGTTCCCGGACGCGGTGGAGTTGTCGGCCGGACGGGCCGGGAGCGGCGGGGCGGAAGGGGCCGGGCAGCAGAGGAGCCCCGGGCCGCTTCCGGCCCGGGGCTCCTCTGGTCGTCCGTCTCAGCGCAGCGCTTGGCGGGCGACCGTCCTAGCCGTGGGCCGGTAGCCATAAAAGCGCCAAAAGCTCTGCTGCATGGAAGCGACTATAGCGCATACCCCGGCCCGCTCCGAACGGGCGGAGGGGCCGAGCGCGCCGCCGCCCGGCACTGGCAGGATGGCGAAGAACGCGCGAAGGAGAGCGATTGTCGGATCAGCCGCTGCCGCCGGGGCAGCACGTGCCACGCGGCCGACCCGCCCTGCACTACGGCCCGGTGCCGCGGTTCCGTGCGCACAGATGGGACCTGCGGGTCTACGGTTTCACCGAGTCGCTGGGCGAGTACCGGTGGACCTGGCCCGAGTTCGACGCGCTGCCGCGTGTGGCGGCCGTCGCCGACTTCCACTGCGTGACCAGGTTCACCCTGCCCGCCGTGCGCTGGAGCGGCGTCTCGACAGCGGCCCTGGTGGAGCTGGCTCCGCCCGCGCCCGCCGTCACGCACGTGATGGTGTGGGCCGAGTACGGCTACAGCGCCAACATGCGCCTGGACGACTTCCTCGCCCCCGACGTGCTGCTGGCCACCCACCGCGGCGGCGAGCGCCTCGCGCCCGAGTACGGCCATCCGGTGCGGCTGGTCGTGCCGCACCTGTACGGGTGGAAGAGCGTGAAGTGGGTGCGCGCGGTGGAGTACCTCGCCGCCGACCGCCGCGGTTTCTGGGAGGAGCGCGGCTACCACAACCGCGCCGACCCCTGGAAGGAGCAGCGCTACTCCTACCAGGAGGAGCCCGGCGACGGACCGCCGCCGGCGTAGCCGCCCCGATCCCCGGCCGTGCTAAGCGGGTGCGGCCACCGGACCGAACCAGCGGTCCAGTGCGGCGCGCAGCCCGGCCCGGTCGCAGGCGCCCGGTGGGAACCGGCGGGGCGTTGCGGTGGCCGCACGTAGGCCTCCTGAGCCTCGGTGCAGATGTCCGCAATCCACACCGGGACCAGCAGGCCCTTTTCTCATGCAACCGCTGTTCGAGGCGTGTCGGCTGTTACCGACGTGCCGGGACATCACACCTAGCGCGGCACGCGCAACTCGATCTCGGTGCCCTGGCCGGGGGCCGCGGTGATCTCGGCGGTGCCGCCGAGGTCGGCGATGCGGCCGCGGATCGACTGGGCGAGACCAAGGCGGCCCTCGGCGGCGGCCTCGTCGAGGCGGTACGGCTCGATTCCGGGGCCCTCGTCGCGGATTGTGACCGTGACCGTGCCGCCCTCGTCCTCCAGCAGGACCCAGGCCCGGGTCCCGGGCGGGCAGTGGCGTTCGACGTTGCTCAGCGCCTCGCGGACGGCGGCGTCGATCTCGCGGGCCGCCCGGGCCTCCACGGCGACCTCGGTCGCCGGCGCCGAGAGCGTCACCCGGGCGCCGGCGTGCGCGTCGAGCAGGCCCGCCAGGTCGGCGGTCGGCGGGGCGTCCCCCGGCGCGGCGGAGGGGGCCGCGCCGCCGTCCGCTCCCCCTGCGGGACCGTCCGCCGGGCCCGCGCCGTGCCTGCCGGCGATCAGCGCACGCAGCCGCGCCTCCTGCTCGCCCGCGAGGCGGCCGAGCTCGGCCGCCTCGCCGCCCGCCTCCGCCCCGCGCCGCTGCACCATCGCGAGGACCTGGAGCACGGAGTCGTGGATGGAGCGGCCCAGCCGTTCGCGCTCGCGCGTGCGCGCCTCCAGCTCGACGGCTTCGGCGAAGCGGCGCTCGGCCGCCGCGGCGTAGGTCGCCAGGTAGCCCACCGAGTAGCCGGCCAGGAGCAGCAGCACGACGCCGCGCGGTACCGCGGCCGTGATGGTCAGGCCCATCGCGGTCCGCACCGCGATGTCGACGACGCCGTGCGCCAGCGCCGCGCCCAGCGCCACGCGCCGTCCGGCCAGCACGGCGGCGGCGAGGACGGCGCCGCCGAACCAGGTGGTCGTCAGCGGCGGGGCCATGCGCAGGTAGCCGGGTTCGACCGCCAGGGCCGTGGCCGCCAGGCAGCCGAAGGCGACGGTGAGGTCGGCGGCCAGCAGGAGGCGGGTGCGGCGGTGCGGTCGGGCATAGAGGACGGCCGATGCGGCGGTCCACGCGGCCATGGCGCAGAGGACGCCCCACGCCGCCCACGGCCGTGCGAGCAGGTCGAGGTACTGCACCATCAGGAACACGGCGTAGCCCACCGACGCCGCGCGGAAGACCGCGATGGCGCGCCACAGGGGCGTGGAGAGCCCGGTCGGCCCGCTGGGCCGCCCGTCGCCGCGGCCGCTCGCCGCGGTGCCCGCTCCGGCGCCCGCGGTCCCGGGGGCGGCGGTCGGGGAGCCGGAAGGCGCGGAAGCGGTCCCGGAAGGGGGCGCGGCGCCGGCCGCCGCGCGGGTGAGGTCGGGGGATTCGGGGGTCATCAGCTCAGGGTCCTGCCGGCCGGGGAACGGGAGGGCGCCGCGGCGCCGGGACGCGCACGGCGGCGGGCCGCGTGCGGCGGCGCGGCGGGGTCAGACCACGGCGCCGTCGTCGGGGCCGTTGTCGCCGGGCGGGCGGTCGCCCATGCGGACCACCAGCACGACGAATCCCGCGATGAAGGCGGCCACCGCCAGAAACGCCAGCCAGCCGGGCAGCGACATCCCCAGCAGCATCGAGCCCAGCAGCAGCAGCGGGCCGCCGAAGAGCCCGGCCCAGGACAGCCGGCTGGTGAGGTCGCCCCGGGGAAGGGGCGGCGGCGGGGGCGGCACGAAGTGCTCGCGGTCGTCCGCGGGGTCGGCCGGGCGGACCACGCGGGCGGCCGGTGCGCCGCCGGCCTCCTCGTCGTCGGCGTCCTCGGCGGCGTCGTCGGGATCGGGGTCCGGGGAGGCGGGGCGCTCGCCGGCGGCGAGGTTCTCGGCGTCGGGCCAGGCGGCCTCGGACGCGGAAGGTGTGTCGTAGAAGCGCGCGACGAGATCGGCCCACACGTCGTCATCGGCGGCCGCCGCCGCGGCCCCCGCCCCCGCACCGGGCTCGGGCTCCACCCGCGTCTGCCGGCGGGGGCCCTCGGCGGTCTCGGCGCCGCCCGGTTCGAGGCCCCGGTACTCCAGGTCCGGAAGCTGGTCGCGCAGGATCTCCTCGGCGGTGGCCCGCTCGTGGGCGTCGACGTAGAGGTGGTCGGTCGGCGGTTCCTCCACCGCGCCGGAGTCGTCGAGCAGCCCGTCGTCCAGCTGCACCGCGTAGGCCGCGATGCCGGACTCGCGCAGCGCGTCGAGCATCTGGTCGGCCAGGGCGGTGGGGAGCACGATGAGCGGGACGTAGGTGTCGGCGAGCAGACCGTTGCCCCGGCGATGAGTCATCGCTTCGTCCCTTCCCCGCTTCTGCTGTGCTCGCGCACGAACGCGAGGCTGCCGTCGAAGATGGTTGAGGCGTCGTGGTCGAGTGTGGCCACGTGGTAGCTGTTGTCCAGGGAGTGGACGCGCAGCGGCGCGTTCACCGCCCTACTTGTGAGGATACGCAGACTCTGCGGCCCCACGACATGATCCTGGGGACTCCGGTAGGCGAGAACCGGCGCGGTGACGGCCGGCAGGTCGCGCTTCGTGGCGCGCCACAGCCTCGGGAGTGTCGCCGCCGCGGCGGTGGGGACCCTCTCGTAGGACCCCTCGCCGGCGCCGGGCTTCTTGACGTCCTCACCCACCGCGGCGGTGGTGGGCACCAGGGGGGCCAGCAGCCGGGCCACCAGCAGCAGGCGGTTCTCCAGCGCCAGCGACGGGTTCACCACGACCACGCCGCGCACCTTGTCGGGGTGCAGTTCGGCCATGCGCAGCGCCAGGCAGCCGCCCATCGACAAACCCATGACGAAGACGGTGTGGCAGATCCCGTGCATCCGCAGCAGCGCGGACTCCACGGCCTCCACCCACTGCGTGCTCGTGGTCTTGGCCATCTCCTGCCAGCTGGTGCCGTGGCCGGGCAGCAGCGGGACGTCGACGGCCAGCCCGGCCTCGGCCAGGTGCTCGGCCCAGGGGCGCAGGGCGCGGGGCGTCCCGGTGAAGCCGTGGCACAGCAGCACGCCGACGCCGTCGCCGGATCGGCGGTAGGGCTCGGCACCCGGCATCGTCGGCATGGAGGGCCCTCCTGAGGATCCGGCGGGGTGCGGCGGACGGCCGCGGGTTCACTGACCGACTTTACGAAACTAGTACGCGCTCCGCCTCCCGGATACCCGGTCCCGGGGTCGGCGGAAACGGCCGCAGCACCGGCCCGCGGGCGGGTCCGCGGCACCCGCGGCGCGACTACCTGCGGGTAACTTGTTCCGCCATTGGTAGTACGCCCGCGACAATGGGAAGATGACGGCGAATGTTCGTGTGAGCGGGAAGGCTGACGTGGCGAGTTCGTCGAAGCACGCCCCGCGTGAGCGGGGGTGAGTGCCGGTGTTCTATTGGGTTGTCAAGGCGATTCTGGGACCTGTGATCGCGGTGCTGTGGCAGCCGCGCGCCGAAGGCGTCGAGAACGTGCCCCGACAGGGACCGGCGATCATGGTCGGCAACCATCTGTCCTTCTCCGACCACTTCTTCGGGCCGCTGCCCCTGCCCCGCAAGATCACGTTTCTGGCCAAGGCCGAGTACTTCACCGGGACCGGGCCCAAGGGGCTGCTCAGCCGCCTGTTCTTCACCGGGGTCGGGCAGATCCCCATCGACCGGTCCGGCGGGAAGGCCAGTGAGGCGGCGCTGCGCACCGGGCTGAAGGTGCTCAAGCAGGGCAAGCTGCTGGGCATCTACCCCGAGGGCACGCGCTCGCCCGACGGCAAGCTCTACCGCGGCCGCACCGGGGTGGCGCGCATGGCGCTGGAGTCCAAGGCGCCGGTCGTCCCGATGGCCATGATCAACGCCGACAAGATCATGCCGCCCGGGCGCACCCTGCCCAAGCTCGGCATCCGGCCCAAGGTCGTCTTCGGTAAGGCCCTGGACTTCTCCCGCTACTACGGGATGGAGCGCGACCCGCGGGTCCTGCGCGCCGTCACCGACGAGATCATGTACTCCCTGATGGAGCTGTCCGGCCAGGAGTACGTCGACCGCTACGCCCAGTCGGTCAAGTCCGAGCTTGAGGCGGCGGCCAAGGAGGAGAAGAAGGAGCAGCACGCCGGCGAGAAGGAGCGCAGGCGCGCCGAGAAGGCCGAGCGCAAGTCCACGCGCAAGAAGGGGAGGAAGCGCGGCACGCGCTCGTCGGCCGAGGCCGACACCGACCCCGAGGGCGTGCCCGCCCCCGAGTCCGACGGAACCGGCACCGAGCGGCCCGACGACAACCCGGGCACCGCGGCGTAGCCGCGCACCCCCGCGCCTCCGGCTCTCCCCGTACGCCGCACCCGCGCCCGCCCGCTCCCGCTCGGACCGCGCCGCCCGGGCGCGCTACGCACTGACCGAGTTCCCCGCACGACGTCCCTATGTGTACGGGCAGAACGTCCGCGTGGTCGGCGCAACCGCCCGAGGGCACGGCCTTCGGGTACAAGCTGGTGAAGGTCGGCCCCGCGGGGTCCGTCGAATGGGAGTCGGCGCCGACCGCTCGGCCTCCGCCGACTCGCCCGGCGAGGACTGCGCGCAGGCCTTCACCGCCCGGTGGCGCTGAGCCGCGGCGCGGCGCACCGCCGGCCGACCGGCTGAGCACGCGGCGCCGCCCGGCGGGCGGCCCTCCCCCGGCGCGGGCCGCCCGCCGGTCAGCCTCCGACCGGGCGCCGCCCCTCCTCTGCCTCGCCTGCCTCGCCTAGCACGATGTCGGCGAGCACCGGGAGATGGTCGCTCGCGGCGGCCATGTCGGCCGGGTCGACCAGGTCCACGGGCACACCGGCCCGGCGCACCAGGACGTCGCCCGAGACGAAGACGCCGTCGACGCGGCGGCGCGGCGCGTGCGCGGGGAAGGTCGCCGAACCGCCCCACGGGTGCTCGGCCGCGGCGTCGCGCAGCCCGGCGGTCAGCAGCCGCCAGGCGGCGTCCCCGGGGGAGCAGGCGGCGTCGGCGGCGAGCACGAACGGCCCCGGGTTCTCGGCGGCGAAGGCGGCCAGGCGGTCCACCGCCTCCCCGGCGTGGTGCAGGCGGGCCCCGGGGTGCGGGTCGAAGTGGGCGCAGGCGACCAGCAGCGGCAGCCCCTCCACCTGCAGCGCGGCCATGGACAGGCTCCGCACGCGCAGGCCCGGATAGCGGCAAAGCACATGGTGCCCGATGCGGTGCACCTCGATCCCCGGGCGGTACAGCACGGCCAGCCCGCCGGTGCGGCGGCTGATCGCCGGGACCATGCCGATGGAGCGGTCCAGCCTGCGCCTGCGGGACTGCCAGCGCAGCAGGTACGGCGCCTCCTGAAGGCACACGACGTCGGGCGCGCAGGCGTCGACCACCCGCGCCACGGCGTCCGGGCCGCCTCGCAGGCCGTGCACGTTGTAGCTGAGCATCCGGAATTCCGTCACACTCGCACGACTACCCGCGCCGCCTCGCGGCATGGGTGGACGGCGCCGCCCATGCCGCCGCCCGCGGACGGGACGGGCGCGGTGGAGGGGGATCAGCGCAGCGCGAGGTCGGCGGCGCCGACGATGCCCGCCCGGGAGCCCAGCTCGGCGATGCGGATCTCGGCCAGGCGGCGGGTGGAGCGCCCCGTGACGTGCCGGGCGAAGGAGTCGCGGACCGGCCCGAGCAGGACGTCGCCGGCGTCGGAGACTCCGCCGCCGATCACGAACAGCTCCGGGTCCAGGATCGCGGCGAGGTCGGCGAGCCCCAGGCCCACCCACTCCCCCACCGCGCGGAAGCAGGACAGCGCGCCCTCGTCGCCCTCCATCGCGGCGGCGGTGATCTCGCGGCCCTGGATGTCCTCGGCCTCGCCCCCGGCCAGCTGTGCCATCCGCTCGGCCCGCTTGGGCTCGGCGCGGGCGAGGTCGAGGGCCTCGCCGACCAGGGCGCGGCCGCTGGCGTACTGCTCCCAGCAGCCGTGGTTGCCGCATCCGCACCGGCGCCCGAACGGCACGACCCGGTAGTGGCCGACCTCGCCGGCCACGCCGTAGCGCCCGCGCTGCAGCTCGCCGTCCATGACGACGGCGCCGCCCACTCCGGTGCCCAGAGTGACGCAGACGACGTGCCCGCTGCCGCGGCCGGCGCCGAAGCGGACCTCGGCCCACGCGGCGGCGTTGGCGTCGTTCTCGACCACGACCGGCAGGTCCACGCGCCGCCGCAGCCGCTCCTTGAACGGCTCCTCGGCCAGTCCCAGGTTCGCGCCGAGCACGATGGTCGCCCGGTCGGCGTCGACGAACCCGGCGGTGCCCACGCCGACGGCGGCGACGGCGCCGTCGGCGTGGCCGTCGCGCAGTTCGCGCACCGCCCCGCCCACGACGTCGGCCAGGGCCTCGCCGTCGCCAAAGGGGGTGGGGTGCGTGACGACGTCGCGGACCCGGCCCTCGGAGTCGGCGATCCCGGCGGCCACCTTGGTGCCGCCGATGTCCACGCCGATCGTCATCCGCATGCGCGGCTCCTCCTGCTCGTCTCCCGCGGTGCGCGCGGCGCCGGGCGCACCGCGGCTCAGGGGCGCAGTGGGTGGAGCGCGGGCGGCACGGCGATTGGTCTAAACCGGTTCCCGCGGGATTCTAGTTCAGTCCCCGCGGGGGATCTCACGCGGCGCCTCGACCTCGGAGCGCACCTGGGACCCCCGGTCGCTCGGGCGCGGCCGTTCGGGGTCGGGGGTGCGGCGCTCCAGGGCGCGCTCGACCACGCCCAGGGTTTCGCCGACGGCGCCGACCACGGCGATGCCGGCCCGCCCGAGGTGTCCGACGACCTCCGGGCCCTTCTTGCGCGCGATGCCCAGCAGCTCGTCCACCGGTGAGACCGCGGGCCGGGGCTGCTCGTACTTGACGGCCTCCTCCCACACGTCCCCCTTGCGCGGCGGTGCGGTCGCCGCGGCGGCGCCGCGGCGCACCCCGGCCACGAGCAGCCGCCTCTGCAGCGTGTCGACCATGCGCAGCGCGTCGTCGATGATGTCCTGCGACCCGTTGCCGTCCTTGTCGGTGCGGTCGGTGCCGCGATCAGGCTCGGCCATGGTGACTTCGACCCCGCTTCCCTGTCGGCCCTGTTCCTCGGCTCTGCCCGTCACGTTAGCCGCCCGGGGCGCGGTCCGGGCGAGGCGCCCGGGGGAAATCCGGGGACCCCCCGGAGGATTCCGGGGTAGGCCCGGGGAAACAGCCGGTACGCGGCCGGTACGGGGCTGAAGGTCACTTTCGGATACCAACGCCGTCCAGCCGAGAACGTGTTCTACCCGCGGGTAGGGAAAGTTGTTACGGTCGTGCTGTCCCCTCGTGGAAGCAGATGTCCGGGAGCAATGACGTGCGCGAATTCAGCAGTCCGGTGAAGGTGGAGGTCGCGGCCGAGTCGCGGCTGCCCGACACGCTCTTTGCGCGGGCCCGGGAGGAGCCCGACGCCGTCGCGTTCCGCCGGCAGGAGGACGGCCAGTGGCGCGACGTCACCTGCGCGCAGTTCCGCGACGACGTCTCGGCCGTCGCCAAGGCCCTGATCGCGGCCGGGATCGAGCACGGCGACAGGGTCGGCCTGATGTCGCGCACCCGCTACGAATGGACCGTGATCGACTACGCGGTCTGGTCGGTGGGCGGCGTCACGGTCCCGATCTACGACTCCTCGTCCGAGGAGCAGATCTCCTGGATCCTCAGCGACTCCGGGAGCCGGGCGGTCTTCGCCGAGAGCGACGAGCACGCCGCACGTGTCGAGGCCGTCCGCGGCGACCTGCCCGAGTTGGAGCACGTCTGGCGCATCGAGGGTCCGGCGTTCGGCGAGTTCCGGCAGAGCGGCGACGGCGTCGGCGACTCCGCCGTCGAGGAGCGGCGCACGGCGGGCACCGCCGACGAGGCCGCAACCCTGATCTACACCTCGGGCACCACCGGCCGCCCCAAGGGCTGCGAGCTGACCCACCGCAACCTGCTCTTCACCATCCTCAACACGGTGCACGGACCGCTGCACGAGGTCTTCTCCATCGAGGGCCGCTCCACGCTGCTGTTCCTGCCGCTGGCGCACTCCTTCGCCCGCATCATCCAGGTCGGCTGCGTGGAGTCGCGCACCGTGATGGGCCACTTCCCCACCACGGGCCCCGAGGTCATCGACGCGCTCGGCTCGTTCCGCCCCACGTTCCTGCTCGCCATGCCCCGCGTGTTCGAGAAGGTCTACAACAAGGCCGAGCAGAAGGCCGTCTCCGAGGGCCGGGGCCGCATCTTCCGCGCCGCCGCCGACACCGCCGTCGCCTACAGCCGTGCGCTGGACTCCGGCCGCGTGCCGCTGGCGCTGCGCCTGCGCCACGCGCTGTTCGAGCGGCTGGTCTACGGCAAGATCCTCGCCGCCGTCGGCGGGCAGGCCCGGTACTCGGTCTCGGGCGGCTCCGCGCTGGGCGACCGGCTCGGCCACTTCTTCCGCGGTGTCGGGCTGACCATCATCGAGGGCTACGGCCTCACCGAGACCTCGGCCCCCACTTCCGTGAACAGCCCGTCGGCGAACAAGATCGGCACGGTGGGGCCCCCGCTGCCCGGGGTCAGCCACCGCATCGACGAGGACGGCGAGGTCCTGGTCAAGGGCGACCACGTGATGCGCGGGTACTGGCGGAACGAGCAGGCCACGCGCGAGGCCTTCGACTCCGAGGGCTGGTACCGCACCGGCGACCTCGGCGTGCTGGACGAGGACGGCTACCTGTCGATCACCGGCCGCAAGAAGGAGATCATCGTGACGGCCGGCGGCAAGAACGTCGCCCCCGCGGTGATCGAGGACCGGCTGCGCGGCCACGCGATCGTCAGCCAGTGCATGGTGGTCGGCGACAACCGCAACTTCATCTCCGCGCTGATCACCGTCGACCCCGAGGCCTTCGAGTTCTGGAAGAAGGAGAAGGGCAAGACCGGCGACATCCCCGACCTGGTCGAGGACCCCGATCTGGTGGCCGCTGTCCAGGAGGCGGTCGACGACGCCAACAAGGCGGTCTCGCGCGCCGAGTCGGTGCGCAAGTTCACCATCCTGCCGTCGGACTTCTCCGAGGAGGGCGGCCAGATGACGCCGTCGCTCAAGGTCAAGCGGCACGTCGTGGCCAAGCAGTTCAGCGAGGAGATCGACCGGCTCTACAGCGGCTGACCCGCGCGGGCCGGGCGATCGGCGGGGCGGGTGCGGGCCGGGCGCGCCCGCACCCGCCTTCGCCGCATCCGGGGGCCGGGCCCGGCGGGGCCGTGCCCCGTCGAACCGGCGGGCCGGCGGCGCACCGCGTACACGAGTGCTGCAGGCTCCCAGGCTTGTACGCGGGGTGCCAGGCGTGGCCGGGACGGGCCACCCGCGGTCAGCCCTCCAGCAGCTCCCCCAGACGCGCCGAGACGCCCTCCCAGCTCCACTCCGCCTGCACCCAGGCGCGCCCGCGCTCGCCCATGGCCGCCGCCTCCGCCGGGGAGCGCAGCAGCCGGATGAGCGCCCGCGCGGTCGGTCCGGGCCACGCGCCGTCAACCACCAGGCCCGTCTCGCCCTCGCGCACCGCGTCGGGCGCCCCGCCGGAGCGCCCGGCCACGACCGGCAGACCGGCGGCCGAGGCCTCCAGGTAGACCATGCCCAGCCCTTCGACGTCCAGCCCGCCGTTGCGGGTGCGGCAGGGCATCGCGAACACGTCGCCGGCGTCGTAGTGGGCGGGCAGCTCGCCGGCCGGAACGTCGCCGGTGAAGCGCACCGAGTCCGCGACCCCCTGGTCGCGCGCCAGAGCCTCCAGCCGCCCCCGGTAGGGGCCGCCGCCTACCAGCAGCAGGGCCGCGTCGGGCACGTCGGCCAGCACGCGGGGCCAGGCCCGCAGCAGCGTGTCCTGCCCCTTGCGCGCCACCAGGCGCGAGACGCACACCACCACCGGCCGCCCGGTCAGGCCGTGGCGCTCGCGGATGCCGGCCCCGCCGGCTCCGGGCCTGAACCGCTCCGCGTCGACGCCGGGCGCCAGCCGCCGCATGCGGTCGGCGGCCGCGGGCGAGAGCGCCCGCCCAAGGCGAGTGCGCGTGTACTCGCCGAGGTAGGTCAGGGTGTCGGTATCCTCACCGATGCGGTGCAGCGCCCGGCGCGCACCCGGCAGGGTCGACCAGCCGGTCTCGTGTCCGTGCGTGAGTCCGACGATGCGCCGCACCCCGGCGCCGCGCAGGCGCCCGGCCAGCAGCCCCAGCGGCGCCGCGGCGCCGAACAGCACGGAGTCGCAGCCCTCCAGCTCGGCGATGCGCGCGGCCCGCCGGCCCACCGCGGGGGTGGGCAGCAGCACGGACGTGCGCTCCCGTACGACCGGGAACGGCAGGTCGAGGTCGAAGTCGGAGGCCCTGCCCCACGCGGCCGAGCCGCGCGCCCCCGGGGTGGAGCAGTAGACCACGACGGAGTCGGCGGGCCGACGCATCGCCAGCTCGTGCACGAAGGCCTGGATCCCCCCGGGACGGGGCGGGAAGTCGTTGGTGATGATCAGCGTACGCGGCACGGGCCCGAGTCTAGGCCGATCCGCACCGCGGGCGTACACGGCCGCGCGGGCCGGCCCAGCGTCCGGAAGCGCACGCCGGTGTCCTCCGCGGACCGCCCGGCAGCGCGCGACCGGTCGCCGCGCGCACGGCCGGCGTCGGTCCGGACGCGCGGTGAACAGCAGGTCGGCGACAGCCGCCGAGGCCGGAGGGGACGTCCGGGCACCCCGCTCCAGGGCGTCGGCGAGGTCCCGGCCGTGCCGCACCCCGTCCACGACGCGGATGACCGGGAACCGCCCCGGCGCCATCGCGTCACCGTGGCGGGTCAGCACCCCCTGCAGGTGAGCGCGGCCGCCGACCGGGGGACGCAGTCCGCGCCGGGCACGCTCCAGCGACCGCCCCCGCTCACCGGGTCCGCGCCGCGGCCTCAGCGTCGGCGCGCCCGCGGCCGACGGCCGGACGGACGCGGTTCGCGGTCGACGCCGCCGGGCGCGTCGGCGACGCGGACCGGCGCCCGGCAAGCGGCGGCGCCGTGTCCCCGGATGGGCGGCGCGTCGGCCGCCGCGACTCGGCGATCACGGCGGTCACGCCGTCAGGCCCCTCAGGGCGAGCCGGGACCGCGGTCTCGGCGACGAGCGCGGCCGCTCGCCGCCGAGACCCGCGTGCGGGCGCTACGGGCGGACCGCCGAGTGGAAGTTGCTCTGGTAGTAGCCGCTCAGCGAGACCTCGGCGACCGGCTTGGAGGGGTTGGAGGCGTGCACCATCATGTTGTTGCCGACGTACAGGCCCACGTGGCTGGGGCCGTCGTAGAAGAAGATCAGGTCGCCGGGCTGCATGCTGTCCCAGGACACCGGGGTTCCGGCGTTGACCTGGTCGTAGGTGGTGCGCGGCAGGCTGACGCCGGCCTCGGCCCAGGCGGCCTGCACCAGGCTGGAGCAGTCCCAGACGTCGGGGCCGGTGGCGCCCATGCTGTAGGAGTCGCCGATCTGGGCGTAGGCGAAGTCGATGGCCACCCCGGCGCTGCCCGAGGCGCTGCCGGTATAGGTGGCGCCGGAGTCGCCGCCGCCGACACCGGAGGTGGCGGCGTTCTGCTGCTCGGCCGTCAGGTCGCTGAGAAGGTCCTCCTGCTTCTCGATCTTCTTCTCGGCCTCGTCCTTGGCCTCTTCGGCCTCGTCCAGCTTGTCCTTGGCCTTGTCCTCGGTGTCGGCCGCCTCGGCCGTCAGGTCGTCCAGCTTGTCCTTCTGCTCGTTGTAGTCGACGAGCGTCTGCTGCTGGTTCTCCGAGAGGTAGCCCAGGTCGGCGGCCTGCTCCAGGGCGTCTGCGGGGCCCTGGGAGCCCAGCAGGTAAGCGGGCGACCCGAAGTCGGCGTTGGTGTAGGCCGCGTTGGCGAGCCCGCGGATGTCGTCCTGCATGCCGTCGATCTTGTCCTGAGTCTCCTGCTTGTCCTCGCGCAGGTCCTCAAGCTTCTCTTTGGCGGCGTCGTGGTCTTCCTTCGCCTGGTTGTACTTCTCGGCGAGCTCCGCGTGCTCCTCTTCGAGCTTCTCGATCTTGTTGCGGACCTCGTCGACGCTCGGCTCGGCGACCGCGGCGCTGGAGGACAGGATCAAAGCGCCTGCGGCGACGAAGCCGACGGTCGCGAGATGCCGGCGGAACGAGCCACGTTCATGGCGTTCATCCACGATGGTGGCACACCTTTCTGCCAGGGGGCCGCCTGACCGGAGGACTCCGCGGAAGCGGGGCGGCCGCGGCGTTCGGCGGTCGCACCCGGGGCGCAGTCGGCGCCCGGTGATCCGGGAAGGATGCGTGCGGCGTGCGAGAGAACACGCCCGCAAGGGGGTTTCCGGTCTCCGCCGGCCCGGGGGTGGAACGGCACGGTCGGAGGTCGGCGGGAGCCGGCCGGCGCCACCCTTCTGATGGCACGTACAGGCGACCGGGCTCGGCGAGGAACACTAGTGCATCCCCAGCACCATACTCAACCGATTCGTTACTATTTCTACCTCTTTACGGCCCGTCCGCAATGGAACGTCCGGATCATCCCCACCCCATATCGGCATCGGCGCCGATTCACCTGGAGCCGTCGCCGCCCGGCCCGCCGCGCCCTGGAGCACGCGGCGACCGGATCAGAGCCGGAGTGCTGAGGGGCGCACCGCCCGCCCCGGTCCGCGACCGGAGCGGGCGCAGGCGACCCGGCGTCCGCCGTCCGCCCTAAGGGCGCACGCCGAACTGGAACTGGCCGTCCCAGTACCCCGAGAGCGAGACGACCTCGACGTTCTTGCCGGTGCGCGGCGCGTGGATCATCTGGCCGTTGCCGACGTAGAGGCCGTCGTGGCCGAGGCCGTCGAAGAAGAACAGGATGTCGCCGGGCTGCAGCTGGTCGTAGCTGACGCGCGGGCCGGCCTCGGCCTGGCCGTAGGTGGTACGCGGCAGGCTCACCCCGGCGGCACCCCACGAGCGCATCACCAGGCCGGAGCAGTCGTAGCTGTCGGGGCCGGTGGCGCCGTAGACGTAGGGCTTGCCCAGCTGGGCGTAGGCGAAGTCGAGGGCCGCACGCGCGTCGCCGGAGGCCGCGCCGGTGTAGCTGCCGCCCCCGGAGTCGTCGCCGCCGGTGGCGGGGTCGGCGGAGGGGAACTCGGAGAGCAGGTCCTGCTGCTTCTCGATCTTCTCCTCGACCTCGTCCTTCTTGTCCTCGATCTCCTCCTTCTCGTCCTTGGCGTCGGCCAGGGCCTCGTCGGCCTCGTCCTTCAACCGGAACAGGCGCTCGGAGGAGTCGGTGAAGTCGTCCAGCTTCTCCTTCTGGTTCTCCGAGAGGTAGCCGACGTCGGCCGACTGGGCCTGCAGTTCCTCGGGGTTCTCGACGTTGATGATGTTGGAGGGCGAGTCGAGGTCGGTGCCCCGGTAGGCGGCGCTGGCGAAGTCGGCGACGTCGTCGCGCAGCTCGTTGTAGCGCTCCTGCTCGTCGCCGACCCGCTCCTCGAGGTCGTCGGCCTTCTCCTTGGCGGCCTGGTAGTCCTCTTTGGCCTTGTTGTACTCCTGGACGATGCCGTCGGCTTCCTCCTGGAGTTCGCCGATCTTGTCCTCGACCTCCTGCTGGGTCGGCTCGGCATAGGCCACCCCGGAGGGCACGATCAGGCCTCCTACGGCCACGACCCCGAAACCGGTCGCGATCCGGCGGGCCGTGCGCCGACCACCTGTGCTCGTCATGGCGGTCCACGCTCCTTACGGGTCAGGTCCACATGCGGGATGGGGGGATCGGGGCGGGGGCGACCGGAATCCGGGCAGGGTGCCGGGCGAGCGGGAACCGCGGACACACCGGGCCGGACCTCCGGTCGGTGCGGCGGCACGCCGCAAAGGCACCGCCGTCACCGGGGGCCTCCCGCAGAGCGCACGACGCGGCGACACCGGCGCCGCAGGCGCGACCCTCGCGTTCTTCGCGGGAAGCCGAACAAGCTCCGGATAGAACTTAGCGGACCGGACAGGGCACCTCAACCACAACGACCGACGCGTCACCCGGTGCACACGGGGTTTCGGACGCCGCATCGGTCGCGCCCGCCCCGGCCGGGAACCACGGCCGGGTGCCGGCGCCGGCGCGTAGGCACCGCCGGCACGGCGCCTATCCGCCCAGCCGGCGCAGCAGCAGAGACGACGCGACGGTGCGCGCCCCCTCGCGGCGGACCGCGGCGACGATCTCCTGGTCGGAGGTGACCACAGCCAGCGGCCGCCCCCGCGGTTCGGCCCGCACCAGCCGGATGATCAGCTCGTCGGCGGTCTCGTCCGGCTCGCTGAACAGCAGCCGCACCCGGCGCGTGGCCGAGAGCACCGGCGGCGTGCTGACGTCGGCGCCGTCGAAGACGCAGGTGATCTCGGTCTTGGCGCGGCTGGCCAGCCCTTCCAGCGACGACAGCAGCCGGCTGCGCTGGTCGGCCAGCGGCAGGGTGCCGTAGCCGGTCTTGGTGACGTTGTAGCCGTCCACCAGCACGTGCATCCGCGGCAGGCTCAGCAGCTCGTCGACCAGCCCCGGGTCGTCGTCGGGCAGCCCCTGGCCGGGGACCGAGGCCGCCCCGGCCGAGTGCTGCTCCGCCACCAGGTCGGCCGGACTCTCGATGGAGCTGGGCAGCGCCAGCTCGCGGCGCAGCCCGTGGGAGGCCTCCAGCAGCACGTCCAGCAGCACCCGCAGCCGCGCCTCGTCGGCGCTGCGCCCGGCGCGGGCGGCCCGGCGCGCGTTCTCCACCTGCGCTTCGGCCGCGGCAAGGCGGTTGCGCAACCGGCGGTTCTCCGCCTCCACCGCGTTGACCTGACCGGTCGTGGTGGCACTGCGGTCCGCCGCCTCCGCGATCGCCTGCTCGGCCTCGTTCATCGCCTCCTTGGCGCGCTCGCGCTCGGTGTGCAGCCGGCGGCGCAGGTCGGCGATGGTGCTGCGCTGGTCCTTGAGCTCGCTGCGCAGCCGCGCCAGCTCCTCACGCTGGCCGCTCTTGGCCTCCTCCAGCCGGCGGCGCAGGTCGGCGATGGTGCCGGCGGCGTCGTCGACCTCCTTGGCGGTCTCCTGGCGGTCGAGTTCCTCGCGCACGCGGTCGACGACGGCGCGCCAGCCTTCGGGGCGCAGCAGGTAGGCCGCCGCCGCCACCGCGACGGGGTCGGCCGCCGGCGGCACCACGCCGCGGCGCAGTTCGCCGACCAGCTCGGGCCAGACCTGCTCGACGCGTTCGGCGACCTGCCCGCGAAAGCCCGCGTCGGCCTCCAGCTGCGCGGCGATCTGCGGACCGGCGAGCCGCGCACGGCGGCGCGGCTCGAACTTCGCGACGCGGCGCAGCACCGGCGGCAGGTCGGAGAGGCGCATCCCGCCCAGGACCTCGGAGCCGTACTCGACGACCCGCGCGCGCACGGCCTCGGGCAGCGGGCGCTCCGGACCCTCCACGGCGCTCTCCGCGCTCTCCGCGCCGTCGCCCTCGCCGCCGCCGGGGCGCTTCGCGGCGGCCGCGGACTCCTCGGCGCCGCCGCGCCGCGGGCGCCCGCCGGCCTCGGAGGTCACGACCGCACCCCGGCGCCGCGAACGCACCGCCCGCGCCGCGGCGGAACCGGATTCCGCACACCCATCTGCCTGGTCCTCCTGCACTCCGCACCTCAAGCCTCGCTGCGCACCGGGGCCCCGCCGCGGCTCGCGGCCCGGTCTCCCCCGGGGTCTGGGCCATCCTTCCACGGAGATCGCGGGGGAAACGGGCCGAACCACGCGGGCCCCGCCCCGCGGGACCCGGCGCCCGCCCGCGTTCGGCGCACCGCGCCACCTGCGCCGACACCGGCCGCCGACCCCGCCCGGCCGCCGGCGGCGTCGGTGCCCCCGTTTACCCTGTCGGGGTGGCCGAGCAGCACACCCCCGTCCAAGGCACCCTCGACGACCTGGGAACCCCCCTGTCGGAATGCACGTTCGTCGTCGTCGACCTGGAGACCACCGGCACCCGCGCCGACGCGTCGGGCATCACCGAGATCGGCGCCGTCAAGGTGCGCGGCGGCGAGGTGCTCGGCGAGTTCTCGACGCTGGTCAACCCCGGCCTGCCCATCCCGCCGTTCATCACGCTGCTCACCGGGATCACCCAGGCCATGGTCGCCCCGGCGCCCGCCGTCGAGAGCGTGATCCCTGGGTTCCTGGAGTTCGCCGGGCTGGAGCGCGGCTCCCTCCTGGTCGCCCACAACGCCCCCTTCGACGTCGGCTTCCTCAAGGCCGCCTGCGCCGCGCACGGCTACGACTGGCCCGCGCCCCAGGTCGTCGACACCGTCGCGCTCGCCCGCCGGCTGGTCACGCGCGAGGAGGTGCCCAACCACAAGCTCGGCACCCTCGCCGGCTACTTCGGCGTCGCCGACCAGCCCACCCACCGGGCCCTCGACGACGCCCGCGCCACCGTCGGCGTCCTGCACGGCCTGCTGGAGCGCCTCGGCGCCTTCGGCGTCGAGACCGCTCAGGAGCTGCGCGGCTTCCGCTCGGCCCCCACCGCCGCACAGCGCACCAAGCGCCGCATCGCCGACGACGTCCCCGCGGCACCGGGCGTCTACGTCTTCACCGACGCCAAGGGCGACGCGCTCTACGTCGGCAAGAGCACCGACCTGCGCCGGCGCGTGCGCTCCTACTTCACCGGCTCCGAGAAGCGGGGCCGCATCCGCGAGATGGCGGCCCTGGTCGAGGGGGTCACCCCCATCGTGTGCGAGACCGGCCTGGAGGCCGAGGTGCGCGAGCTGCGGATGATCGCCGAGCGCAAGCCGCCCTACAACCGGCGCTCGCGCAACCCCGAGCGCGCGCCCTGGCTCAAGCTCACCGCCGAGGACTTCCCGCGCCTGTCGATCGTGCGCACCGTGCGCGACGACGGCGCACCCTACCTGGGGCCGTTCCGGTCCGCGCGCGAGGCCGAACTCGCCCGCGAGGCGCTGCACGAGGCCTTCCCGCTGCGCCAGTGCACCCGCCGGATCACACCCGCGAAGCCCACCGCCGCCTGCGTGCTGGCGGAGCTGGGCCGGTGCGGGGCCCCCTGCTCGGGCGCCGAGACCGCCGCGGACTACGCCGTGCACGCCGCGGCCGCCCAGGGCGCCATGACCGCCGACCCCGCACCGGTGGTCGAGCGCATCACCGCCCACATCCGCGAGCTGTCCGAGCAGCTGCGCTACGAGGAGGCGGCCGGCCACCGCGACCGGCTGGCCGCGTTCCTCACCGCATCGGCGCGCAGCCAGCGCCTGACCGCCCTGTCGGCGATCCCCGAGCTGGTCGCGGCGGCGCCCGCACGCGGCCCCGCGGGCGCCGCACGGCCCGGCTGGGACGTCCACGTGGTGCGCTACGGGCGGCTGGCCAACAGCGGGGTCATGGCCCCGGGCGCCGACCCCGCGGAGTTCGTGGCGGCGCTGAGCGGCACCGCCGAGTCCGCGTTCCCCGGCCCCGGGCCGGCGCCGTGCGCCAGCGCCTGGGAGATGGAGTGCGTACTGCGCTGGCTGGAGGCCCCGGGCGTACGGCTGGCCGAATCCGCCGAAGGCTGGACATGCCCCGTCAATGGGGCCGAGAAGTACCGCCACCTGACAGACTGGGAGCGCGGCGTGTCGGCGCTCGCGCACCGCTGACGCCCCGCGCCCGGCGGACGCACCGGCCCGCGCCCGCAGTGACCGGAGTCCTCGCCCAAGGAGTGCAGATGGCGGGTATCCCGCTGAGTGACGACTACCCGGTGCGGCGCGTGCCCACGGTGACCTACGCGCTCATCGCCGTCAACGTCGCCGCCTACCTGCTCTCGCCGCTGTCGCTGCTGGCCGTGTGGTACGACGCCGGCGACCTGCCCCGCCAGTGCGCCGTCGAGCACTACTTCCTGCGCTGGGCGGCCATCCCCGTGGAGCTGCTGGGCGGAGCCCAGGTCGAGGGGGCGGGGCCCTGCCCCGCGCCCGGCCACACGAAGGTCGCCTGGGTCTCCGCGCTGACCTCGATGTTCATGCACGGCGGGGCGCTGCACCTGATCGGCAACATGGTCTATCTGTTCGTGTTCGGCCCGGTGGTCGAGGACCGCCTGGGGCGGCTGCGCTACCTGGGCCTCTACCTGGGCAGCGGCCTGGTGGCCACCTACGCCTTCGCGCTCAGCCAGGCCTCGGCGGAGGTCCCGCTCGTGGGCGCCTCGGGGGCGATCTCCGGCGTGCTGGGCGCCTACCTGCTGGTGCAGCACCGCAGCCGCGTGGTGACCCTGGTGCTGGTCATCGTGCCGGTGCGGCTGCCGGGATGGGCGCTGGTGGGCACCTACTTCATCCTCCAGTATTTTCTCTACGTCAGCATGTCGGCCTATCCCGGCTCCGACACCGGCGTGGCCTACGCCGCCCACGTCTACGGCTTCATCGCCGGCGCGATGGGGGCGCTGCTGATGCACCGCATCCGCTGGCGCTCCGGGATCCGCCGCTCCGACGTCTACTGACCGGCCCGCCGACCCACCGAACCGGAGGACACCCCGTGATCACCGCGATCGTCATGATCAAGGCCGAAGTCGCCCGCATTTCCGAGGTCGCCGAGGCGATCGCCGAGATCGGCGGCGTCAGCGAGGTCTACTCCGTCACCGGCGGCGTCGACCTGATCGCGATGGTGCGGGTGCGCGGCCACGAGGACCTGGCCGAGGTCATCCCCGGCCGCGTCAACAAGGTTCCGGGCGTGCTCTCCTCCGACACCCACATCGCCTTCCACGCCTACTCCAACCATGATCTGGAGGCGGCGTTCTCGCTGGGCATGGAGGATTGACCGGCGGCCGGCGCCCGCCGACGACCGCGCGCGCAGCCGGCCTCCCGGTCCGTTCGCGTCCGGGCCCCGCCCCGGCGGGCGGTGCGCCGGGTCCGCCGGATCCGCCCTTCGCGCGCCGCCGGGTAGGGGCGCCGCGGGAAGGGCGGACCGGGGCCTACTCCGAGGGCTGGGGCAGCTCGGGGCACTCGACGGTCGGGTTGACGCCGAAGTAGTTCAGCGGTCCGGCCGCGATCGTCGTGAGGGTGCTGCCGATCGTCGCGCAGTTGGCCTCGTCTGTGCTGAAGTAGCCGCGCTGGATAGCCGCGAACAGGCCGATGAGCAGCCAGACGACCACGACGGTTGCGATGACGACTCTGCTGCGCACTGCTGCCTCCTGGGGGTGAGGGGCGGAAGGGGCGATGCGGCTCGCCGTGTCGCACACGGCGTACCCCTCTGGCGCGCGATGTCACCACTTTCGTGCCGCCCCGCCGTCCGGCGCCGGTCGGCAACGGCCGCCGGGGCCGCCACGCTGCGGTCACTCCGCACCCCGCGCGGCCGGCCGCCCGGCCCGCGCGCACGTCCGCGGGCCCCGCAGGGCGGTGTTGGCCCCCTCAGGCCCGCTTGGCGCGGGACTGGCTGACCTCCACCCAGTCGTCGAGCACGCGGGCGGCGGCTCCGCTGGTCAACGCGTTCTCGGTGACCTCCAGGGCCGAGCCCAGGGTCTCCGCCGCTCCCGCCGAGCCGAAGCCGGGCAGGGTGGCGGCCACCGCCGCCGCCGCGTTGAGCAGGACCGCGTCGCGCACGGCTCCCTCGGCGGCGGGGCCGCCCGCGACCAGGTCCCGCACCACGCGGGCGTTGTACTCGACGTCCCCGCCGCGCAGCGCCCCCGGCTCCGCGCGCTCGATGCCCAGCTCGGCCGGGTCGAAGCGCTCGTGGGACACCGCGCCGCCGTGCACCGTCCAGATGCGGGACGTGCTGGTCGTGGTGAGCTCGTCCAGGCCGTCGTCGCCGCGGAAGACCATGGCCGAGGTGCCGCGCCGGGCGAACACGCCGGCGATGGTCTCGCACATGCCCTCGTCGAAGACGCCCACTGCCGCGGCGCCCGGCCGCGCCGGGTTGGTCAGCGGGCCCAGGAAGTTGAACACCGTGGGCACGCCCAGCTCCTTGCGGGTCTTGGACGCGTGGCGCAGCGACGGGTGGAACAGCGGGGCGAAGCAGAAGGTGATGCCCGCCTCCTCGGCCACCCGCGCGGTGTCCTCGGGCGCCAGGTCGATGACCACGCCCAGCCGCTCCAGCACGTCGGCGGTGCCGCAGGACGACGACGCGGCGCGGTTGCCGTGCTTGACGACCTTGGCTCCGGCCGCGGCGGCCACGATCGCCGCCATGGTGGAGATGTTGACGGTGTGGGCCCGGTCGCCGCCGGTGCCGACGACGTCGACCGTGCTGCCGGGGACCGTGATCTGCACGGCGTGCCGGAACATGCCCTCGGCCAGGCCGGTGACCTCGGCCACCTCGGCCCCCTTGGCGCGCAGCGCCACGGCGAAGCCGGCGATCTGCACGTCGGTGGCCGAGCCGGACATGATCTCGTTCATGGCCCAGCCGGTGTCCTCGGCGGAGAGCGGCCGGCCCTCCAGCAGCGCGGTGATCAGCTCGGACCAGGTGCGTTCGGTGGTGCTCACGTGGGTGCTCCTCGGGGGATCGTCCAGGGGACGCGTCGTCGGGCGGTCGGACTGAGCGGAGTGGCTCAGCCGCGCCATCGAGCGGTGTCGGCCCCGTGGCGGCCCCCGCCCCCGGCGAAGCGCGCCTGCACGCCGCGGGTCCCGCGGCCGGCGCTCGCCCCGGCGCGGCCCGGCGCGGCCGGGGCCGCGGTCAGCGGGCGGCGCGCCAAAGCGGCGGGGCCGCGCGGCCGCAGTCGGCCGCCTCGGCTCGCACCTGCGCTGTGCACCATCGGCAACGTCTCCCGCTCGGCTGGGTCCGTGCCGCCCGCCGCGGATTGCACCGCACGGGCGGAGGCGCGTGCACACCTCGGGCGCGCGGCCGGCGGTGTGCCGCGGCGCCGCCGGCCGGCGGCGCCGCTTCCTGCGTCGGAGACTACCCGAGGGCGGCGGTCCCGGCCGCCTGCTCGCGCATCAGCTCGGCCAGCGCCTCGGCCAGCGCGACCGGGTCGATCGGGTGGCTGACGACCTTGTCGGCGCGCGACCACGCGGCCAGCCATCCGTCGTCGCGGCGCCCGATGATCAGCAGCACCGGCGGGCACCGGTAGATCTCGTCCTTGACCTGGCGGCAGACGCCCATGCCGCCGGCCGGCGCGGTCTCGCCGTCGAACACCGCGACGTCGATGCCGCCGTCCTCCAGGCGCGCCAGCACGCCGGGCGCGGTCGCGCACTCGACGAACTCGACCTTCGGGACGTCGGCGGCCGGCCGGCGCCCGACCGCCGTACGCACCTGCTCGCGGGTACCGGGCTTGTCGCTGTAGAGGAGCACGCGCATGCGCGCGGCGGGCTCCCCGGAAGCGGGGCCGTTGGTCGCCATGGTCAACCGTCACCATCCCTGTACGTCACGGCCGGCACCGGTGCCTTCGGGAGGCGCTCCGGGCGTCCGGGCACGAGCCCGGCGGCCGTCGAGTTGAGACCTTCGCCACCTCAGCATGCCACCGAGGGCACACGCCTGGCCATCCGGCGCCCCTCGGCGCGGGCCCGGCGGTGCGGGCCGCCCCGGAACCCGGACACGCCGGAAGGTGCGGCGGATCCCGTGACTGGCGGCGCCGCGCGCGCTATCCTCTCCACGTCGCCCCGCATCCGGTGCGCGGGCGCCCGCCCGACGATCACGAGCCGATACCGTTGCCACGGCAGATCGGGCGCCTTTCGGGGGGTCGTGCAACAACCTTCGCGGGATGCCGTAATAATGCTCCCGTGGCGACAGCAACCGCGAATCAACCAACAGGACCGACACCGTTGCACGGTGCGGCAAAGCGACCTGACCTGGTGAGCGTTGGCACCATCGTGTGGCTTGCCAACGAGCTCATGTTCTTCGCAGCGCTGTTCGCGATGTACTACACCATCCGATCGGTGACCCTGGGCGACCCCGAGCTGGGCGAATGGCCCGCTGCCGAGCTCAGCGTGGGTTACGCCCTCGTCAACACCATCATTCTGGTGGCCTCCAGCTTCACCGCCCAGGCAGGCGTCTGGGCCGCCGAGCGCGGTGATGTCGGGAAGCTCCGTCTGTGGTTCGTCATCTCGTTCCTCATGGGCCTGGTCTTCGTACTCGGCCAGGGCTACGAGTACTACGAGCTCATCGTGCACGAGGGCCTGACGCTGCAGTCCAGCGCCTACGGCTCGATGTTCTACCTCACCACGGGGTTCCACGGTCTCCACGTCATCGGTGGTCTGATCGCGTTCCTGATCATGCTGGGACGCACGTACGCCGCGAAGCGCTTCACTCACCAGCAGGCGACCAGCGCCATCGTCGTGTCCTACTACTGGCACTTCGTCGACGTGGTCTGGGTCGCTTTGTTCGCAACCATCTACCTCCTTCAGTGACCCGAAACGGGAAGTCGGATCGTAGCCATGTCGTTCTGTGAGCCAAGGAGTTGACTGCCTGTTTTGTCTTCCTAAGACCGCTTGGCCTCCGACTTGTCTTCGCCCCCAGCGCGGAGCGGGCCGAGGCGCAGACTCTGGCGGCCGACGCCGCAGCGGCTGAGCAGCAGCCGACCGCCGAGGACGTGGCCCAGGGCCGCGAGATCTACACCAAGACCTGCGCCAGCTGCCACGGCAGGGACGGCACGGGCGGCGAGGGCTACTCCGGCCCCGACATCACCGGTGAAGGCGCCGCGGCCGTGGACTTCCAGGTCAGCACCGGCCGCATGCCCTCCATGAACCCCGACGCCCAGATGCCCCGCAAGCCGTCGGCGCTGACCGAGGAGGAGCTCGCCGACCTTCTCGCGTTCTACAACGCCGAGATCGGCGAGAAGGGCGCGCCCGGCGTGCCCACGGACATCCCCGGCGCCGCTCCTCAGCGCGCCGACTTCGAGAGCCACGCCGCCTACGAGAAGGCGGCCGAGGAGTGGGAAGCCGGCTACGAGGACTACCTTGAGGGCGCCGACAACACCGAGGCCGGCATGCAGCTCTACCTGGCCAACTGCGCGCACTGCCACAGCTGGTCGGGCGAGGGCGGCGCGCTGACGGGCGGCCGGTGGGCGCCCGAGATCGGCGACGCGACGCCCCGGCAGATCTACGAGGCCATGATCTCCGGCCCCGGCGCGATGCCCGTGTTCAACGACACGACCGTCACCCCGGACGAGAAGCAGGACCTGATCGCCTACGTGAAGGACCTCCAGGCCGAGCCGAACGCCGGGGGCATCTTCGACCTCAACCGTGTGGGCCAGGTCGCCGAGGGCTTCATCAGCTGGACCGTCGGTCTCAGCCTGATCGTGGCGTGCGCGATCTGGATCACCGCAAAGCAGCGAGCCCATGACTGAGAACAACCGCAACCACGACACCGACCCGGGCGCCGAGGGGCCCGACCGGGTCATCGGCACCCCCACCTCCGCCGAGGAGGACCGGGTGGTCTCCGGCAGGACCGGCGAGGAGGCGGACCACGAGGGCGCCTACTCCGCGGCGGAGACCCACTCCCGCCCCGAGGAGGTGCAGCGCAAGGGCGAGCGCACCGCCTCGATGTGGTTCACCCTGGCGTTTTTGGGCGGCGTGGGCTTCCTGGTGTCCTACTTCCTGTTCCCGCCCGACGCCGAGGGCGACCCGGCCATCGCCAACCCGCTGGTGGGCCAGTGGGCGAACATGCTGATGGGCGGCACGCTCACGCTGTCCCTGTTCGGCATCGGTGCGGGCATGACGGTGTGGGCACGGCGGGTCATGCCGCACTACGAGGTGGCCAACGACTACGACGAGCTTCCGTCGGCGCCCGAGGAGAAGAGCTCCTTCAGCGACTTCTTCATGCGCGGCGCCGACGAGAGCGGGTTCACCAAGCGCCCCCTGATGCGCCGCACCCTGCTGCTGGCCATGGCCCCGCTGGGGCTGGCGCCCATCGTGCTGCTGCGCGACACCGGCCCGCTGCCCCGCGACACCCTCAAGCACACGCTGTGGGAGCCGGGCATGCACATGGTCGTCGAGGGCGGCGTCCAGGAGGACGAGGACGGCTGGATCCACGCGGACGACCTCCGCGCGGGCGGCATGATCAGCGCCCTGCCCTATGTGGCGCCCGACCCCGAGCACCCGCACGGGCTGAGCCTCAACGACCAGGCCAAGACGGTCATCCTGCTGATCCGCATGGACGAGTCCGAGTTCAGCGACGAGATGACGCGGGAGCAGCGCAACTGGACCCACGACGGGATCGTCGCCTACTCCAAGATCTGCACGCACGTCGGATGCCCGGCGGCGCTCTACGAGAGCGGATCGCACCGGATTCTGTGCCCGTGCCACCAGTCGACCTTCGACGCCGCCAACGGCGCCAAGGTCGTTTTCGGACCGGCCCACCGGCCGCTTCCGATGCTGCCCATTACAGTGGACGAAGAAGGCTACCTGGTGGCCGACGGCGACTTCTCCGAGCCGGTCGGGCCGACCTTCTGGGACGCGCAGAGGGGGAACTAGCCGATGAGTCGTACAACACAGGCGCCCAAGGCGCTGCGCGGCGCCGGCAACTACATCGACGACCGGTTCCACCTCGCCAAGACCGGCAAGAAGCAGCTCGGCAAGGTCTTTCCGAACCACTGGTCGTTCATGCTCGGCGAGATCGCCCTGTACTCGTTCATCATCCTGCTCGTCACGGGCGTCTTCTTGACCCTGTGGTTCAAGCCGAGCATGGCCGAGATCGTCTACCACGGCTCCTATGAGCGCCTGCACGGCGTGACGATGAGCGAGGCCTACGCCTCCACGCTCTACATCAACTTCGACGTGCGCGGCGGCATGCTGATCCGCCAGATCCACCACTGGGCCGCGCTGATCTTCGTCGCGGCGATGCTGGTACACATGCTGCGGGTGTTCTTCACCGGCGCGTTCCGCAAGCCGCGTGAGATCAACTGGCTGATCGGTGTGGCGCTCTTCGCCCTGGCCATGATCGAGGGGCTGTTCGGGTACTCGCTGCCCGACGACCTGCCCTCCGGCATGGGCGTGCGCATCCTGCAGGGCGTGATGATGGCCCTGCCGATCGTGGGGCCCTACGTGTCGATGTTCCTCTTCGGCGGCGAGTTCCCCGGCGAGGACATCATCCCGCGGCTGTACATGCTGCACATCCTGCTGATCCCGGGCATCCTGCTGGCGCTGATCGGTGCGCACGTGCTGATCCTGTGGCACCAGAAGCACACCCAGTACCCCGGCAAGGGGCGCACGGAGAAACAGGTCGTGGGCACGCCGATGCTGCCGGCGTTCGCGGTCAAGGCGGGCGGGTTCTTCTTCTTCGTCTTCGCCGTCACCGCCGGACTCAGCGCGTTCGTGCAGGTCAACCCGATCCACCTGTTCGGGCCCTTCACCCCGACCTCCATCACCTCCGGGCTGCAGCCCGACTGGTACATGGGCTTCATGGAGGGGTCGCTGCGGATCTTCCCGAACTGGTTCGACCTCAACATCGCGGGTTATGCGATTCCGACCGCGGTGCTCGTGCCGGGTCTGGTGATTCCGGGTCTGGTGTTCGGCGCGATGGCGCTGTGGCCGTTCGTGGAGCAGTGGATCAGCGGCGACCGGCGCCACCACAACGTGGCCGACCGCCCGCGCAACGCCCCGGTCCGCACCGGCATGGGCGTCGCCGGGATCACCTTCTACGGCCTGCTGTGGCTGGCGGGGTCCAACGACATCCTGTCGGAGACCTTCTCCATCAGCCTCTACGCGACCACCTGGTTCTTCCGGATCACGGTCATCGTGGGGCCGTTCATCGGCTTCATGATCGCCAAGCGCGTGTGCCTGGGCCTCCAGCGCCGCGACCGGGAGCAGCTGGAGCACGGCTACGAGAGCGGCACCATCCAGCAGCTGCCCAGCGGTGAGTTCATCGAGGTGCACAAGGAGTCCTCCGACGAGACCGTGCGCGTGCTGGAGAGCAAGGAGCCGGTCTCGCGGATCGAGGTGCAGGCCCTCGACGAGAACGGCGTGGAGTCGCCGTCCTCGCGCGGGATGACGGGTCGGCTGCGGCAGCGCCTCGCCGAGTGGTACACCCGCGACAACGTCTCCTTCGAGGGCGTGCGCCCGCACACGGGCCACCACCTGCACCACGGCGCCCACGAGGAGGGCGAGCACGAGGAGGCCCGCGAGGAGGCCACCACCTCCTCCACCTCCTAGCCTGCCGTTCCGGCCGCCCGCGGCCGGTGGGCGGAACGCGACGGCCCGGCACCCCGCGGGGTGCCGGGCCGTCGCGTTCCGGCGTCTCCCGGCGGTGCGCCGGAGCCGCTCCCCGTTTCCCCACTCCCCCATTCCCACGGCCCCGTCGCCCCGCCGCCTGCGGAGAACGGCGCACGGCTGAGGGGAGAAGCGGGGCGCCGGGAGCCGCCTGAGCAGCGCTGAGCCGCCCGCTGCGGGGCTCGGGTGCCGCGCCGGGCAAAGGGGGAGGCCGACACGCGTCGGGGCCGCGGAGTGCGACTCCGCGGCCCCGTGGCCGGTACCGGCGCTTTGGTCGGGCGGGAGTGTGCAGCCCGCCCGGAGCGCCCGGTCAGCGGCTCCTCAGGCGTCCTCGCCGTGCACGTCGCCCGGTGTGCCTTCGCCGTCGGTGGTGTCGGGCTCGCCGGTGGCGCTGTTGGCCAGCCACTCGTCCCAGGAGCGCTGCCAGTAGCCCCACCCGTTGTCGACCTCGAGCTCGCGGTCGGTGCCGTTGATGATGAGCGGGTCGCCCATCAGCGACTGCTCGTAGAACCACTTGGCGTCGGCGTTGCTCATGTTCGTGCAGCCGTGGCTCTCGTTGGACTCGCCGAGCCGCCCGTTCCACGGAGCGGCGTGGGTGAACTCGCCGCTGTTGGAGAAGCGGACCGCGTAGTCGACGTCGAGCTTGTAGCCCTCGGGGCTGTCGACCGGGATGCCCGTCGTCGAGGAGTCCATGACCAGGTGGTCGTACTTCTCCATGGTGAGGTGGACTCCGCTGGTGGTCGTGTACTTGCGGATGTCGCCGCGGCCGTTGCTGATGGGGAACGTCTTGATGGACTCGCCGCCGCGCTCGACGGTCATGGTGTGCTGGGAGTCCTCGATGGTGCTGATCTGCTCGCGGCCGACCTCGAAGTTGAGCTGGTGGTTCTCGATGCCGTAGACGCCGTCGGAGCCCTCGACCCCGGCCAGGAGCAGGTCGACGGTGACCTTCTGGTGGGGCTCCCAGTACTCCTGCGGGCGGAAGACCGCGGTGGTGTCGCCGAACCAGTTCCAGGCGCCGTCGACCGGGGTCTCGGAGGTGACCTCCATGGAGTTCTCGACCTGCGCCTTGTTCTCGACGGGCAGGTCGAAGTTGACGATCACCGGCATGCCCACGCCCACGGTCTGGCCGCTGGTGGGGAAGTTCGACTGCAGCTCCAGGCGCTTGCCCTCGACCGCCTGCTTGGTGCGGAACTCGCTGACGACCTCGGTCTGCTCGCCGTCGCTGTTCTCGGCGGTGGCGGTCACGGTGACCTCGGAGCCGGGCGTGAGGTTGCGGTCGCTGACCCAGGTGGACTCGTCCTCGCTGAGCGACCCGGTGACCTCGCCGAGTCCGGACTCGCCGCTCGGCGAGGGGCTCGCGCTCTCCTCGGCGGCGGCGTCGGCCGCACCGCCGGTCTGCTCGATCCGGACGTCGGTGACCTTGGCGTCGGCGGCCTCGACGGTCACCGGGACGTCGGGCTCGACCTCGCTCGCGCCGTCCTTGGGCGAGATCCGCACGTCGACGGCGGGGCCGGTCTCGCCCTCGCCCGCGGCCGTCGGTGAGCCGGAGCCGCCGGTGCAGGCCGTCGCCAGGACGAGGGCCAGCCCGGCCAGTCCGACTCCGGCGCCGCGCAGCGCCGTTGGGAGTGATCTGCCCTTCACCCTGCGACCTCCAGTCTTGAAGGCGGCCTTTGCTCGGCACTGCCCCTACAGGGCCGATGCCAAACAATGCCGAAAAGTTCCGCTGTTCCACGGGAAGGCGGCCGCGGGGGATGGGAAACCGGCAACGTACCGGCGGGAGACGCCGGCCGCCGGAAAAAGAATACCCCCGGCGGGTGACGGCTTCGGTGGAAACCGCCGCCCACCGGGGGTGACCGGAGTC
Organism: Streptomonospora halophila; assembly: GCF_039542725.1. Classification (NCBI taxonomy): domain Bacteria; kingdom Bacillati; phylum Actinomycetota; class Actinomycetes; order Streptosporangiales; family Nocardiopsidaceae; genus Streptomonospora; species Streptomonospora halophila. The sequence continues at coordinate 350,274 of NZ_BAABIK010000001.1, read as the reverse complement.
TCGGACGCCCGGCCGGGCCGGGTCCGGTGGCTAGTGGCTGAACTCGCCGCGGTAGTACTCGAACACCCAGCCGATGACGGTGAGGATCACGGCGAGGGCGCCGATGAACACCATCCACCAGCCGATGGTCACACCGACGGCCATGAAGGCCACCGCCATCGCCACGAACAGCGGCCACCAGCTGTGCGGGCTGAAGAACCCGTACTCGCCGGAGTTCTCGGGGATGTCGCCGTCGAGGCGCTCCTCGGGTGCCAGGCCGTGGTACCGCTCGCTGCGCCGCGCCGACTGCCACAGCCAGAAGCCGATCATCCAGCCGAAGAAGATCGACACGACGAGCGCGACGGTGCCGGTCCACTCGATCGTGCCGTGCGCCACCCAGGACCAGTACGCGTACATGGCGGCGACCAGGCCGAAGAAGGTCGAGACGCCCATAAACAGGTAGGCCTGCATCTTCATGGTGAGCTCGCTCCCCTACTTCGCGGTTGCGGGTTCGGGCGCCACACCGGGTGCGGCGGCGTGCGGGTGGTGCAGGTCGAACGCCGGACGCTCGGAGCGGATGCGCGGCAGCGACGTGAAGTTGTGCCGCGGCGGCGGGCAGGAGGTCGCCCACTCCAGCGAGCAGCCGTACTCCCAGGGGTCGTCCACCTCGACCTTGGCGGCGTTGCGGTGGGTGACCCACATGTTCCAGAAGAACACCAGAGTGGAGGCGCCCAGCACGAACGAGCTGACCGACGAGATGATGTTCAGGCCGGTGAACCCGTCCGAGGGCAGGTAGTCGGCGTAGCGGCGGGGGAAGCCCTCGGCGCCCAGCCAGTGCTGCACCAGGAAGGTCCCGTGGAACCCGAAGAACAGCAGCCAGAAGTGGATCTTGCCCAGGGCCTCGTTGAGCATCTTCCCGGTGAACTTGGGCCACCAGAAGTAGAAGCCCGCGAACATCGCGAACACCACGGTGCCGAACACGACGTAGTGGAAGTGGGCCACCACGAAGTAGGAGTCGGTGACGTGGAAGTCGATGGGCGGCGACGCCAGCAGCACACCGGTGAGCCCGCCGAAGAGGAACGTCACCAGGAAGCCGACGGTGAAGAGCATCGGCGTGGCGAAGACGAGTTGGCCGCGCCACATCGTGCCGACCCAGTTGAAGAACTTCACACCGGTGGGGACCGCGATGAGGAACGACATGAACGAGAAGAACGGCAGAAGCACCGCGCCGGTGGGGAACATGTGGTGGGCCCACACGGTCACCGACAGGCCGGTGATGGCGATGGTGGCCGCCACCAGGCTCTTGTAGCCGAAGATCGGCTTGCGGCTGAACACCGGGAGCACCTCGGTCGCGATGCCGAAGAACGGCAGCGCGATGATGTAGACCTCCGGATGGCCGAAGAACCAGAAGAGGTGCTGCCAGAGGATGGCCCCGCCGTGCTCGGGATCGAACACGTGGGTGCCGACCATGCGGTCGGCGCCCAGCGCGACCAGCGCGGCCGTCAGCACCGGGAAGGCGATGAGCACCAGCACGCTGGTCAGCAGCCCGTTCCAGGTGAAGATCGGCATGCGGAACATGGTCATGCCGGGGGCGCGCATGCACAGCCCGGTGGTGATGAAGTTGACGGCGGACAGGATCGTGCCCAGACCGCTGACGACCAGGCCCATGATCCACAGGTCGCCGCCGAGCCCGGGTGAGCGCACCGCGTCCGACAGCGGTGTGTAGGCGAACCAGCCGAAGCTGGCGGCGCCGCCGGGGGTGAGGAACCCGCCGACCACGATGAGGCCGCCGAACAGGAAGAGGTAGTACCCCAGCAGGTTCATGCGCGGGAACGCCACATCGGGCGCACCGATCTGCAGCGGCATGATGATGTTGGTGAACCCGACGAACAGCGGGGTCGCGAACAGCAGCAGCATGATCGTGCCGTGCATGGTGAACAGCTGGTTGTACTGCTCGTGGCTGACCACCTGCATGCCGGGCCACATCAGCTCGGCACGGATGATCATCGCCATAACACCGGCGAGGAGGAAGAACGCGAACGAGGTGATCAGGTACATGTACCCGATGACCTTGTGGTCGGTCGAGGTCACCCAGCTGACCAGGATCGATCCTTTGCGTGTACTGGCGGGAGCCGCCGCCTCGGGGGTCTGCGTCACGGTCGCCATCAGCGCCCTGCCTCCTCGCTGGCCGCGGCGGGCACGTTCGCCTCGTCGGCCGGGGCCGGTTCGTCGGCCGCCGGCTCCTCGTCGGTGACCTCGTCCTCGGGGCCCTCGCCCTCGGGGCCGGGGAGGTCGATCCCGGTACCGGGGTTCTCGACTCCCGACTCCAGCTGCTCGGCCGTCTCCAGCTGCTGCTGCTTAGCCTTGGCCTCCTGCTCGGCGACCCAGGCGTCGTAGTCGCCGGGCTCCATCACCTTGAGGGTGAACAGCATCCGGGAGTGGTCGACGCCGCACAGCTCGGCGCAGCGGCCGGCGTAGGTGCCCGCGGTGCCTTCCTTCACCTTGACCTGGAACTCGTTGTCCTGGTGCGGGATGACGTCCATCTTGAACGCGAAGGCCGGGATCCAGAACGAGTGGATGACGTCGGGCGAGGTGAGGTCGAAGTGGACCACGTCGCCCTCGCGCAGTACCAGGGTGGGCCTGTGCTCGGGGGTTCCGGCCACGGAGAACCGCGTCTGCGGCTCGCTGCCCTGCTCCTCGGCCTCGGCCTTGGACTGCTCCAGGTAGTTGAACTGCCAGCTCCACTGGAAGCCGACGACCTCGATGTTGGTGTCGGGCGCCTCCTCGGTGGACAGCAGCGCCGTCTGGTCGCGCGCGGTGAAGTAGAAGAGCACCGCGATGATCACGATCGGCAGAACGGTGTAGAGGGCCTCGATGGGCATGTTGTAGCGCACCTGCGGCGGGAGCTGCTCGGAGCGCTTGCGGTGGAAGATGACCGACCAGACGATCAATCCCCACACGAGAATGCCGACCGCGAACGCCGCCACCCATGAACCCTGCCAGAGCGTGAGGACGCGCTGGCCCTGTTCGGTGATCGGCTCCGGCACACCCAAACGAGTGAACTCGTTCGACGCGCAGCCGGTCGCAGCCAGGCCCAGCGCGGCAAGCGCGGCGCCACGCGGTGCCCATCGGCGCAGCGCGGGGCGCCGATTCCTATGGCGGGTCGGACTCACGGATTGCCTTCCCAGCGGTGATGCCCGCGGACGTTGCGCGGGCGGTCGTATTCCAAAGCTTTTCGGGGGAAACACTAGCGCGATCTTCCCGGGCCCCCGATCAGGGGCATGCCTGACCAGCGTGTTGGCAGCGTGCCCGCGCGGGGGACGCGGCCACACGCGTCCGCCCCGCCCCACCGCCCGGTGGCACGGGGATGCGGGCGCTCCGGGGAGTCGGCGTGTTCACCCGGCCCGCCGGCCTCGGCCGCCGGGTGCCCGGAGTATCCGGTTCCGGCCGTCGGTAGCGGGCTAAGGCGAGAGTACCGCGGGATTTACCGGCCTCTTAACCGGGTGCCGTTTAGTGCCCGGCTCGGGTAAAGAATGGAGTACGAGCCACCACCAGAGGAGGTCCGTTGGCGGAGGAGCCGTTGGTGACCGTCGAGGCGGTCGGGCGCAAGTGCCCGATCCCCATCATCATGCTCGCCGGGCGGATCCGGGAGGTGCCGATCGGCTCGGTCATCGCCGTGACGGCCGACGACCCGGCGGCGCGCACCGACATCCCGTCCTGGTGCCGGATGAAGATGCAGGAGTTCGTGGGCGAGGTGCCGCTGACCCGGGGCAGTGCGTTCCACATCCGGCGCATGTACTGAGCCCGCGCAGACGGCCCGACCGCCCGCGGCTGGCGGGTGCGGGCGTGTCGGCGGCCCGGCCGCCGACACGAAGCGGGCCGCGCGCCCTTCCGGAGGTCCGGCAAGGCGCGCGGCCCGCATCAGGCACGCGAAGCGCTGGGGCTAGCGCGCGTAGTACTCCACGACGAGCTGCTCGTCGAAGGGCACCGGCACCTGCTCGCGCTTGGGGCGGTCGATGACCGCCACGCGCAGGTCCTTGTGGCTGACCGCGAGGTAGCCGGCGGTCTTGTCGTCGGCGTGCACGCCCTCGGCGGCCTCGACGAAGGGCACCATCTGGCGGGACTTCTCCCGCACACTGATGACCTGGCCGGCCTTGACCTGGTACGAGGGGATGTCGACCTTCTTGCCGTCCACGGTGATGTGGCCGTGGTTGATGTACTGGCGCGCCGCGTAGACCGACGGCGCGAGCCCGGAGCGGAGCACGATCGAGACGAGCCGCGTCTCCAGCTCGGCGATCAGCTCCTCACCGGTACGCCCGGGCCGCTTCTTGGCCGTCTCGTAGGCACGGGCCAGCTGCTTCTCGGACAGGTCGTAGTACCAGCGCAGCTTCTGCTTCTCCGCTTGGCGCACCGCGTAGTCGCTGGTGGAGCGCCGAACTCGGCGGCCGTGCTCACCCGGGGGGTAAGGCCGCTTCTCGAAGTAGCTGACCGCCTTACGGGTCAGCGGGGTACCCGCGCGCCGGGACAACCGCACCTTAGGTCCGGTGTAGCGCATTCACGTCCTCCGTCTATGAGTCACTTGCGAAATATGGGAGTCCTAGGTAAGGCTTGCCTAAGTCTAGGAGGTGTCATGCGACAGCCCAGCCCGTCCGAGACCGAACGGGTCCGTTCCCTTGCCGCCACGGCGACCCCCACCGCGGCGACGTTGGCAGACAATCCCGACACGCGTTTCAGCGTGCGCGGGGCGGTCGATCGCGCCGGCCGCGTCCTGCTGTGGGTCGCGGCGCACCACCCGCTGCACGAGGCGGTGCGGGAGGAGCGGCGGACAGCCAGCGGCCCGGAGGCCGGTGTCGATCTGTCCGCGCTTCGGCGCGTGGGTCGCACCTCTACTGTACGCGCTCGGCTGTGGTGCCAGGGCAGCCTGGAGGAGGTCCCCGCCCGCGACCGCCGCTCGGCGGCCCTCGCGGTGTGGGAGCGCCACCCCGACGAGGAGCTGCTCGCCACCGCCGCGCGGCGCCCGGAGCCGGACGCACCGGTGCTGCTCAGGCTGACACCGCGCCGTGTGGCCTACCACACCTATGACGCCGCCGGGCTGGTCGAGGGCGCCGCGTTCGCGCTGACCCGCCCCGACCCGCTCACCGGGCCGGCCGAGGAGATCATCGCCCGGGTCAACGACCGCTACCGCGACGAACTGACGCGCGCGGTGCACCGGCTGCCCCGAGCGCCGCGGGGAGCCGCCTGGCTGTGGGAGCTGGACGCCCGCGGCGCGACGGTGTGGGTGCAGCTCACGGGCGGCGCCGACGCGGCCCTGGTGCGGGTGCCCTGGAGCGCCCGCGCGACGGAGGCGTGCCAGCTGGAGCGCGCGCTGTTCGACTTCCTCGCCGGGGACGCCGCACCGGCGCACGGCGCCGACCCGGGACGGCACCGCCGCCGCTGTCCCCGGGACGAGGCCCGCCGCCGGAGCTGACCCGCGCGGTCCGAGGGCGCGGCGGACCGGCGGACACGCGAAAAGGGCCTCCCCGGCGGGACCGCGAGCGGGCCGAGACGCCCGCGACCCGCCGCCGGGAAGGCCCGGTGCACCCGTCGCGGCTCCGCTGCGCGGCGCCGGGGCGGGTACGGCCACAAGACCTCAGGCCAGGTGCGGCTTGATCTCGCGCGCGCTGTCCTCGCCGTAGGACTCGGTGATCTTGTCGAGCAGGCTCGCCGCGGTCAGCTCGTACTCCTGCGGGCCGTTGACCGCCAGGCAGTGCACCGCGATGGCGTTGCCGACCTGGGCGGACAGTTCCAGGGGCAGTCCCCAGGACAGTCCCGCGAGGAAGCCGGCGCGGAAGGCGTCGCCCACACCGGTGGGGTCGACCTTGTCGGAGACCGCGGCGGGGCCGACCTGGATCGGCGGCTCACCGCGGCGGTCGATGCGCACGCCCTTGGCGCCCAGCGTGGTCACGCGGGTGCGGACCTTGCCGAGGATCTCGTCCTCGCTCCAGCCGGTCTTCTGCTCGCAGAGCGCCTTCTCGTACTCGTTGGTGAACAGGTAGTCGGCGCCCTCGATCAGCTCGCGCACCTGCGGGCCGTCCATGAAGGCCAGCTGCTGGGAGGGGTCGGCGGCGAACGCGAGGCCGCGGTCCCGGCACTCCTGGCTGTGCCGGGTCATGGCGCCGGGGTCGTTGGCGCTGACCAGCACCAGGTCGAAGCCGCCGGCGGAGTCGGAGAGCGGCTTGAGCTCGATGTTCTTCGCCTCGGCCATCGCGCCGGGGTAGAACGACGCGATCTGGTTGTGGTCCTTGTCCGTGGTGCAGACGAAGCGCGCCGTGTGGCGCAGCTCGGAGATGTGCACGCCGGAGGTGTCCACCCCGTGGCGCTCCAGCCAGGAGCGGTACTCGTCGAAGTCGGCCCCTGCCGCGCCTACGAGGACGGGGCTCAGGCCCAGGACCCCCATGGCGAAGCTGATGTTGGGGGCGCAGCCGCCGCGCCGCACCTCGAGCTCGTCCACCAGGAACGACAGCGACACCTGCTCGAGCTGATCGGCGATGAGTTGTTCGGAGAACCGTCCCTCGAAGGTCATCAGATGGTCGGAGGCAATCGATCCTGTAACCGCGATGCGCACTGCAGAGGGCTCCTTGGATTGGGGAGAATGGACGGTCCTCAAGCCTACCGATCCCGGATTCTCCCGTTGAAGGCGCCTGCGACGGTACCGCTCCGTCGCAGGTCAGAGGCAGGATATCCGCTCCGGTTCCGGTCTGTGCAGGATCGGTGCGCGCCGGCGCCGCGAATTCCGCGCCGCAGCGGGCGCAGCCGGGAATCCGAATCCGGATTGTTCCGCCACACGCTTTCCGTTCCGCCCTGCGCCTACGGGAGAAGAATTCCCGCCGCGCGGCGGCGGGAGCCGCCGCCCGGTGCGGGCGCACCGCTACAGCGGGTTCGGCGGCGGCGCGGGCCCCGGCGAAACGACGAGGGTCCGCGCGCCCCGGCGGGGCGTGCGGACCCTCGGCTGGTCTGCGGGCGATGCCCGACCGCGCCGCCGCCCGGGATCGGGGCGCCGGCGTGCGGGAGCGGTCGCCTCAGTTGAAGGAGTCGCCGCAGGCGCAGGAACCCGAGGCGTTCGGGTTGTCGATCGTGAAGCCCTGCTTCTCGATGGTGTCGACGAAGTCGATCTTGGCGCCCATGAGGTAGGGGGCGCTCATCCGGTCCGTGACGACCTCGACGCCGGAGAAGTCGCGCACGACATCGCCGTCGAGCTCGCGCTCGTCGAAGAACAGCTGGTAGCGGAGCCCCGAGCAGCCGCCCGGCTGCACAGCGACACGAAGCCGCAGGTCGTCGCGCCCCTCCTGCTCCAGGAGGTTCTTGACCTTGCTCGACGCCGTCTCCGTCAGGATGATGCCCTGCGCGGGGGCCTCGCTCTGAACCGTCATCTGCTAGCTCCTCCGTAAAAGCGTGGCGGCCGCCACTGGCACTGGTCGACCCGGACAGGTCAACGCCCGCGGCCGCTGTTGCATTCCTGCCCGTGGCGGGGACGCGCAATGCTGCTGCCGTCCAGACTAGGCGCTCATACCGGCCGCCGCCATATTCGCGATCTGTGCTGGGGACGACCCGCGGGGTACCCGGACGTGCGCTGACGCGCCGAATAGGCCCGGTGGCGCCGCGCGGCGCCACCGGGCCTATTCGGCGGACGAGTCGCCGGCGGCGCCCGCCGCCCCGGTGCGCGCGCCCGACCAGCGCCGGGCCACATCGGCGGCGAGCTTGCGCAGCTCCTCGGCGGAGCGGCTCATGGCGGCCTCGGTCGAACCCGCCGACTCCACCAGGGAGTAGGTCTCGGCGATGCCGGCGGCCGCGGCCTCCTGGCGCCCGACGCCGACTGCGCCGGCCAGGACCACGCAGGGCACACCCTGGTCGGCGGCCGCCCGGGCGACGCCGTGCGGGAGCTTGCCGCGCAGCGACTGGGTGTCGAAGGAACCCTCGCCGGTGATGACGAGGTCGGCCGCCGAGACGTCCTCGGCCAGGCCGACCGCGCCCAGCACGCGGGCGATACCGGACTCCACGGCGCCGCCGACCAGCAGCATGCCGTAGCCCAGGCCGCCGGCCGCCCCCGCGCCGGGGGCGTCGCGCAGCCCGCCGGGGTCGGTGGCCTCGGCGAAGGCGGCCAGCGCGGCGTCGAGGCGCTGCACCTGGTCGTCGTCGGCGCCCTTCTGCGGACCGAAGACGGCGCTGGCGCCGTGCAGGCCCAGCAGCGGGTTGTCGACGTCGGTCGCGGCGACGAGCGAGACCCCGTGAACCGCCTCGCGCGCGGCGTCGAGCCCGACGGCGCCCGGAAGCTGCCCCAGCGCCGCGCCGCCGCAGCTGAGCGCTTCGGCGGGTTCGGCGCCCAGCGCAGCGAGCATGCCGGCGCCGCCGTCGTTGGTGGAGCTGCCGCCGAGCCCGACGACGACGCTGCGCGCGCCGTCGGCGACCGCGCGGGCGATCAGCTCGCCCACGCCGCGGCTGGTGGTGCGGCCCGGGTCGCGCCGGTCCCCGGGTACCAGGTGCAGGCCGCAGGCCTGGGCGCTCTCGATGTAGGCCGTGGCACCCGACACCAGGTAGCGGGCGGGAACGGGGGCGCCGAGCGGGCCGGTGACCTGCGCCTCGTGCAGGGTGCCGCCGAGGGCCGTGTGCAGGACCTCGACGAAGCCGGGGCCGCCGTCGGACAGCGGCAGCAGCCGGGTCTGCGCGCCGGGGTCGACCGAGCGCCACCCTTCGGCGACGGCTTCGGCGGCCTCGACGGCGCTGAGGGTGCCGGCGAACTTGTCTGGGGCTATGACGATGCGCACCCCACCAGTGTGCCGTGCGCCTCATGGCGGCCGCCGCCCGGGCCGCCCGGTTGCGGAGGGCGGACGGCGGCGATGCGGACACCCGTCGCCGCTCAGACTGCGGACACCGGCAATGCAGCCTGGGGATTCAGAGTTCGTCGACGTCCGCGAGGAACGCCCGCCATTCCGCTACGGGAAATGAAAGGTGCCCGCAATCGCGGTTCTGAGTGTCGCGCACGTCGACGGATTCCACAGTCTCCCGGGCCTCGACGCAGTGACTTCCGCTGTCCGAATACGACGACTTGTGGAACCCGTCCGCAGACCACATCACTGGACCAACATCCCTTCGAGCAGCGTCACAGTGTGCGTTTCCGGGAGAGCGCGGGTCAGGGCGTCCCGGATGAACCCGTCAATCCTCGCAGCGTGCGACGCGGTGTCGTACACGAGGTTGCCGTTGCCGTGGTCGCTTGCGGCGACCACGGCGCCGTCACCCAGCCGGTAGACGTGAACCGCCGAGGTCACCGACAGCAGCAGAGTCCCGTTCGGCACGATGTGGATGGACGTCCGCTCCCGCTGAGCGAGCTCCAGCAGCGCCTTGGCCTGCTCGATCCGAACGTGTTCGGGAGCCCAGCCCAGCGCGAACTCGGGGAAGACCGCGGTGACGAACGGGTCGCTGGTGCGCGTCAGCCGTTCGTACCGCTCCACACGTGCGCGTGCGAGCTTGTCCAGCTCTTGGGCGGTTGCCGTCGGTCGCCCCGCGCGAAAGACCTCGCGGGCGAACGCATAGCTCTGCACGAGCCCCGGGACCGTCGACAGGGTGAAGGTGTCGATGGACAGCGCCTTGTCCTCAAGCGAGCCGACTGCGCGCATCCACGGGGGCAGCTGAGAGCCCGAGGCCTCGGTTTCCCACGTTCTCACCAGGCGCCCGCCGGCGCTCAGGGTTTCGTCCAGCCGTTCGACGTCGGCGCGCTTCGGGGTGATGGTCCCCGATTCCCATCTGGACAGCGAGGAAGCGGAGCCGCCGATCCGCATGGCCAGCTGACGCTGTGTGAGCCCGGAAAGTTCACGTAGTTTTGCGAGGTTCGCGCCGAATCCCGTTTCATTCACGCGCTGATCCTATGCACCGATGTGCAACTTGAACCATCCCCGTGCGGGAACATTCCTCTCACTATGAAACGGCGCCGATCAGGAGGACCGTTTCCCCATGGGAGAGCTTGAAATCATTGACCAACTCACAACCGAAGCACGGAAACGCGGTATAGCGCTCAAGCGCGGTCGCGGCTACAGTGTCGCGATCGCCGGGACCACGGTGACCGCTACGGACAATCTTGCGTCCTTCCCCACGTCGACCGGCGCGACGCGGCACATCGCGGTGCTGGACCGCCTGGGGGCGGCGAAGGTGGTCGACCTGGTGGTGGCCGACGCCGATCCCGCCGCCGTGTTCGCGCACAAGCGGCGGGCGCGCACGTGAGCGGCTCCCGGCGGCGCCGCACCGCGCGTGTCCGCCCGTACGTACGGCGCCGCCACCCCGGTCCGCCCGCTTCCGAACGTGCGCCCTCCCGGCCGCCGGGCGGCGGGTTACAGGCCGGGGGCTCCGTAGACGGGGAACCAGCGGGCCTTGTCCCGCTCGACGGCGAGGTCGTCGCCCACCGCGGCCTCCACCTGCAGCTCCAGGGCGTTGTCCCGCCGCTGGCCGACCAGAGGTGCGAACGGGTAGAAGGTGCCGCGCTTGTAGAGGTAGACGAGCGCGACCCGGCGGCCCCCCTCGTCGGCGAAGGTGACGAGCGAGCACAGCAGGGAGGGCCCGTAGCCGTGGGTCTCCAGGGAGGAGTTGACGGCGTGGATGTCGGTGACCAGCTCGCTGATACCGCCGGACGCGGGATCGGCCGGTTCGTCCGGCGCCTCCATCACCAGCCAGGTGTAGCCGTACTCGTCGGCCGTCGCCTCGATGCGGGGACCGCCGTCGGCGTTGAGGAGGTCGGTGACGCTCTGCTGCAGCTCGCTGAAGGCCTGCCCCTCGGCGGGGCGGAAGGCCACCGAGCCGGTGCCGGTGGGCCGCAGGCCCGCGGTCGCCTGCAGCGTGATGGCGGCCGAGGGAAGGCCGAACAGGGCGTCGAGGTCGGGCTGAGCGGGCTTGGAACGGCCCAGCAGGGCGCGCAGGAAACTCATGTCGGGTCCTTCCCCGTGTTCGGCTGTCCGTGGGTGCTCCGCCGCGCCCCGGCGGCCGTGCGCCGCCGCGGCGCCGCGCGCTCAGGCCCCGGTCCCCAGCTGCCGGGATATGTCGGACAGCTGGGACAGGCGCTGCTCGATGGGCGGGTGGGTGGAGAAGAGCTGGCTGAAGCTGAACCCCTTCTTGGAGACCGCGGGGGTGAAGAAGAAGGCGTTGAACGGCTCGGCCCGGCGCAGGTCGTTGGTGGGGATGCGCGCCATGTCCCCGTTGATCTTGGTCAGTGCGCTGCCCAGCGACGAGGGGCGTCCGGTCAGGTAGGCGGCTGCGCGGTCGGCGGAGAGCTCGCGGTAGCGCGAGAGGACCCGTGTCAGCAGGAAGCTCAGGACCCACACGATGGCGCTGACCAGCACCACCAGCAGGGCGACGACCGCCGGCGCGGGCCCGTTGTTGTTGCTGCGGGCGCCGCCGCTGAACAGGGCGAAGCGCAGGCCCATCTGGGTGAGGAACCCGGCGATGATGCCCAGGAAGCCGGCGATCGTCATGACCATCACGTCGCGGTGGGCGACGTGGCTCAGCTCGTGCGCGAGGACGGCCTCCAGCTCGGCGGTGTCCAGGCGGCGCATGATGCCGGTCGTCGCGCAGACGACCGCGTTCTTCTCGTTGTGGCCGGTCGCGAAGGCGTTGGGGACGTCGGTGCGTGCGATCGCGACCTTGGGCTTGGGCATGTCGGCCATCGCGCACAGCCGGTCGACGACGGCGTGCAGCTCCGGCGCCTCGGCCGGCGACACCTCCCGCGCACCCATGGAGAACACGGCGATCTTGTCGGAGGCGAAGTACTGGAAGGCGGCGAAGCCGAGCACCACCAGGATCAGCAGCCACAGCGGCATGCCCACCAGGTACAGCGCGATGACGAACGCCACGTAGAGGATGCCCAGTAAGGACATGGTGGCGACCATGCGGGTGGTCAGCCCGCGGTCGGGTGTGAACTTCGAACCAGCCACGGCGGCGCTCCTCGGTCCGCTTGCACGGTCCGGTCCCGGCGGCGGCCGGGTCCGCCGGCCGGAGGCGCGCCGCGGATCGACGGCCCTGCTCATCCGACCGGACATCTGCAGTCTAGTCAGCGGCGACGGCGTACCCGGAGTGCCGCAGCCGCGCGCGTTGGGCGGGGAGAGGGCGGCGCCGGTGCGCGGAGCGCCCGGGGGCCCGCTCCGGCGAGGCCCGGAAACGCCGATGGCCGCCGCGCGGCGCGCGGCGGCCATCGCGGGCAGCCGACCGGGAGGCGGGCCGGGAAAAGGCGCTCCCGGTGTCAGGAGAGGTCGGGGATGAGTCCTTCGTCACCGAGCATGGCGCGGACCTCCTCCATGCTGGCGTCCGCGTGCGGCAGGATGAACTGCGACGGCTCCAGGGAGTCCGGCGGCAGCGGCTTGCCGTCCTGGCGGACCCGCTCCAGCAGGTCGTGCAGGGCCTGGCGGAAGGTGTCCTCGCTGTCGGACTCGAGGGCCTCCTCAAGGATGCGGTCGAAGCGGTTGAGCAGGTCCAGGTCTGCGTCGGTGAGGTCGAGCTGCCCCTCCCCCATGATCCGTACGATCATGCTCCCTCCCCCTGGCGGTAGGGCTGGGTCTGGCCGCCGTTGGCACTGCTGCCGTTGGTGCCGCTGCCGTTGGCCGTGCTGCCTCCGGCGCCGCCCGTGCCGCCCGAGGAGGCGGTGCCGCCCTCCTCGATCTGGGGCGCGGGGGCCGAGCCCCCGCCGAGTTCCTGCTTCATCCGCTCCAGCTCCAGCTCGACTCCGCTGGAGCTGGCCATGCGGTCGAGCTCGGACTGGATGTCGTCGCGGGAGCTGCCGCTGACGTCGTCGAGGGCGCCCGATTCGAGGAGCTCGTCGACCGCGCCGGCGCGGGCCTGCATCTCGGCGGTCTTGTCCTCGGCGCGCTGCACCGCCATGCCGACGTCGCCCATCTCCTCGGAGATGCCCGAGAACGCCTCGCTGATCTGGGTCTGGGCCTGGGCCGCGGTGTAGGTGGCCTTGATGGTCTCCTTGCGGGTGCGGAAGGAGTCGACCTTGGCCTGCAGGCGCTGGGCGGCCAGGGTCAGCTTCTGCTCCTCGCCCTGCAGCTGCTCGTGCTGCTGGCGGAGTCCGTCGATCTGGGACTGCAGGCCGGACCGGCGGGTCAGTGCCTCGCGCGCGAGGTCCTCGCGGCCCTGCTCCAACGCCTGGCGGCTCTGGGTCTCAAGCTTGCCCGACTGCTGCTCCAGCTGCTGCACCTGCAGCTCGACCCGCTTGCGGGAGGTGGCGACGTCTGCCACGCCGCGCCGGACCTTCTGCAGCAGTTCGAGCTGCTTCTGATAAGAGTAGTCGAGGGTTTCGCGCGGGTCCTCGACGGAGTCCATGGCCCGGTTGGCCTTGGACTTGAAGATCATGGAAAGTCGCTGAAACACGCTCATCGGCGTGGCCGTCCCCTTCTCGGTCCGTGTATCGGCTGTTCCCGGCGGGCGCTGCATCCAACCCTACGCTCTCGGGCGGAGGGTCGCCATGAAGCTCGGACCGGCTACCCTGGTAGACGTGTTCCGACGTCGCTCCGTTCCCGCATCCGAAGATCCGGCCGCGTCCGGCCCTGCCACTGCTGAGGCCACCCAACCTAAGGGATATACCCCGAAGAAGGGCGCGCCAACGCCCAAGCGCCGCGAATCCGCACCCGCGCTGCACCGGCCGGTGAACGCCCCCCAGACCCGCAAGGAGGCCTACCGCGCCTGGCGCGAGCGCCAGGCGCGCGACGTCCCGCGCGTCAAGCGCGCGAAGGGGGCCCCTCCCGGCGAGGAGCGCAACTTCCGCCCGCAGGACCTCGGCCCGGTGCGCGCCTACGCGCGCGACGTCGTCGACTCCCGGCGCAGCATCAGCGAGTACTTCCTGTACTTCTCGCTGGCCATCATCGTGCTGCTGTTCCTGCCGCTGCCCGAGTTCCAGGTCGTGGTGACCTACGTGGTGTGGCCGGCCATGATGGTCACGATCATCGTGGAGGGCGTCTTCGTCGCCAACCGCGTCAAGCGCCAGGCGCGCGAGCTGTTCCCCGACGACGGCTCGGTGCGCGGCGCGGGCTGGTACGCGGCGGTGCGCCAGCTCCAGGTCCGGCGGCTGCGCCTGCCCAAGCCCAGGGTCAAGCCCGGCGAGCCCGTTCCCGCCCCCAGGCGCTGACCGGCCGCGGGCCCGGCACGCCCACCCTTCCGATGGGCCGCCCGCCCGCACCGGCGTAAGGTGCTCGGCATGGAATTCCGGCATCTTGGCAACAGCGGTCTGGTCATCAGCGAGATCGCCTATGGGAACTGGATCACCCACGGTTCCCAGATCGAGGAGGAAGGGGCCACCGCGTGCGTGCGCGCGGCGCTGGACGAGGGCATCACGACCTTCGACACCGCCGACGCCTACGCGCAGGGGCGCGCCGAGGAGGTCCTGGGCCGGGCGCTGAAGGGCGAGCGCCGCGACGGCCTGGAGATCCTCTCCAAGGTCTTCTGGCCGACGGGCCCGGGCAAGAACGACCGCGGCCTCTCCCGCAAGCACATCGTGCGCAGCTGCGAGGACTCGCTCCGCCGGCTGGGCACCGACTACCTGGACCTCTACCAGGCGCACCGCTTCGACTACGCGACCCCGCTGGAGGAGACCCTGCGGGCCTTCGACGACCTGGTGCGCCAGGGTAAGGTCTGCTACATCGGGGTCTCGGAGTGGCGGGCCGAGGAGATCGAGCGGGCGCTCACGCTCGCCGACGAGATGGGTCTGGACCGGATCGTCTCCAACCAGCCGCAGTACAGCATGCTGCACCGGGTCATCGAGCCCGAGGTGGTTCCGGCCAGCCGGCGCGGCGGGCTGGGCCAGATCGTATTCTCCCCCATCGCCCAGGGCGTGCTCACCGGCAAGTACAAGCCGGGCCAGGAGGCGCCGGCCGGCTCGCGTGCGACCGACGAGACCGGCGGGCGGTTCATCAGCCGCGTGCTGAAGGACGACGTACTGGAGCGCGTCCAGCGCCTGGTCCCCCTCGCCGAGGAGGCCGGGCTGACCATGGCCCAGCTGGCGGTGGCCTGGGTGCTGCAGAACGACAACGTCTCGGCGGCGATCATCGGCGCTTCGCGGCCCGAGCAGGTGGGCGACAACGCCGCGGCCGCGGGCGTGCGCCTCGACGAGAGCCTGATGGCCCGCATCGACGAGGCCCTCGGCGACGCCGTCCAGCGCGACCCCGCGCTCACGGTCAGCCCGCCCCAGCGGCCCTGAGCGAACCGGCCCCTTCCGGCCGGGCCGGAAGGGGCCGCCGCCCGCGGGCCGCAGGCTGACGTGCCCCGCTGCGCGCCGCCTCCGGGCGGGCGCGCGGCGGGGGCTCCGCTCAGGCGGGGTCGTCCAGGCTCATCGTGTACACCGGGCGCTCGTCCTCCAGCAGCGTGACCCGCGAGGCGCCCCCGTCGACCAGCTCGCGCCAGGTCTCGCCCAGCCAGCTCTCGGCGTCGCCGCGCGAGGAGAACAGCTCGCGCGGCAGGGCCCCGTCCTCCAGGGGCTTGCCGTGCTCGGTCTCGTACCGCCAGCTCCAGGCCATGGGCCGCCCTTTCTCATGTCCGACTCGCGCTGCCGGCGCCCGTACCGGCGCCGGAGACGGTTCCGAGCATAGGCTGTGCCCGCGGAGCGCCACCGCTCCCGGCGCGCGTCGCCGCAGTGCGCCCTGCGCGCCGCGGGCCCGCCCCGCCGTCCCCGCCCCCGATGCAATTGACTGGCCAACGTGCGAATCCGACTTTCCGGTACTTCCGGCCCCGAAGGCTGGCCCGCACCCCACTGCCGCTGCGCATCGTGCAACCGCGCCGCGGAGAACCGCCGCGTCCCCCTGCGGGTCACCGTCGACGACGCGCTGACGCTGCGCGAACCCGGCGCGGGTCCGGTCTCGGCTCCCCCGTCCGGATACACGGTCGAGGTCACCCCCTACGGCACACGCGTCGAGGGCCCCGGCGGCGGGCGACTGCTGCTCGCCAGCCCGGATGCGCCGGCCGACGGTCCCGCGCCCTCGCCGCGCCCCGACCCGCAGGACGCCGGGGGCTGGACGGCCGAGGCCGCCTCCGCCCCCGGTACCCCCGCGCACCAGGTCGACGTGGCGATCGTGGACGTCGGTGCGTCGCCCGCCGCGATCGGGGCCCTGCGCCGGGCGGGCGTCGCCGCCACGACCACGGCGGTCCTCGCGGTGGGCGGCGACCACCGGGTGCACTCCCCCGCGGAGTTCGACCGCCGCGCACGGCTGTGGGGCGCCTCGGCGCCGTTCGACGGCCAGGAGCAGTGGTGCCCCCCGTCGGCCTGGCCGCCCGAGCGCGCCCACGGCCCGCACCGCGTGCTGGTCACCGGGGGTGCCCGGTCGGGGAAGTCGGCCGAGGCCGAGACGCGCCTTCTGGGCGAGCCCGAGGTCACCTACCTGGCCACGGGCCCCCGGCCGGGCGGTGGGGAGGACGACGGCGACGAGGGGGACCGGGCGTGGGCCCGCCGCGTCGCGCTGCACCGGGCACGGCGGCCCTCCTGGTGGAAGACCGTGGAGTCCCCGGACGCGGCCGCCGCGCTGCGCGAGGCGCGGGGCGCCGTCCTGTTCGACTGCGTGGGCACCTGGCTGGCCGGCGCGATGGAGTCGTGCGGGCTGTGGCAGGAGCCGCCGCCCTCGGGCGCCGAGGACGAGCTGGCCGCACGCGTCGACGAGCTGGTGGAGGCCTGGCGCCGCTGCCCGGCCTACCTGGTCGCGGTGACCAACGAGGTGGGCTCGGGCGTGGTGCCGGCGACGGCGAGCGGCGGACTGTTCCGCGACTGGCTGGGGCGGGTCAACCAGCTCCTGGCGGCGGAGTCGGAGGAGGTCGTGCTCGCTGCAGCAGGACGCGTCGTCGAGCTGCGCTAGGACACGCTCGGCGGATCGCCGCCCTGCCGAGCGGCACCCCGGGACCGCCCTCGCGACCTTTCCCTCCGGTCGCGGCAGACGTCTCCTTTGACGCTGGTGCCGCACCGGTCCGGGCTGACCGCTCGCAGCAGAAGTCCCCGCCCCCCACTGTGCAGGATTGCGCAGCCCGCCAGGGAAAGGGCCCTCCTTCCCCAACCGCGAGAAAGCGGCACCGGACACCGCGCAGCGCCGCGACGGGGCCCACCCCGCAAGACCAGACCCCCTGAAGCAGGCCGGCAGCAGCGCACCGCCCTCTCATGCGCGGGGACACGCACGAACCCCGCCCGCTGCCGACGGACACAGCGAACACGCCCTCGGGCGCCCTCGGCGGATCGCCGCCTTGCCGAGCGGCTGCGTAGGGTGGTTCCATCCGCGCCGCATCCTCGGCGGTCGGCGGACTCCCCGGCTCCTTACCTCCCCGGCCCCTTACCTTCGCGGCGACGGCGGCACCCGCCGGACCGGGCCCGGCACGAAGGCCGCGGCGGCGCGTGGAGGGCGCCGGTCGCACCGCCCGCGCCGGCCCTTCCGGCGGCCGCGGGTCCCGCCCAGTGACGAAAGGGAAACACGCGATGCCCCCAGCCGACGGCGCGGAACCCCCCGGGGGCGGCTCCCGCGGCGGCCCCCTGCGCGACTGCCTCGACGGGCTGCGCATGGCGGGCGGAACACTGACTGCGGTGCCGGTCGCGGCTCCGCGGGTGGACCGCGCCGTGGCGGGCTGGGCGATGTCCCTCGCGCCGCTGGTGGGCGCGGCGCTGGGGACCGCCGCCGCGGCCGTGCTGGCGGCCGCGCTGCTGGTCGGCCTGCCCGGCTTCCTCTCCGCCGTCCTGGCGGTGGGCTCGCTCGCATTGCTGACCCGCGGGCTGCACCTGGACGGCCTGGCCGATCTCGCCGACGGGCTCGGCAGCGGTCGTCCGGCGGAGGGCGCCCTGGAGATCATGCGGCGCTCGGACATCGGGCCCTTCGGCGTCATCACTCTGGTGCTGGTGCTGTTGATACAGACGGCGGCGCTGGGAGCCGTCGCCGACTCCTCGCCCGCCGCCGCGGCCGCCGCGCTGGTGGCCGCGGCTGCGAGCGGCCGGCTGGCGATCACCTGGGCGTGCACCCCGCGCGTACCCTCGGCGCGCCCGGAGGGCCTGGGAGCGTTCGTGTCGGGGACCGTTCCGTACTGGGCGGCGGCCGCGGCGACCGGGGCGGTCGTGGCGGTGTCCGCGCTGGCGGGGCTCGCGGGCGGCGGCGCGTTCGCGCTTTCCTGCGCCCTCGCCGCCGCGGCGGGCCCGGCCGCCGCCGCGCCGCTGCTCGCCCGCGCGCTGCGCCGTACCGGCGGCATAACCGGCGACACCCTGGGGGCACTGTCCGAGACCGCGACGACCGCCGCACTGCTGGTCACGGCCGCTGCCGCCGCCTGAGCCCGCGGCGGCGGAGCCCGGCCGCCGCTCCCGCCTCCCGCTCGGCGTACCGGCGGGTGGCACGTGTTGCCATCCTCACATCTCTTCACAGCCGCCGCGCTGCCGCGTCCGCCCGGGGCGGCACCGGCGGCGCCCGCCCGGCGCGCACGCCGCGGCGTGCGCCTCCGGCACGCCGCGGCGCCGCCGAAGCGCACCGCACACGCACCGCACCCCGAACCGCCGCCGGGCCCGGATCGCGGCGACGCCCGCGTGAGCGGGGCCGACGGCGCGGTCTCCGCTCCGCGGCGCCCGCGGCCGCTCCCGGCCGCGGGCGCCGCCTCCGTCCGCCACCACCCGCCTCCACCCGCCTCCGCCGCCGCATACGGCCACCAGGACCGCGGCGCATTCCGGCGTTCTGCGCACGCGCGCGGCCACGCCGCGGGCGCGGTGCCCGGCGGCACGTCACAAGGGCTAGCATCGGGGACGTGAGCACGTCGTTGTCAGTAATTACGGAATCCCCCGGTTCGCTCGACGTCGACGCGGTGGTGGTCGGTTACCATCCGTCGGACGACGGACCCCAGCCCGCGTCCGGCGCCGACAGCGTCGACGCCGCCTTCCCCGGCGGCCTGGCCAAGACGCTGTCGCTGCTCGGAGCGACCGGTGCCGCCGAGGAGGTGCACAGCGTCCCCACCCAGGGCACGCTGACCGCGCCGGTCGTGATCGCCGTCGGCCTCGGCGCCCCGCCGCCGGGCGGCGCGCCCGACCCCGACGCCGTCGCCCGCGCCGCCGGAGCCGCGCTGCGGTCGCGCGGGGCCAACCACACCCGGATCGCCCTCGCCCTGCCCGCCGACACCCCCGAGCTGGTGCACTCGGCCGCTCTGGGCGCCCTGCTCGGCGACTACTCCTTCACCCGGTACCGCACCGGCGAGGACACCCGCGGCCCCGCCGCGGAGCTGCTGGTCGCCAGCACCGCCGCCGGCGCGCGGGAGGCCGCCGAGCGCGCGAGCACCCTCGCCGGAGCCGTCAGCCTCAGCCGCGACCTGGTGAACACCTCCCCCGCCGACCTCGTACCCGAGGACCTGGCGGACATCGCCGCCCAGGTGGCGCGCGAGAACGGCCTGGCCGTCGAGGTCCTCGACGAGCACGCGCTGGCCGAGGGCGGCTACGGCGGCCTGATCGGCGTCGGCCAGGGCTCGGCCAACCCGCCCCGCCTGGTCCGCCTGGAGTACACCCACCCCGAGGCGAGCAGCACCGTGGCGTTCGTCGGCAAGGGCATCACCTTCGACTCCGGCGGCCTCTCGCTGAAGCCTGCCTCCGCGATGGACTGGATGAAGTCCGACATGGGCGGCGCCGCGGCGGTCCTGGGCGCCATGCGCGCCATCGCGCAGCTGGGCCCGGCCGTCAACGCCGTGGCCTACCTCGCCATCGCAGAGAACATGCCCGGCGGCAGCGCACAGCGGCCCTCCGACGTGCTGACGATCTACGGCGGCACGACAGTCGAAGTCCTCAACACCGACGCCGAGGGACGCCTGGTCATGGCCGACGCGCTCGTGCGCGCCCACGAGGACTCCCCCGACCTGATCGTGGACGTGGCCACCCTCACCGGAGCCCAACTGGTCGCGCTGGGCACGCGGGTGTTCGCCGTCATGGCCAACGACG
Organism: Streptomonospora halophila; assembly: GCF_039542725.1. Taxonomy (NCBI): domain Bacteria; kingdom Bacillati; phylum Actinomycetota; class Actinomycetes; order Streptosporangiales; family Nocardiopsidaceae; genus Streptomonospora; species Streptomonospora halophila. Next base: position 330,362 of record NZ_BAABIK010000001.1, on the reverse strand, counting down.
ACGGTGTGCGCGAAGACGTCGTGGCCGCCGCCACCCAAGCCGGTGAGCAGTCCTGGCCCATGCCGCTCCCCGCGGAGCTGCGCAAGGGGCTGGACTCCGCCGTGGCCGACATCGCCAACGTCGCCGGCGAGCGCTGGGGCGGCATGCTCAGCGCGGGCGTCTTCCTCAAGGAGTTCGTCGCCGACGGCACGGCCTGGGCGCACCTGGACATCGCCGGCCCCGCCTTCAACCAGGGCGGCCCCTTCGGCTACACGCCCAAGGGCGGTACCGGCGCCGCCACCCGGACCCTGGTGCGGATCGCGGAGAACCGCTCCGCACGCCGGACCTGACGCGGAAGCCGAACCACGGCGACCGCAGCTAGAACGCGAACAGCGGCGGCATCCGGGTAGCGGACCCGGACCGCCCTCCGCGCGGACTCGTCCGAACCAGACGAACATTCACATCCACATCAAGGAGTGTCCTTCCCGTGAGTGAGAACGGCGGCACCTTCGACCTGGTGATCCTGGGAGCCGGCAGCGGTGGCTACGCCGCCGCCATCCGCGCCTCCGAGCTGGGCATGAAGGTCGCCCTGATCGAGAAGAACAAGCTCGGGGGCACCTGCCTTCACGTCGGCTGCATCCCCACGAAGGCGCTGCTGCACTCGGCCGAGGTCGCCGACGCCGCGCGGGACAGCGAGACCTTCGGCGTCAAGGCCGACTTCCAGGGCATCGACATGCCGGGCGTGAACGCCTACAAGGACAAGGTCGTCAACCGCATGTACCGCGGCCTGACCGGCCTGATCAAGGCGCACGGCATCACCGTGGTCGAGGGCGAGGGCCGGCTCACCGGGCCGGACGAGGTCACCGTCGGCGGCGCCGTATACAAGGGCGCCAACATCCTGCTGGCCACCGGTTCCGTGCCCAAGACCCTGGGCCTGGACATCGACGGCGAGAAGGTCATCACCAGCGAGCAGGCGCTGGAGATGCAGAGCGTCCCCCAGTCGGTGGTGGTGCTGGGCGGCGGCGTCATCGGCGTCGAGTTCGCCAGCGTCTACCGCTCCTACGGCGCCGAGGTCACCATCGTCGAGGCGCTGCCGCACCTGCTTCCGCTGGAGGACGAGTCCACCTCCAAGCAGCTGGAGCGCGCGTTCCGCAAGCGCGGCATCAAGTACGAGCTGGGCACCCCGTTCGAGAGCGTCAAGACCACCGACTCCGGCGTCAGCGTCTCGCTCCAGGGCGGCGGCAAGCCCCTGGAGGCCGACGTCCTGCTGGTGGCCATCGGCCGCGGGCCGGTCTCGGAGGGCCTGGGCTTCGAGGACGCCGGCGTCCAGCTGGAGCGCGGCTTCGTCCAAGTCGACGAGAACCTGCACACCGGCGTGGGCAGCATCTACGCGGTGGGCGACCTCATCCCCACCCTGCAGCTGGCCCACGTCGGCTTCGCCGAGGGCATCTACGTCGCCGAGCAGATCGCCGGGCTGAACCCGCCGGCCATCGACTACGACGGCGTGCCCCGCATCACCTACTCCGAGCCCGAGGTGGCCTCAGTGGGCCTGACCTCCGCCAAGGCCAAGGAGAAGGGGTACGAGACCGTCGAGCTGGACTACAACCTCGGCGGCAACGGCAAGAGCCAGATCCTGCAGACGCAGGGCTCGGTCAAGGTCATCGCCCAGAAGGACGGCCCCGTGCTGGGCGTCCACATGATCGGCTCCCGCGTGGGCGAGCTGACCGCCGAGGGCCAGCTCATCTACAACTGGGAGGCCCTGCCCTCGGAGGTGGCCCAGCTGGTCCACCCGCACCCGACGCAGTCGGAGGCGCTGGGCGAAGCGCACCTGGCACTCGCCGGAAAGCCGCTGCACGTCCACGAATGAGGCGACCGCGGGGCGGGCTGGGGCTCGCCCCGCCTTTTTCTTCCCCGCGTTCCGCACGTCCATTTAAGAGGAACCATGCCGACTTCCGTTTCAATGCCCGCACTGGGCGAAAGCGTCACCGAGGGCACAGTCACCCAGTGGCTGAAGCAGGAGGGCGACACCGTCGAGGTCGACGAGCCCCTCCTGGAGGTCTCGACCGACAAGGTCGACACCGAGATCCCCTCCCCGGCGGCCGGGGTGCTGAGCAAGATCCTCGTCGCCGAGGACGAGACCGTGGAGATCGGCGCGGAGATCGCGATCATCGGCGGGGAGGGCGAAGACGCCGACGAGTCCGGCCAGGGCGGCGGCGCCACCGCGCAGCCCCCCGCCCCCGAGCCCGAGGAGCCCGCGTCCGACCCCGCGGAGAGCCCGGCGCCGCAGGCCGAGGAGTCCGCGCCGCAGCCCGAGCCGGAGCCGGAGCCCGCTCCCCAGCCGGCGGCGCGGCCCGAGCCCGAGGCGGAGCCGCAGGCCGCCCCGGAGCCCCAGCGCGGCGCGCCGGCCGAGGCCGCGCAGCGCCCCAGCCGCGAGGACGTCACCCCGCCGGTGGACGTGGAGACGGTCAGCGGCACCGGCCGCTCCGCGGGTACCGACGCCGTCACCGAGGCCTACGTGACGCCGCTGGTGCGCAAGCTCGCCGCCGAGGAGGGCGTCGACCTCTCCACGGTGCAGGGCACCGGTGTCGGCGGCCGCATCCGCAAGCAGGACGTGCAGGACGCCGCCCGCAAGCGCCGCGAGGCCCCCGCCGGCGGCGGCACCGCACCGCAGGCGCCCGCGCGCACCCGCCGCCCGGCGGCCGCCGACACCCAGCTGCGCGGCACGACCGAGACCATGTCGCGGCTGCGCCAGACCATCGCCGACCAGATGGCCGAGTCGCTGCGGATCTCGGCCGAGGTCACCCAGGTGATCGAGGTCGACGTCACCACCGTCGCCCGGCTGCGCGAGCGCGCCGCCGCGGAGTTCGAGCAGCGCGAAGGCGTGGAGCTCGGCTTCTTCCCGTTCATCGCGCTGGCCGCGGTCGAGTCGCTCAAGGCCCACCCCAAGCTCAACGCGGTCATCGACAGCAGCAGCTACGAGGTCACCTACCACAGCATCGAGAACCTGGGGATCTCGGTCGACACCGAGCCCGGGCTGCTCGTGCCGGTGATCAAGGACGCCGGCGACCTCAACCTGGGCGGGCTGGCCCGCAAGATCGCCGACCTCAGCGAGCGCGCGCACACCGGCAGCCTCAGCCCCGACGAGCTGAGCGGCGGCACGTTCACGCTGGCCGACACCGGTGAGGTGGGCGCCCTGTTCACCACCCCGATCATCAACCAGCCGCAGGTCGGCATCCTGAGCACCGGCGCGGTCGTCAAGCGCCCGGTGGTGGTCGACGACCCCGAGCTGGGCGAGGTCATCGCGGTGCGGTCGATGATGTACATGGCCCTGACCCACGACCACCGGCTGATCGACAGCGCCGACGCCGCGCGCTTCCTGCAGGACATCCGCGAGCGCATCGAGGAAGGCGCGTTCGAGTCCGAGGTCGGCCTGGCCTAGGCTCCGGCGGCGCCCCGCGAGCGGGCGCCGCGCACAAGCGGACGGGGCGGTGCCCGAGACCGGGTACCGCCCCGCTTTTTACCCCACCATTCACCATCCCCCTGGTGATCCCCATCACCAAAGGTCTGCGCCGCGGAACCCGACGGTTACGTTGAGTCCCGCGGCGCTAACACTACGGTATTTCACCCGTGCTTGTCGCGTCGGAGTTTGGCGGAAACCGGCCACGGGCATCGCGCTCACGCTGGCCGGACCGCCCCGGCCCTCCGGCGGCCCCGCCTCGCGGGCGCCGCGGACGGCGCAGGGGGTAGCTTGGCGGCCATGCGCGTAGCGATCACCGGGGCCTCGGGACTCGTCGGCTCCGCACTGGCCGGCTCCCTCACCGACGACGGCCACGAGGTCGTCCGCATGGTCCGGCGCCCCGCCCGCCACACCGGCGAAGCGGAGTGGCGCCCCGAGAGCGGATACGTCGACACCGGCCGCCTCGCCGGCGCCGACGCGGTCGTGCACCTGGCCGGCGCCCCGATCGGCCCGGCCCGCTGGACGCGCCGCTACAGGCGGCTGCTGCGCGAGAGCCGCATCGCGGGCACCCGCACGCTGGCGGTCGCGCTGGCGGGCATGGACCGGCCGCCGCCGCGCCTGGTCTCGGGCTCGGCCGTGGGCTACTACGGCGACACCGGCGCCGTACGCACCGGGGAGGACGGTCCGCGCGGCCGCGGGTTCCTCGCCGAGCTGGTCGCCGACTGGGAGGCCGCCACCGCCCCGGCCGAGGAGGCGGGCCTGTCCGTGGCGCACGCGCGCACGGGCGTGGTCCTCGCGCGCTCGGGCGGCCTGCTGGGCACGCTGCTGCCGCTGTTCCGGCTGGGGCTGGGCGCGCGCCTGGGCAGCGGGCGGCAGTACATCTCGTGGATCGCGCTGGCCGACGCGGTGGGCGCGCTGCGGTTCTTGATCGAGCGGCCCGACATCACCGGCCCGGTGAACCTGGTCGCGCCCGAGCCGGTCACCAACGCCTCCTACACCCGGTACGTAGCGCGCGCGGTGGGCAGGCCCGCCGTGCTCGCCGTTCCGGGATTCGCGATGCGCGCCGCGCTGGGCGGCTTCGCCGACGAGGCGGCGCTCGTGAGCCAGCGTGCGGTGCCCGAACGCCTGTCGGCCGAGAGGTATTCCTTCCGCCGCCCCGGGCTGGCCGGTGCCCTATCCGACATCGCCTGAGCCCTGGCCGGGGCATATGGTGGGATGTATGAGTGAGCTCGTCTTCGTCCGCCTCGGCGAGACCCCGGTGCCCTTCCACGAGGGCTGGGACCTCCAGAAGCGGGTGCACGCCGACCGCGTCGGCGACCTCATCCCCGACACCGTCCTGGTGCTGGAGCACGAGCCGGTCTACACGGCGGGCAAGCGCACCGGCCGCTGGGACCGCCCGCTGACCGATCCCGGCGCCCCCGTCGTCGACATCGACCGCGGCGGCAAGCTCACCTGGCACGGCCCCGGCCAGGCCACGGTCTACCCGATCGTGCGGCTGGGGCAGCCGATCGACGTCGTCGGCTACGTGCGGATGCTGGAGGAGGCCCTCATCCGCGCCATCGCCGAGTTCGGTCTGGAGGGCAGGCGGGTCGAGGGCCGCACCGGAGTCTGGCTGGCGGCCGACCCCGACCGCGGTCTGGCCGAGCGCAAGATCGCCGCGATCGGCTGCCGGATCGCCCGCGGTGTCGGTATGCACGGGTTCGCGCTGAACTGCGACAACGACCCGTCCTGGTTCGACCGGATCGTGCCCTGCGGCATCACCGACGCCGGGGTCACCTCGCTCTCCGCCGAACTGGGCCGCGACGTCTCGGTCGCCGATGCCGTCCCCGTCGTCGAGCGCCACCTGGCCGCCGTGCTGGGCGCCACCGGCTACCGCGTGCAGGACAGCGCGCCCGAGCCGGTCCGCGGTGCCGAGCCGGAGCCCGCGGGCGCCTGAGCCGGGCCGCCGTACCACGAACTCCCCACAAGGGAAGCAGGAAAGGAAGGGTCCGCGTTGACCGTCACTCCTGAGGGCCGCAGGCTGCTGCGGATCGAGGCCCGCAACAGCGAGACGCCCATCGAGCGGAAGCCGCCCTGGATCAAGATCAAGGCGAAGATGGGGCCGGAGTACTCCGAGCTGCACTCCCTGGTCAAGCGCGAAGGGCTGCACACGGTCTGCCAAGAGGCGGGCTGCCCCAACATCTACGAGTGCTGGGAGGACCGCGAGGCCACCTTCCTCATCGGCGGCGACCAGTGCACCCGGCGGTGCGACTTCTGCCAGATCGCCACGGGCAGGCCCAGCCCCCTGGACCGCATGGAGCCCACCAAGGTGGCCGAGTCGGTCCGCAAGATGGAGCTGCGCTACGCCACGGTCACCGGTGTGGCGCGCGACGACCTCGACGACGGCGGCGCCTGGCTCTACGCCGAGACCGTCCGCAAGATCCACGAGCTCAACCCGGGCACGGGCGTCGAGCTGCTGATCCCCGACTTCAACTCCGACGACGAGCAGCTGGGCGAGGTCTTCGGGTCCCGGCCCGAGGTGCTCGCGCACAACATCGAGACGGTGCCGCGGATCTTCAAGCGGATCCGTCCGGGCTTCCGCTACGAGCGCTCGCTGGAGGTCATCGGCAAGGCGCGCGCCGACGGGCTGGTCACCAAGTCCAACCTGATCCTGGGCATGGGCGAGGACCGCGCCGAGATCAGCGAGGCGATGCGCGACCTGCACGAGGCCGGGTGCGACCTGCTGACCATCACCCAGTACCTGCGGCCGTCCAAGCTGCACCACCCCATCGACCGCTGGGTCAGGCCCGAGGAGTTCGTCGAGCTGTCGGAGGAGGCCGAGGAGATCGGCTTCGCCGGTGTCATGTCCGGGCCGCTGGTGCGCTCCTCCTACCGCGCCGGGCGCCTGTACCAGCAGGCGATCGAGAAGCGCGAGCGGGTCGCCGCGGGCAGCTGAGGCCACGCCGGGCCCGCGGGGCTCGGGGCGCCCCGGTCGGCGGGCCGCACCGGCGTTCCGGCGTACGCGCCGCCGACCGCGGCCGGCGCGGACGGCGCCACCGGTGACAACGTAACCAAGCTGAGACGGCGGCCGAGGGGCCGCCGTCTCACGTCCGCCCACCGGCGGCCCATATCCTGAAAGGGACGCGGGACGGACCGCCGCCCCCGGCCAGGGCGGCCGGCGGCGGTCCGGCACCGGCCAGACGAGCTGCGGCGCGCCCGATGCGAGCGGGACGCGGCCCGACGAGCAGGGTTCGACCGATAGGAGGACGGGCAGGAGAGGGGTTCCCCCGCCGGCGCACCGCCGGTGCGCCCTGCCTGGAAATGCAATGGCGAAGAAGCCCAAGGACACCAAGGCCACCGCGACCCCGGCGCAAGGCGCCTCCGGCCAGGACGGGGCGCAGAAGCCGCCCGGTCGGCTCAAGCAGTTCGGCATGGTCGTCCGGGTGGTCCACCGGCAGAGTCCGCGCACCATCCCCATCGCGGTCGGGATCTTCCTGGCGGTGCTCGCGCTGGCCGTCGTAGGCGGAATCGTCTTCGGCGGATGGCTGTACTGGGGGCCGCTCGGGTTCGGCGTGGCCTTCCTGGCCGGCTTCTTCTACTTCACGCGCGCCACGCAGCGCCTCCAGTACCAGATGCTGGACGGCCAGCTCGGCGCCGCGACCGCGGTGCTGGACAACATGCGCGGCGACTGGACCAACGAGCCCGGCGTCAACGCCAACCGGCAGATGGACGTCGTCCACCGCGCGGTGGGGCGGCCCGGCGTGGTGCTGGTGGGCGAGGGCGACCCCGCACGGCTCAAGGGGCTCATCGCCGCGGAGAAGAAGAAGGTCGCGCGCGTCGCCTCCAACACGCCCATCTACGACCTGCAGGTGGGCCACGGCGAGTCCCAGGTGCCGATCGCCCGGCTCCAGCGCCGGCTGGTGCGTCTGCCGCGCAACCTGGACAAGGGCGAGGTCGCCGAGCTGCGCTACCGCCTCAAGGCGCTGCCCGGCGGGATGCAGATGCCCAAGGGGCCCATGCCCAAGGGCGTGCGGATGCCCAAGGGGCCCAAGGCTCCCGGCGGCGGCGGACGCTGAGACGGCCTTCCGGGCGAAGCGCCCGAAGGGCGCGCCCGAGGGCGCCGGTGGCCGGGCGGAGCCTCGGGCCGGCTGCGCCGGGACCGGACCGGCGGGCGGGGCCGCAACGGCCCGGATCCGCGGGGCCCTTCACTGCGCGGGCCGCGTCGAACGGTGTGCCCCGGGTGCCGCGCCTGCGTGCCGCCGGGCGCCGGCCTCACATGCGCCGGGTGACGGTGCCGGCCGCACGGTCGTGCAGGCCGCGGTGGTCACGGTCGTAGACCACGGCCGGGATGACCAGGCAGAGCAGGACCGTGCGCACCACCATCGCGACGGGCCACGGCAGCGCGCGCTCGCCGGTGGAGGCGACCTCGGTACCCACCATCCGCTTGCCCAGCGTGGTGCCGAACACCGCCAGCATCGCGGCGGTGTAGACGGCGAACAGCACCAGCGCCGCGCCGGAGGCGAACGTGGTGTCCTGGGGGTCGCCGCGCAGCCCTCCGGTGGCCGCCGAGGCGACGAGGGCGCACAGCAGCCAGTCCAGGACCAGGCCCGACAGCCGCCGGCCGATCCCCGGCACGGAACCCGACCCGAACTCGGTCATGCCCAGACGGCTGCCGCGGTAGCGGAACTGCGCCTGATCGGCGCCTCCGGTGTTGGCCATGGACACAACGGTATCGGCACACACAGGCGGTTCCGGTCGTCCCGCAGGCACCACGAGCGGTGTCCGCACCCCTCCCGCGTGTCCGGTTTCACCGTGTTATCGCCGCTCATGCACGATAGGCAGGGTAAACGCCGAGCTCCGTAACGCGCAGGAAACATTGGAGACATGGACCGGAAATCGCCTGCTCCTAGCGTCGTTGACGTAGCCGGGAGGTCGCTGGGCCGGAGCACGGTACCGCAATGGCGCGGGGCACGGACCGTGCGACCTCTTTCACCTGCACGGAGGTAACTCTTGTTCAGCAGCGCCGAAGAACTTCTGGCCTTCGCCCGGAACGAGGACGTCAAATTCCTCGACGTCCGATTCACCGACCTGTTCGGGGCAGCGCACCACTTCACCCTCCCCATCGAGCACGTCGATGAGGGAACCTTCGACGAGGGCCTGATGTTCGACGGTTCGTCGATCCGGGGCTTCCAGGCCATCCACGAGTCCGACATGCTGCTGCTGCCGGACCTCGCGACCGCGGTCCTGGACCAGTTCCGCGAGCACAAGACGCTGAACCTCACGTTCTTCGTGCACGACCCCTTCACCCGCGAGTCCTACAGCCGCGACCCGCGCAACGTCGCCCGCAAGGCCGAGGCCTTCCTGAAGAGCACCGGCATCGCCGACACCGTCTTCGTCGGCCCCGAGGCCGAGTTCTACATCTTCGACGACGTGCGCTTCCAGACCCAGGAGAACGCGAGCTTCTACTACATCGACTCGATCGAGGGCGCCTGGAACACCGGCACCCGCAACGGCGAGTCCAACCTGGGCTACCGGCCGCGCTACAAGGGCGGCTACTTCCCGGTCGAGCCGGTCGACCACTACAGCGACCTGCGCTCGACGATGGTGCGCAACCTCATCGACGCCGGCATGGACGTCGAGATCCAGCACCACGAGGTGGGCACCGCCGGCCAGGCCGAGATCGACTTCAAGTTCGGCACGCTGCTCAAGACGGCCGACAACGTGCAGCTCTACAAGTACATCGTCAAGAACACGGCGTACTCCAAGGGCAAGTCGGTCACCTTCATGCCCAAGCCGGTCTTCGGCGACAACGGCTCGGGCATGCACTGCCACATGAGCCTGTGGAAGGACGGCGCCCCGCAGTTCTTCGACGAGTCGGGCTACGCGCAGCTGTCGGACATGGCGCGCTACTACATCGGCGGCCTGCTCAAGCACGCTTCGGCGCTGCTCGCGTTCACCAACCCGACGGTGAACTCCTACCACCGCCTGGTGCCGGGCTACGAGGCCCCGATCAACCTGGTCTACTCGCAGCGCAACCGCTCCGCCTGCATCCGCATCCCGCTGACCGGGTCCAACCCCAAGGCCAAGCGCCTGGAGTTCCGGGTGCCCGACCCCTCGGCCAACCCCTACCTGGCCTTCGCGGCGATGCTCATGGCCGGCATCGACGGCATCAAGAACAAGATCGAGCCGCCGGAGCCGGTCGACAAGGACCTCTACGAGCTGCCCCCGGCCGAGGCCGAGGCCATCGAGAAGGTGCCCGCCTCGCTCGACGCCGCTCTGGACGCCCTTGAGGCCGACCACGAGTTCCTGGTCGAGGGCGGTGTCTTCACCGAGGACCTGATCGAGACCTACATCGACTACAAGCGCACCGAGGAGATCGACTCCCTCCGCCTGCGCCCCCACCCGCGCGAGTTCGAGCTGTACTACGACATTTAACGTCGCTGCAGGTCAGCGCACGTAAGCGCTGATCCGGGCCGTACTCGGGCCGCCGCCCGCACCTGGCAGGGGGTGCGGGCGGCGGCCCTTCGCCCTCCCGGGGCCGGAGAGTTTCGCCGCTGCCCTCCGGCACCGGGCGCGCGGGTGCCGGCGGCGCTGCCGAAATGTGATGGCGGGGCGGCCCGGGGGCGACACCTCGTTACTACAGGTCGTAGTAGCGTCGGGTGCATGGACTTCATCAACTCGGTACTCGTCTTCCTGCACCTGCTGGGGATGGCGGGCATCATCGCGGGATTCATGCTCCAGCTCATCGCCGGACACGCCGCGGGCCCCAAGAGCATCCTGCACAGCTCGCTGCTGCAGCTGGTGACCGGGCTGCTGCTGACCGGGCTGGCCGAGATGGGCGACGGTCCGGTCGACCACGCCAAGATCGGCGTCAAGCTCGTCGTCGCCCTGGCGGTGACGGTCGTGGCGATCCTCGACGTCCGCAGGCCCGACAAGCGCCTGGCGATCACCGCGGGCGCCCTCGCCGTCGTGAACGTGGCCGTGGCGGTGTTCGTCTAGCCTCTCCCCCGCCTCCGGGCGCGAACGCACCACCGGAGCACCTCCGCGCGCGGCGCGGCGGTGCTCGTTTCGCGTTCCGCGCCCCGCTCGCCGACGGCAGGCCTCCTCGCCGCTCGGACTCCTCGCGCCCGGCCCCGCGGGCTCTGCGGCTCAGTCGTCGTAGAAGACGCGCTCCATCACCGCGCGCGCCCGGCGCGTGGCCTGGCGGTAGTCCTGCACCATGCGGCCGACCGCGCCCTCGTCACCGTCGTCCCGGTAGCCCAGCGCGCCTGCCAGGATCGCCTGGTCGCGCAGCGGCTTGGGGATGGAGTCCGACGGCTTGCCCCGCACCAGCATGATCGCCCCCCGCACGCGGGCGGCCAGGCACCAGGCGGCCTCCAGGGTGGCGCCGTCCTCTGCGTCGAGCAGACCGTGTCCGACCGCCGCGTGCAGCGCCTCCAGCGTGCCCGTGGTGCGCAGTTCGGGCACCTCGTGGGCGTGCCGGAGCTGGAGGAGCTGGGCGACCCACTCGACGTCGGAGAGCCCGCCCCGGCCCAGCTTGGTGTGCGTGGCGGGATCGGCGCCGCGGGGCAGCCGCTCGGCCTCCATGCGGGCCTTGAGCTTGCGGATCTCACGCACCTGCGTGTCGCCGACGCCGCCGTCGGGATAGCGCATCGGGTCGATGATCCGGGCGAAGCGCTCACCGACCTCCGCGTCGCCGGCGACGGGCGCGGCGCGCAGCAGCGCCTGGCTCTCCCAGGTCGCCGACCAGCGCCGGTAGTAGGCGGCGTAGGAGTCCAGGGTGCGCACCATCGCACCGCTGCGGCCCTCGGGGCGCAGGTCGGCGTCCAGGAGCAGCGGCGGGTCGTGCGCCGGCATCTCCAGCAGCCGCCGCAGCTCCCGCACGATCGCGTCGGCGGTCTCGGTGGCGGCCACCGGGTCGGCGCCGGGCAGCGGCTCGTGCACGAAGACCACGTCGGCGTCGCTGGCGTAGGTCAGCTCCCGGCCGCCGAAGCGGCCCATGCCCACCACGCACAGCCGCGTCTGCGGCTCCTCGCCGCGCTGGTCGGCGACCCGCGCGCGAGCGGTGCGCAGTGCGGCCTCGATGGTCACCACGGTGATCGCGGTGAGCGCGTCGCCCACCGCCGCCACCGGCGAGACGTCCAGCAGGTCGGCCAGCGCCGTGCGCAGCAGCTCGCGGCGGCGCAGCGCCCGCACCGCCGCCACGGCGTTCTCGGCGGTGCCGTGGCGGCGCAGGGCGGCGTCGGCCTCGGCCTCCAGCGCGTGCGTGGGCCGCTGCACCAGGTCGGCGTCGTCGGCCAGGACGGCCACCGCCTCGGGCGCCCGCAGCAGCAGCTCGGTGACGTACCGGCTGGTCCCCAGCACCCAGGCCATGCGCTCGGCCACCCGCACGTCGTCGCGCAGCAGCCGCAGGTACCAGGGTGTGCCGCCCAGCGCCTCGCTGACCTTGCGAAAGCCCAGCAGCCCGGCGTCGGGGTCGGGGGCGTCGGAGAACCACCCCAGCATCACCGGCAGCAGCGTGCGCTGTATGGACGCCCGCCGCGACACCCCCGACGTCAGCGCCTCCAGGTGGCGCAGGGCCCCGGACGGGTCGGCGAAGCCCAGCGCGCTGAGCCGGTCGCCCGCCTGCTCCAGGGTGAGCCGCTGCTCGCCCTCGGGCAGGCGCGCCACGGCGTGCAGCAGCGGGCGGTAGAAGAGCTTCTCGTGCAGGCGCCGCACCTCTGCGGCGACGCGGCGCCAGGCCGACATGAACTCGGTGACGGGGTTGGCGCCGTAGCCCATGGCCCGGCCGAGCCGGCGCAGCTGCTCGGCGCCGTCGGCGCTGTCGGGGTCGGGCAGCAGGTGCGTGCGGCGCAGCCGGTTGAGCTGGAGCAGGTGCTCGACTCGGCGCAGGAAGCGGTAGGCGTCGGCGAGGCCGGCCGCGTCGTCGCGGCCCACGTACCCGCGCGAGGACAGCGAGTCGAGCGCGGCCAAGGTGTTGCCCGAACGCAGCGCCGGGTCGCTGCGGCCGTGCACGAGCTGGAGCAGCTGCACCGAGAACTCGATGTCGCGCAGACCGCCGCGGCTGAGCTTGATCTCCCGCTCGGACTCGGCGGGCGGGATGTGGGCGACCACGCGGCGGCGCATCGACTGCACGTCGTCGACGAAGTTGTCGCGGCCGGCGGCCTGCCAGACCATCGGCTCGATCGCCTCGGCGTAGGCGGCGCCGAGCGCGGCGTCGCCGGCGATGGGCCGGGCCTTCAGCAGCGCCTGGAACTCCCAGGTCTTGGCCCAGCGCCGGTAGTAGGACACGTGCCCCGACAGCGCGCGCACCAGGGGCCCGTTCTTGCCCTCGGGGCGCAGCGCGGCGTCGACCTGCCACAGGGTGCCCTCGGGGCCGGTCTCGGAGGGGATGCGCATCGTCTCGGCCGCCAGGCGCGCCGCGGCGCGCATCGCCGCCTGGTCGTCCTCGGCGCCGTCGGCGGGCTCGGCGACGAAGACGACGTCGACGTCGCTGACGTAGTTCAGCTCGCGGCCGCCGCACTTGCCCATGCCGATGACCGCCATCCGGCACAGCGCGGCCTGCTCGGGGTCGTCGGCCCGCGCGATCGCCAGCGCTGCGTCCAGCACCGCGGCGGCCAGGTCGGCCAGTTCGGCGCCGACGGTCTCCAGGTCGGCGGCGCCCGTGAGGTCGCGCCCGGCCAGCCGCAGCACGCGCCTGTGGTAGGCGACGCGCAGCGCGTGCGCAGGGCCGGCGGGGTCGTCGACCTTCTCCGCGGCGACGGGCGCCGCGGCGTTGGGGTCGGCGCCGACGATGTGCAGCATACCGGCCCGCAGCGCGTCGGGGCCGGGCGCACGGGCGGCGTCGGCGCCGCGCAGCTCGCGCCAGTCGCCGGGATGGCGGACCAGGTGGTCGGTGAGGGCGGTGCTGGCGCCGAGGACCTTGACCAGTCGGGCGCTGAGATCGGGGTCGGAGCACAGTGCGTCGAGCAGCTCGTCGGGCTCGGCGCAGCACTCCAGCAGGCGGGTCAGGCCCAGGAGAGCCTGGTCGGGGTCGGCGGCGGCGCCCAGTTCGTCGACGACGGCGGCGTGGCGCCCGGGATCGAGTCCGCAGTCCGCCAGCAGCCGCACCGCCCGCGCGCCGTCGCCGAAACCGCGCCTCGCCAGCGCACCGGCCGTCATGGTGAAAGTCTCCCGAGCCACGCTGATCACGGTAGCCGCCCGCGGCGATCCGCCGGTAGGCTGATCTAGTTGAACACACGTTCAACTTTCTCGCCGGCCTCCGGGGGTCGCGGCGGACGGCGCGCGAGGGCGCCGGCCGTCCGGAGCCCGCGCCCGGCGTGCCGGTGCGGCCGCGTCCCGCCTCCGCACCGCCCCCAGCACACCCGGCCCCGCTGCGGCCGGGCCGGAAGGAAAGAAGGCCGTCCATGACGTGGCTGCTGCTGTTAGCCGCGATCGCCGCCGAGGTCACCGGCACGATCGCGCTGCGCTTCTCCGACGGGTTCACGCGCCTGGTGCCCACCGCGGTCGCGCTGGCCGGATACGGCGCGGCCTTCTGGCTGCTGGCCCAGGTGCTGGTCCGCGGCATGAACATCGGGGTCGCCTACGGGGTGTGGGCGGCGCTGGGGGTGTCGCTGGTCGCGGTGATCGGCGCCGCCTTCCTGGGCGACGGCCTCACCTGGATTCAGGGCGGCGGCATCGTCCTGGTCATCGCGGGCGTGCTCGCCCTGGAGCTGGGAGGGGCGCACTGACCACCGAAGCCGCCGCCGACGGCCGCCGGGCGCGGGGCGAGCGCAGGCGCGCCGAACTGATCGCCGCGACGCTGCGCGTCGTGGAGGCCGGCGGGGTCGCCGGGGTGACCCACCGCGCCGTGGCGCGGGAGGCGGGCGTACCGGCGAGCTCGGCGGTCTACCACTTCGCCACCCTCGACGACCTGCTGGTGGCCGCGCTCACCTCGGCGACCGACACCTACGTCGAGCAGTTGCACGCGATGGCCCGGCAGCACGAGGACGTCCCGGCGGCGCTGGCCGGCCTGGTCGCCGACGGTGCGGTGACCGACCGCCGCCGCGCACTGGCCGAGTGCGAACTGACCCTGCTGGCGGTGCGCCGCCCGGCGCTGCGCCCGGTCGTGCGCCGCTACCTCACGGCGCTCACCGAGGCCGTCGCCCGCTGCACGGGCGATCCCACGGCCGTCCGCGCGGCGGTCGCGGCCGTCGACGGCCTGTTCCTGCAAGGGCTGCTGGACGAGCGCGGGGTCGAGGCGGCGGAGATCCGCGCGGTGCTCACGCACATCCTGGGCGCGGGCGAGGACAGCGGGCCCTGAACCGAAGGGCCACTGCCCCGGCGGCCCGCAACACCGCCCCGCTGGCGGACGCGCGAATGCGAGACACGATCTTCCCGTAAGCCTTCCCGGACCCGTCCCCACATCCCGCCGCTGACACCCCTGCGCCCCGCTACCCGCACCCACCGACCACGAGGCAGCGACCCGGGACGGGAACCACCGGGCGTCGCAGACCAGGCCGCCCCCGCCCCCCCGCCCCGCCTCGCAGCGGCCCCCGGACTCACGGCGACCCAGATCCGCGCGGGACGGGCTCAGCCGTCGCTCCCGTTCGCCGGGTCCCTGCGGGCTCCCGGGCGGAGGCGGGTCCACACGACGAAGGCCGCGACGCCCGTCGCCACCACGAGCAGAACCGCGGTGAGCACGCTGGTGACCGTGAGCACCCGCTGCGGTGCCGAGACCGCCGACGCTGCCTCGCGCACCGAGCCGTCGACCCGGTCGGCGTCGGTGGCGCAGGCCACCGGCGGTGCGCCCGCCTCGCTCTGGGCGCAGGCGGTGGTGGACATGCGCCACAGCCGCTCGCCGGGCTCGCCCAGGCGTACGCGGGCCGTGCGCTCGATCTCGGCGCCGGGCTCGACCACCACGCGCCAGGTCGCAACCCCGCCGCTCGCCGTGCCGCCTTCTCCCACGTCGACGAACCGCGCCTTCGCCGAGACGCGCTGGGAGACGATGGCGTGGCGCTCTTCGTCGCCTTCGTTGCGCAGCGTGAGGGTGTAGAGCACCTCCTCGCCCGCGGCGATGGTGTCGCGGTCGTCGGTGATGCGGACGCCCAGGGTCGCCCCCTCGACCGTCGCGGTGCGCTCGCCGGCACCCGGCTCCGCTGAATCGGCGGGAGCGAGCGCGGCGACCACCGAAGGCGGAGCCCCCGGTGCGAACGCCGCCGAGGCCGGCGTCCCGCTCCACGCAGCACCGGCCGCATCCGCCGCAGCGCCCTCCTTCCCCGGAGCGCCCGGCACGTCCGCCGCACCGGCGGCGCCCGCTGCGGCCGCCGCCACCATGGCCGCGGTCATCGCACCCGCCGCGCAGCGGCGGCCTAAGCTCCCGTTCCCGTCGGACACGTCCACCAGCCCCCGATCGCCCGTCCGGCCGTCGGAGCCGCTCTCCGTCACGAGCGGCCACACCGAAGACAACTACGCGCGTCCGGCCGAAAACGGAAAGTGACACGCCCACGGCAGTCCATCCGGAACCGCTGACCCGCCTCCCCGCCGTGGCATGAACTGTCGGAGACCGTCCCCACCGCCCCGCGAACCCTCTCGCACCCCAGGCGCCAAGCGCCATCCGCGCGGGCTCCGGATTCGCCGACGAGCAAGGCCCGCACCGCCCCCCACGCCGATGAGGCGCGATTCCGCGATCCCCCGTCAGCCGCCTCCGGCCAGAGGCTGCACACCGCCCCGCACGAGGTCCGCGAACGGGCGGCGCACGCGGGTCGTCCCGCACCCAAGCCGCGAAGCATCCGCACAGGCACAAGACACCGCCCCGGCGGGCTCAACCGCCACACGCGCGGCCCCGACCGCTCTGGCAGCCCTTCACAAGCCCCATCGGCGCGGCAGCCCCTCTACGAAGTCACGGGCCGCAGCGCGCAAGCGCCCCACCGCCTGCGCCACGCACCTCCGCCCGCCACCACCACTCCCGTGCACGCACCGCACCCAAGACGCGAAACATCCGCGCAGGCGAGGGACGGCATCACGGCAAACTCCCCCCGACGGACCACCGCCGCACGCGCGACCGCGCCGCTTCCGCTCGGGCGGGGCTTGCATCCGAACCCGGCCGGCCGGCGGGGCGGCGACCGGCTTTGCAGCGTCACCGTAAGAGGCCGGCGGAATGCGGCGTGAGCAGGGGACTTGCGCGCCCGGCGGCCCCGGCGGGCGCGCGGCCCGGCGGGGTTGATCGGGCGTGTCTTAGGCGCGGAGACCGGAATCCGCGGTGGTGAGCGCCGTCCGGGCGCGCACATAAGGCATTCGCCCGATGCGGGCACGGCCGTCTTACGGCGAGCGTGGACATCACCGGGGCAGAAGCGCCCGGCTTGGCACCACGGCAGTTCCACGAGAGTAGGTCATCGCCATGCACCCCGACTTCCTGCAAGCGGCCGCGGACGAGCGGATCGCCCGACTTCACGAGGAGGCCCGGCAGAGCAGGCTGCTGCGCGCGGCGCGGGCGCGGATCCGGCGGGCGCGCGGCCGGGATGAGGGCGCCGGTGGCGGAACCGCCGACGCGCTGCCCGAGCGGCAGCCGTCCGTCCCTTACACCGCCCCCGCCGACACCGCTCCGGCACCGGGTCCGGCCACCCGGGCCGGCGACGCTCCGGAGAACGCCGCCGAGCGCGCACCGGCCCCGTGCTGACCCGCGGGACGGGCCGGCCGGCCGCTTCCGGGCGGCCGGAGCCCCACTGGACGCGGTCTCCGGGCCCCGGCCGTCCGCGCCCGCGGCGGTCGGCCGGGCCCGTCCCTGCTCCGGCGGTCCCGCCGGCCGGAATTCCGATGGCCCGAACACCCCTTTTGTCGGCATACTGGACTGCATGACGCCTGTCGGCACCAGTCCCGTCTTCATCGGGCGCCAGCACGAACTCCGCACCCTCCTCGACCACGCGCACAGCGCGCGCTCCGGCGCCGGCGCGGCCACGGTGCTCGTGGGAGGTGACGCCGGGGTCGGCAAGTCCCGTCTGATCGCGGAGCTCTCCCAACGTGTCGCGGGCGGCGTGGTCGCCGGCGGATGCCTCGAACTGGGCGTCGACGGCCTGCCCTTCGCCCCCTTCGTCGCGGTGCTGCGCCAGATCCTGCGCGACCGCGGCCGCGCGGTCTTCGACGAGCTCGTCCAAGGGGGCGCGGACGGCTCGCTCATGGCCCAGGAGCTGGCCCGCCTGCTGCCGGAGCTGGGCACGCCGCCCGAGGACCGGCGCGAGGCGCGCGGCCTGCTGTTCGAGCAGGTGCTGCGCCTGCTGACCGGAGCCGCCGGCTCCGAAGGCCTCACGGTGGTCATCGAGGACCTGCACTGGGCCGACTCGGCCACCCGCGACCTGCTGGTGTTCCTGCTGCGCAACCTCGACTCCGCCGCCGTGCAGATCGTCGCCACCTACCGCAGCGACGACCTCCACCGCGGCCACCCGCTGCGCCGCCTGCTGCTGGAGCTGGAGCGCCTGCCCTCGGTCACCCGCATCACGCTGGAGCCCCTCACGCACGACCAGGCCGCCGAGCAGGCCGCGGCCATCCGCGGCCGGGAGCTGGAGCCCGACGAGGCGGCCGCGCTGTTCGACCGCACCGGCGGCAACCCGCTGTTCGTGGAGTCCCTGGCCGGCCAGAGCGGGTTCGTGGGCGCCGGGCTGCCCGAGCGGCCCCGGGAGCTGCTGCTGGCCTCCCTGGACGGGCTCGACGAGGCGCACCGGCGCGTGCTGCGCGTCGCCTCGATCGGCGCCGTCAGCGCCGCCCACATCGAGCACGAGCTGCTGGCCCACGTCGCGGGGCTCGGCGAGGAGGACCTCAACACCGCCCTGCGCGCCCTGGTCGACGCCAACGTGCTGCGCATCGACGGCAGCGGCTACCGCTTCCGGCACGCACTGCTGCGCGAGGCCGTGCACGACGAGCTGCTGCCCGGCGAGCACACCCTGCTGCACCTGCGCTTCGCCGAGGCCCTGGACGCCATTCCGGGCGCCGTCCCCTTGCACCGCCTCGCCGCGGAGCAGGCGCACCACTACTGCTCCGGCCACGACCTCCCGCGCGCCCTCAGCGCCTCCTGGTGGGCGGCCGTGCGGTCCGCGGAGACGCTCGCCTTCGCCGAGGAGCTGCGGATGCTGGAGCGCGTCCTGGAGTTCTGGGAGAGGGTTCCCGACGCCGTCGAGCGGGTCCAGGGCCACAACCACGTGCAGGTGGTCTCGCGGGCCGCGGCGGCGGCGCTGGAGAGCGGCGACTTCTTCCGGGCGCGGGCGCTGTGCGACTCGGGACTCGCCGAGATCCCCGCCGGCGCCGACGACGAGCAGAGCCGCACCGACCGCGCGACCCTGCTGCGCCGCCGCGGCCAGGCGCGCACCCAGATCTCCGACGGCGACGGGATCGCCGACCTGTTCGAGGCGATGGCCGAGCACCCGCCCCGCGAGCCCGGCTACGGTTTCGTGCTGTCGCTGCTGGCGCGGGAGGCGATGCTGCACCAGGACGAGTCGCTCACGGCCACCCCCGGAGTCGACGGGGTCCCGGAGGCCTCCTTCTGGTGGTCGAGTGCCACCGCGCTCGCCACCGAGGCGATCCGCCGGTCCCGCGAAGGCGGCGACACCTGCGCCGAGGCCGACGCCCTCATGACGCTGGGCACCTGCCGGATGAACGACGGCGACTTCGAGGAGGGCCGCGCGACCCTGGAGCGCGGGCTGGAGCTGGCGCGGGAGCTGCAGGACCCCTCGCTGCAGGCGCGCGGGATGGCCAACCTCTCCCACTACATGCGCGAGCGCGGGATGCACGAGGAGGCGCTCGTCCAGCTCGACGCCGCCATGGAGCGGCTGCGCGAGCTGGGGCTGATGAGCGCCAACGGGTGCTTCGTCGCACTCAACATCGCCGAGACCCGCTTCGACCTGGGCGACCTCGCGGGCTGCCGTGAGCTGGTGCGCAGCAGCATGATCGCCTCCCCTTCCCCCGCCCACCGCGTGTACCTGGCCACCGTGGCCGTGCGGGCCGCCCTGGCCCAGGGCGACGTCGAGGGGGCCCGCCGCAGCGCGGACGAGCTCGACCCCGAATGCGCGTCCGGACGCTCCCGCATCCACACGGTGCAGCTCAGCACCGCCGCACTGCTCGACCTGTACATGGCCGAAGGCGACCTCGCACGCGCGTCGGCGCTGGCGGCCAAGGCGCTGGAGGACATCGACTTCGACCGGTCGCCGGGCTACGGCTGGGTCCTGCTCGACCGCACCGCCGCGTTCCTGCGGCAGGCCGCCGAGATGCCCGAGGAGGTCTGCGCCGAGGCGGCGGCGGTGCGCGCGTGCGTCGAGCGGATCGTCGCCGGGCTGCGGACCGACGGACCGGTCCAGGCGGCCTTCCGGGCGACGGTGCGCGCACGGCTCGCATCGGCCGCGTGCGGCCTGGGGCCGGAAAGCGCGGCCGGCGCCGCCGCGGCCTGGCAGGCGGCGGTCGCGGCCTGGAGCAGGGTCAGCATGCCCCTGCACCGCGCCGACGCCCTGCTGCATGCGGCCGAGTCCGCGCTGGCCGCCGACCGCGGCGCACCGGTGGGCGACTGGCTGCGGGAGGTCGCCAAGCGCGCGTCGGAGCACGGCGCCGCCGTCCTGGAGGGCCGGGCCCGCGAGCTGGCGCGGCGGACCGGGGTGGCGCTGGAGGACGGCGGCCCGGTCGGCGGCGCGCCGCCGGCGTCCCCGCCCGGGGGGCTGACTCCGCGCGAGGCCGAGGTGCTGCGGCTGCTCGCCCGCGGCTACACCAACGCCGAGATCGCCCAGGAGCTGTTCATCGCGGCCAAGACGGCCAGCGTGCACGTCTCGCACATCCTGGCCAAGCTGGAGCTGCCCAACCGGGCCAGCGCGGGAGCCCGCGCACACGAGCTGGGACTCGTCTGACCGCCCTCCGGGCACACCCCGGCCGGGCCGTGCTCAGGACCGGGGCGTCCAGCGGTTGGTGATCGGCAGGCGGCGGTCGCGGCCGAAGTTGCGCGAGCTGATCTTGGGCCCCGGCGGGTACTGGCGGCGCTTGTACTCGGCCCGGTCGACCATCCGGATGACGCGCTCGACCAGGTCGGGCGGGTAGCCGTCGGTGGTCAGCTCGCGCATGCCCTTGTCGGTGCCGATGTAGGCGTCCAGCAGCCCGTCGAGCAGGTCGTAGTCCGGCAGCGAGTCGGTGTCGAGCTGGTCGGGCCGCAGCTCGGCGCTCGGCGGCTTGCTGATGGAGTTCTCCGGGATCGGCGGGGGCGCGCCGGTCCGCTCCGCCTCGGCGTTGCGCCAGCGCGCCAGCTCCCAGACCAGCGTCTTCCAGCAGTCCTTGATCGGCGCGAACCCGCCCACCGAGTCGCCGTAGAGGGTGGAGTAGCCGGTGGCCAGCTCGCTCTTGTTGCCCGTGGCCAGCACCAGGTGGCCCTCCTGGTTGGACAGGCCCATCAGCAGCGTGCCCCGCACCCGCGCCTGCAGGTTCTCCGCGGCCAGCCCCTCCAGAGTCAGGCCCTCCTCGAACGCCGCCACGATCGGCGCGATGGCCACCGTGCGCGAGGTGACGCCCTGGCGCTTGACCAGCTCCTCTGCGTCGGAGACCGAGTGCTCGCTGGAGTACCTGCTGGGCAGCAGGAGCACGTGGACGCGGTCGGCGCCCAGCGCGTCGACGGCCACCGTGGTGGTCAGCGCGGAGTCGATGCCGCCGGAGAGCGCGACCGCCACCGAGCCGAACCCGTTCTTGCGCGCGTAGTCGCGCACGCCCACCACCAGGGCGCGGTAGACCTCGCCGACGTCGGAGGCGGGGTCGGCGCGCGGGGTGAGCACCGGCGGCGCGGGCGCGTAGGGCTCGGCCGGCTCGCCCGAGAGCAGGTGGCGCACCACCCGCACACCGTCGACGGCCTCGCCGGGCCCCTCGGAGGGCGGCACGCCGCCGTCGGCCGCGGGCAGCGCCAGGTCGGTGACGAACAGGTCCTCTTCGAACTTGGGTGCGCGGGCGACCAGCTCGCCTTCGGCGTCGACGATCAGCGAGTCGCCGTCGAAGATCAGCTCGTCCTGGCCGCCGCTCATGTTCACATAGCCCACCGCGGCGCCGATCTCGCGGGCGCGGCGCTGGCACAGCTCCAGCCGGACGTTGTCCTTGTCGCGCTCGTAGGGCGAGGCGTTGACGGTCACCAGCAGTCCGGCGCGCGCACGCCGGGCCGCGGCCACGGGCCCGCCCCCCTGCCAGAGGTCCTCGCAGACCGCGAAGGCGACGTCGACGCCGTGCAGCCGCACGACCGGCAGGGTCTCGCCGGGGACGAAGTGCCGCGCCTCGTCGAAGACGCCGTAGTTGGGCAGGTGGTGCTTGGCCGAGCCGACCTCGACGCGGCCGCGGTGCAGCAGCGCGAAGGCGTTCTGCGGGGTGCCCGCGGGCTGGCCGTAGCGCTCCCCCACACCGACGCGGCGGCTGAGGTAGCCCACCGCCACGGGCAGCTCGCCCAGGCCCTCGTCGGCCAGGCGCTCGGCGAGCGCGGACACGGCCTTGACCGAGGCCGACACGAACGAGTTGCGCAGGGCGAGGTCCTCGACCGGGTACCCGGTCACCACGAGCTCGGGGAACACGGCCAGGTGCGCGCCCGCCTCGTGGGCGCGCCGGGCGTGGTCGAGCACGATCCGGCAGTTGCCGTCGAGGTCGCCTACGGTGGGGTTGACTTGCGCCATCGCGATTCTGAGCTGGGCCACGCATTCGAGACTAGTGGGTGGGGCGCCCGGCGCGCCGCACCCGGGTCCGGCGCAGCGGAGGGTCCGCGATGTGCGGCTGCGTACACTGTGGCCACGGCGGAGGGCGCGAGCTGCGTTAATGCGCCGGAAACCTGCGGCGTGCAAACTGGCGTAGGAGTCCGCGCCGGCCGCTGCAGGCAGCGCCGCGCGCATCACGACGAGGAAGGTGGACCGTGAACCGACAGCAGGAGTTCGTGCTCCGTACCCTGGAGGAGCGCGATATCCGGTTCGTGCGACTGTGGTTCACCGACGTGCTCGGTTACCTCAAGTCGGTCGCCGTCGCACCGGCCGAGCTCGAGGCCGCGTTCACCGAGGGCATCGGGTTCGACGGGTCGGCCATCGAGGGCTTCGCCCGGGTCTACGAGGCCGACATGCTCGCCCAGCCCGACCCCTCGACGTTCCAGGTGCTGCCCTGGCGCAACGAGCCGCACGGTACGGCCCGCATGTACTGCGACATCCTCATGCCCGACGGCAGCCCCAGCTACGCCGACCCCCGCCACGTGCTCAAGCGCCAGCTGAGCAAGGCCTCCGACCTCGGGTTCACCTTCTACACCCACCCCGAGATCGAGTTCTACCTGCTGAAGAAGAAGCCCGAGCTCGGCGAGCTGCCCGAGCCCAACGACTCCGGGGGCTACTTCGACCACACCCCGCACAACAGCGCGCACGACTTCCGGCGCAACGCGATCAACATGCTGGAGGCCATGGGCATCTCGGTGGAGTTCAGCCACCACGAGGGCGGCCCCGGCCAGCAGGAGATCGACCTGCGCTACGCCGACGCGCTGACCACCGCCGACAACATCATGACCTTCCGGCTGGTGATGAAGGAGGTGGCGATGGAGCAGGACGTCTACGCCACCTTCATGCCCAAGCCCTTCACCGAGTACCCGGGCTCGGGCATGCACACCCACATGTCGCTGTTCGAGGGCGAGCGCAACGCGTTCTACGAGGCGGGCGCCGAGTACCAGATGTCCAAGGTGGGCCGCGGGTTCATCGCCGGCCTGCTGCGCCACTCGGCCGAGATCACCGCGGTGTGCAACCAGTGGGTGAACTCCTACAAGCGCCTCTGGGACAACGCCGCCGCCTCGGCGGGCGCGGGCGGCGAGGCCCCCGCCTACGTGTGCTGGGGCCACAACAACCGCTCGGCGCTGGTGCGGGTGCCGATGTACAAGCCCAACAAGAGCAACTCCAGCCGGATCGAGTTCCGCTCGGTGGACACCGCCTGCAACCCCTACCTCGCCTACGCGGTGATCCTGGCCGCCGGGCTGAAGGGCATCGAGGAGGGCTACGAGCTGCCTCCCGGCGCCGAGGACGACGTGTGGGCGCTGACCGACGCCGAGCGGCGCGCGCTGGGGATCGCGCCGCTGCCCCAGAGCCTGGACGAGGCCATCCGGGCGATGGAGAACAGCGAGCTGGTCGCCGAGACCCTGGGCGAGCACGTCTTCGACTTCTTCCTGCGCAACAAGAAGGCCGAGTGGGAGTCCTACCGGCGCCAGGTGACCCCCTACGAGCTGCAGCGCTACCTGCCGACGCTCTGATCGGCGGCGCGCACCGCGCGGCCCCGCCCGCGAAACGGTCCGGGTCCCGCGCCCGCCGGGTGCGGGACCCGGCGCCCGCGTGCGACCGGCGTGTAGGCGGCGCACGTCTTCGGCCTCCGGCCGCCCCCGTGACCGCCGCCTAGTCGCCGTCGAGGAACTTCTCGCGTACCGCGTAGACGGCCGCCTCGGTGCGGGAGTGCAGCTGCAGCTTCTCCAGGATGTTGCGCACGTGGTTCTTGACCGTGTGCTCGGAGATGAACAGCTCCTCGGCGATCTCCTTGTTGTTCAGGCAGCGCGCCACGCGGCGCAGGACCTCGGTCTCGCGGCCGGTCAGCTGCGGTGCGGGGACTCGGCGGGCGCGGCCGCCGTCCTTCTTGGCCAGGGCGGTGAACTCGCCGATGAGCTTGGTGGCCATCGACGGCGTGATGAAGGACTGCCCGCTGGCGACGGCGCGCACGGCGGCGGGCAGCTCGTCGACGGAGATCTCCTTGAGCAGGTAGCCGGTGGCGCCCGCCTTGAGCGCCTCGAAGAGGTCGTCCTCCTCGTCGCTCATGGTCAGCATCACGATCTTGGCGCTGGGAACCATGTCCTTGATGCCGGTGCACGCGTCGATGCCGCTGCTGCCCGGCATCCACACGTCCATCAGCACGACGTCGGGCACCAGGTCGGCGGCGGTGCGCACCGCGTGCTCGCCGTCGCCGGACTCGCCCACCACGTCGATGTCGGGCTCGTCGTCCAGCACGGAGACCAGGCCGCGCCGGAAGAAGGCGTGGTCGTCGACGACGAGGACCTTGACGGGCGGCGCCTGGGTCGCGGACGGGGCCGCGAAGGCTGCCTCCGGGGCGGGGGGATGCCCACTCACAACGGAAATTCCCTCCTCGCGCGAGGTGGCCGGGTATCTTCTATTCGGACCCGCGGACATGAAACCCGCGAGTGCGTCGCCACCCCTCGGCGGCGCTGGTTGCGCGGTTCCCAAGACCGTTGTTCCAAACAGTTTATGCCATTGCCGCGTGCTTCAACAGTGGCGACTCGGGCGCGCCGGGATGCCGGAAACGGCGGCTTTGCCGGGCTTCCGCGTAGCCTTCGGACAATATATCCGGGCACGTACACGCCTCCACCCAATTCCGCCGATTCGTAGCCGATTACCGGATCACCGCACTCCACCGGACCCGGAAGTCGCTTCATATCGAGACGTTTTCACGTTACGGCGCCGACCGCTCGGCACCGTGCGGCCCGGAGCCGGCACACTCCGCACGGCGATGATTTCCTGCTGCCCGCCGAATTCATCCCTCTCCCGCATACCGCTCTCGGACACGGACCGGATTCCGCAGCGCCCCACCGTGCCTCACGCCGCTCCCCCGCCGCGCTCCCCCGCGGCTCGGGCGGCCCGCACGGCGGGCTGGACCGGCGCCGTCCCCACCGGGATGATCCGAGGGCCGCGCGGAGTTGGCCCACAGTGAAGGCCGCGAATCCTGCTATGGGATGATGAATCGGCCGACGGCGCCCAGTGCCGCCGCGCCTGTCCGACACCGTCCGGAGACGCCGCAGCCGCGCTTCGAGACACCGGAGGAAGCACTATGAGCACAACCGCAACACCCCCCGCCCTCTACGGCGGAAAGACCAACCGCAGGGTGAGCGTCCGCGACATCCTGCAGGCCAAGGAGCGCCAGGAGCGCTGGCCGATGCTCACCGCCTACGACGCGCTGACCGCCCGCGTCTTCGACGAGGCCGGAATCCCCGTCCTGCTGGTCGGCGACTCGGCGGCGATGGTCGTCTACGGCTACGACTCCACCCTGCCCGTCACCGTCGACGACCTGCTCCCGCTCACCGCGGCCGTCTCCCGGGCCACCAGGCGCGCGCTCGTTGTGGCGGACCTGCCGTTCGGCTCCTACCAGGGCTCGCCCGGGCAGGCGCTGGACGCGGCCTCACGGTTCATGAAGGAGGGCCACGCCCAGGCCGTGAAGCTGGAGGGCGGGCACCGCGTCGCCGCGCACGTCGAGGCGCTGGTCGGCGCGGGCGTCCCCGTCATGGGCCACATCGGGCTCACGCCCCAGTCGGTCAACACCCTCGGCGGCTACCGGGTCCAGGGCCGCGGCGAGGAGGCCGGCGCCGCGCTGCTGGCCGACGCCAAGGAGCTGGAGCGCGCCGGCGCGTTCTCCGTCGTGCTGGAGTGCGTGCCCAGCGAGCTGGCCGCCCGCGTGACCGAGCAGCTGAGCATCCCGACCATCGGCATCGGCGCCGGTCCCCGCACCGACGCCCAGGTGCTGGTCTGGCAGGACATGGCCGGGCTCAGCCCGCACGTGGCCAAGTTCGTCAAGGCCTACGCCGACCTGAACGAGACCCTGTCCACGGCCGCGCGCACGTTCGCCGACGAGGTCGTGCAGGGCTCCTTCCCCGACGCCGACCACTCCTACAACTGATCACCGGCGCCCGCCGGGAGCCGCCCCCGGCGGGCCGCCCACGCGTCCGCGCCGTCAGCGTGCGCGCCCGGCGCACGTCCGGGCCTTCCCGCCGCCGACAAGTTACTCGGTAGTAGAGTTTGCGGCATCCGTGCGCGCCCCGCCGCGCGAGTCAAGGGAGGCACCATGCGCATCTCCATGCCGCTGCAGTACGCCGGCGAGGCCAAGCCGGCCGTGGACCAGGTCGTCGAGTTGGAGAAGGCCGGGCTGGACACCCTGTGGGTGGCCGAGGCCTACGGCTACGACAGCCCCACCCTGATGGGCTACATCGCCGCGCGCACCGAGCGCGTCAACATCGGCTCGGCGATCCTGCCCGTCTACACGCGCACCCCCACCCTCATCGCGCAGACCGCGGCCGGGCTGGACTACCTCTCCGACGGGCGCGCCGTGCTCGGGCTGGGCGCCAGCGGCCCCCAGGTCATCGAGGGCTGGCACGGCGTCCCCTACACCAAGCCCCTGGGCCGGACCCGCGACGTCGTCGAGATCTGCCGCAAGGTGTGGGCGCGCGAGGAGCGCCTGAGCCACGACGGCCGCACCACCACCCTGCCGCTGCCGCCCGAGCAGGGCACCGGCCTGGGCAAGCCGCTGAAGATCATCAACCACCCGGTGCGCAGCGGCGTCCCGATCTTCTTGGCCTCCCTGGGCGAGAAGAACGTCGCCATGACCGCCGAGATCGCCGACGGTTGGCTGCCGCACCTGTTCATCCCGGAGAAGGCCGACTCGGTCTGGGGCGAGGCCCTCGCCCGGGGCAGAGCCAAGCGCGACCCCTCACTGGGCGAGCTGCAGATCTCCGCGGGCGGCCTGCTGGCCATCGGCGAGGGCGAGGAGACCCGCAAGCTCGCCGACTTCACCCGCCCGATGATCGCCCTCTACGTCGGGGGCATGGGCGCCAAGGGCAAGAACTTCTACAACGACGTCGCGCGGCGCTACGGCTATGAGGAGGCCGCCGAGCGCATCCAGGACCTGTACCTGGAGGGCAAGAAGGAGGAGGCCGCCGCCGCGGTTCCGGACGAGTTCGTGGAGCTGACCAACCTGGTGGGGCCGGAGTCCTACGTCCGCGAGCGCGTGGCCGCCTTCCGCGCGGCCGGTGTCACCCACCTCAACGTGACACCCGTCGGCGACGACCCGGTCGCGCTCGTGGAGAAGCTGCGCTCCATGCTGTAGCGGCGGGGCGGGCGGGGCCGGGCTGCGCCGGCTCCGCCCGCCGCGCGCGCCGGTCAGACGTCGGTGATGCGCAGTCCCGCATGCGCTTTGTAGCGACGGTTGACCGCGATGATGTTGGCGGTCAGCGCCTCGACCTGGTGGGCGTTGCGCAGCCGGCCGCCGTAGATCCCGCGGACGCCCGGGATGCGGGCGGCCAGCGCCCGCACGGTGTTGGTGGCGTCGCGGTCGTCGCCCAGCACCAGCACGTCCAGGTCGACCTCCTCGACGCCGGGGTCCAGCAGAACCACCGCCGAGACGTGGTGGAAGGCCGCGACCACGCGGCTGTCGGGCAGCAGCGCCTCGGCCTGCTGCGCCGCGCTGCCCTCGGGCACATCCAGGGCGTAAGGGCCCTTGGAGTCGAAGCCCAGCGGGTTCACGCAGTCGACGACCAGCTTGCCCGCGAGGTCGCCGGCCAGCGACTCCAGCAGGGCGCGGTGCCCGTCCCAGGGCACCGCGACGACGACCACGTCGCAGCCGCGGGCCGCCGCGGCGTTCTCGTCGCCGACGACCGGAAGGCCCTCGCCCAGCTCGTCGGCGGCGGTCTGCGCCCGCTCCCGGCTGCGCGAGCCGATGACCACCCGGTGTCCGGCCATCGCCAGCCGCAGCGCCAGGCCGCGGCCCTGGTCGCCGGTTCCGCCGAGCACGGCGACGGACAGGCCGGAGACGTCGGGGAGGTCGTGTGGGGTTCTCTGCTCTGCCATGCCACGATCCTGCCAGGTGCCCGCCGCAGGACCGAACCGGACTCGGTTTCGGGCGGGTCACCCGGTGCGGCGCCCGCTGCACCGACGCGGCGGGACCGACCCCCCGGTCAGCGCGCCGCCTCTCCCCGCCCGCGCGCTTCGCGGTGCTCGCGCCAGGCGCGGGAGAGCATGGAGACCGTGCGGCCGTCGGCGACGCCGTCGCCGGGCAGCCCGTTGGCGCGCTGGAAGTCCGCCAGCGCCCGGCGGCGCTCCTGCGGCGGCGCGGCGGCGTCCAGCTCGCCGATCTCGACGAGCATCGCGCGCACCTGCGCGGGTTCGGGCTCGGGGACCAGGCCGCGGGCGTCGACGACCGCCTGCAGCGCCGGAAGCACGGCGGCCAGGACGCGGCGCGGGCCGAACCGGCTGATCCCCGAGGGGCGGTGCGCGTGCCCGGCACCGGGTTCGGAGGAGGCGCTGTGCGCCACACCCCTTTCGGGCCGCCGGTTCCGGTGCCGCCACGTGATCGCGACCATATCGGCCTCCCCTCCTCTGGTGCGGTGTCTGCTGGCTCCTCCCGGTCTCCCGTCCTCAGTATCGGCATCCCCGCGTTAACGGGCATCATGCGCGGGTTCGGAATCGGGTTGGACCTAAGGAGGCATCCAGCGGCGCCGGCACCGCCGAAAGTCGGGCCGCCGCCTACGCCAGGGCGGGCCGGTCCAGGGTGAGGGTGCGCGCATCGGCGTCGAGGGTGGCCGCAGCGCCCAGCGGCACGGTGATCTGCGCGGCGCGGTGGCCGAAGCCGAACTCGCCCACCACCGGGACCCCCAGCGGCGCCAGCCGCTCCAGCATCAGCGTGCGCACTGCGGCGGCGTCGGGCGTGCAGCCCTCCCACGAGCCGAGCAGCACGCCGGCGGCGCCCTCGAGCCACCCGCTGCGCAGCAGCTGGGTCAGCATCCGGTCGATCCGCGAGACGTCCTCGCCCACGTCCTCCAGCAGCACGAGGCCGCCCCGGGCCGAGGGGCGGCTGTGCGGCGCGGCGAGGCTGTCGTTGAGCACGCTCAGGTTGCCGCCGACGGTCACTCCGCGCGCCGTGCCGCCCACGAGCGTCTCCGCGCCGGGAGCGCCGAGCACGGTGGCGGCCTCCGGCTCGAACAGCGCGGTGCGCAGGTGCGCGGCCGCGACCGTGTCCTCGCTGAAGGACTCCAGCGCCACCACCGGTCCGTGCAGGGTGGCGGCGCCCAGCTCCACCGCGAACGCCTCGTGCAGCGCGGTGACGTCGCTGAAGCCCACCAGCGTCTTTGCGGGCGCGCGGCGCATCGCGGCGAAGTCCAGCCGGTCCAGGACGCGGTGCGCGCCGTCCCCGCCGCGCGCGCACAGCACCGCGGCGGTGCGCGGGTCCAGCCAGGCGCGCTGGAGGTCCGCGGCGCGCTCCTCGTCGGTGCCGGCCAGGTAGGGCAGCCGGGGGTGGCGGCCGCGCAGGTGCTCGCCCTCGGCGGTCTCCAGGCCCCATTTGCGCAGCACGGACAGACCCGATTCGATCCCGTCGCAGGTCACGGGGCTGCACGGAGCGACAACCGAGACGGCGTCGCCGGGACGCAGCCGCGGCCCGCGCGCGCCCGGCGCCGCCGTCACCGGCGCAGCTCCAGATGCGGCGCGTCGGTCTCGAACCCGAACACCTGGGCGTAGAGGGACAGCTCGGCCTCCAGGGCCGCCCGGATCGTCTCCTTGCGGCGGAAGCCGTGCTGCTCGCCCTCGAAGGCCAGGTAGGCGTGCGGCACGCCGTTCACCCGCTGCACGAACCGCTCCGCCTGTGCGGGCGGGCATATCTCGTCCTCCAGGCCCTGCAGCAGCACGAACGGGGCGCTGACGTCGCCGGCGCGGTTGACCGGCGAGCGGTCGGCGTAGCGGCGCGCGGTTTCGGGCCAGGGGCCCACCAGGCTCTCCAGGTACTGCGACTCGAAGTCGTGGGTCTCGCCCGTGCGCCAGCCGGCGAGGTCGACGATGGGGAAGCTGATGACGGCGCAGGCGAAGACGTCGGTGAATGCCAGTGCCGCGGCCGCCGTCCACCCTCCGGCGCTGCCGCCGCGGATCGCGATGCGGCCGGGGTCGGCGGCGCCCTCCTCGGCGAGGGCGTGCGCGGCGGCCACGCAGTCCTCCACGTCGACGACGCCCCAGTTCTCCCGCAGCCGCTCGCGGTAGGCGCGCCCGTAGCCGGTCGATCCGCCGTAGTCGACCTCGACGACGCCGATCCCCCGGCTGGTGAAGTAGGCGACCTCCAGGTCACGGATCATCGGGGACCGGCCGGTGGGCCCGCCGTGGACCCACACCGCGTACGGCGGGCGCTCCCCCGGAGCCGGCTGGGCGTGCGGGTTGCGCGGCGGATACAGGTTGGCGTGCACCTCGCGGCCGCCGGGGCCGGTGAACACCCGCGGGCGCGGGACGGGCATGTAGTCCGGGTCCGCGGCGGTGCCCTCGGCTGCGGAGGCAGCGCCCGCGCCGCGGCCGCGGCGGTCGGGCGCGCTCAGCGACCGCCAGGACCCGCTCGGCCCCACGGCCACGATCTCGGGGGCGATGTCGGGCGCGGCGGCCGGGCAGACCAGGGTGTCGCCCGCGGCCCCGCCGACGGCCAGCCGGCCGAACCACTCGGTGTGGGGCGTGTCGGCGTCGGAGACGGTGCCGGTGGCGGGGTCGATCCGGCCCAGCGCGCTCGTGGCGCGCCCGTGCACGGCGGCCACCGGTCCGCGCGCCGGAACCGCCAGCCAGGTGTAGCCCAGCTGCCACAGCGCTCCGCCGAACTCCTCCTCGGCGGCCGCCGCGGGCCGCGGTTCGCCCCAGGTCCCGTCGGCGCCGGCGCTGATGCGGTAGGGGTTCCACCAGCCGGAGGGGTCGGCGACGCAGTAGAGGGTGTCGGCGTCGGCCCACTCGGCCTGGACCACGGAGACGCCGGGCCCGCCGGCGACGGTCGCGGGCGCGCCCGAGGTGCGCCCACCCGGCCCCAGGTCGGCGATGTGCAGCACGGTGCTGTCCCAGGGCATGTCGGGGTGGTCCCAGCCGATCCACGAGAGCCGCCGGCCGTCGGGCGAGACGCGGGGGCAGGCCAGGAAGCGGTGGCCGGCCGCGACCTCGCGCACGGCCGCGGGGTCGCCGGCGGCCGAGCCGTCCAGCGGGACGGCGACGATCGCCCGGCGCACGTCGGTGGGCGCGGGGCCGGTGCTGCGCTCGCACACGCACCAGACCTCCCGGCCCTCCGGCGAGAGCACGGGTTCGACGTAGCGCAGCCCGGCGGGCTCGGGTGGCTCCGGGGTCAGCGGCGCGGGCTCCCCGCCCGGCTGCCACAGGTACAGGCGCTGGTCGCCGAACTCGGCGAAGACCACGGCCGTGCCCGCCGCAGCGGGCACCAGCGCGTAGGGGCGGCCGCCGTACTCGTGCACGCGGCTGCGCACGTTCCAGGGCGCGGGCAGCATCTCCCGCGGGCGCGCCGCGGGGTCGTCCAGCCGCGTGCGGCACAGCGTGACGCGCCCGCCCTGGGCGGGGCGCGGCTCGGTCCACCACACCTCCTCGCCCAGGGCCGCCGGCCAGTTGGGGGCGCCCTCGTGGTCGGCGACGTCGCCGGCGCCGATCGGCGAGGGCCAGGCTCCGCAGGGGGGTGCGTCGTTCACGGTGGTGCCTCTTCCGTCGTCGCGGTCGCGGTGCTCGGTCGGGGGTGCGGGCGCGGGGTCAGCGCTGGCCGCGCAGGAAGCGGTCCAGCACGCGCACGCCGAAGCGCAGCCCTTCCACGGGGACGCGCTCGTCGACGCCGTGGAACAGGGCGCCGTGGTCCAGGCCGGGCGGCAGGTGCAGCGGCGAGAACCCGTAGCCGGCGATGCCGAGCTCGGCGAACTGCTTGGCGTCGGTGCCGCCGGTCAGGCACACGGGCACGACGTGGGCGCCGGGGTCGAAGGCCAGCAGCGCGTCGCGCATCTCGGCGACGATCGGCGCGTCCACCGGAGACTGCAGGGGCCGGGAGCGGTGGCGGTACTCCCACCGCACCTCGTCGCCGGTCAGCTCGTCGAGGGCGGCGGCGAACTCCTCCTCTGTCCCGGGCAGCACCCGCCCGTCGATCCCGGCCTCGGCCCGACCGGGGACCACGTTCACCTTGTAGCCGGCGTCCAGCACGGTCGGCGCGCTGCTGCAGCGGACGGTGGGGCGGACCAGATCGGCGGCGTCGCCGAGGGAGTCGACGAGCGCGTCGGTGTCGCGGGCCGGGTCGAACCCGGGGTCGGCGGTGGAGGCGGGCACGCCCGTCGCGGCGGCGACGCCGTCGAGCGCGGCGCGCGTGACGGGCGTCAGCCGCACCGGCCACTCGTGTGCGCCGATGCGGGCGACCGCGGCGGCCAGCGCGCTGACGGCGTTGTCCCGGTTGGTCTTGGACCCGTGCCCGGCGGTGCCCTCGGCGCTCAGCCGCAGCCAGGCGGTGCCCCGCTCGCCCGCGCCGACGGGATACAGCCGCACGGGCGTGCCGTCGGCGGCCGCGGCGTGCACCGTATGCCCTCCGGACTCGCCCACGGCCTCGGTGCAGCCCTCGAACAGACCGGCGTGCTCGCGGGCCAGCCACTCGGCGCCGTAGGCGGCGCTGTCCTCCTCGTCGGCGGTGAAGGCGAGCACGAGGCCGCGGCGGGGCCGCACGCCGGTGCGCGCCCAGTGGCGCACCAGCGCCAGCACCATGGCGTCGGTGCCCTTCATGTCGACGGCGCCGCGTCCCCAGACCATGCCGTCGGCGACCTCGCCGCTGAACGGATGGCGGCTCCACCGGGAGGCGTCGGCCGGCACCACGTCCAGGTGGCCGTGCACGAGCAGAGCGGGAGCGGCGGGGTCGGTGCCCTCGACCCGGGCGACCACGTTGGCGCGGCCCGGCGCCGACTCCAGCACTTGCGTGCTCAGGCCGGCGTCGGCGAGGCGCTCGGCGACGTACTCGGCGGCGGGCCGCTCGCACCCGTCGCCGCCGCCGCGGTTGGTGGTGTCGAGGCGGATCAGCTCGGAGGTGAACCGCACCGCCTCCTCGTCGAGCCGGTCGAGGCCGCCCGTTCCCGGGGCGGTTCCGGCTTCGGGCCGTCGTGCTGTGCGGGCGCGCTCCACCTCGTGCATGCCTTTCGTCGGTGCCCGCCGGCGCTGGTCGCCGGCCCCGGTGCCGCCGCCCCCTCCCGCTCGCCGCCGGTCAGCCGTAGTCGGCCTCGACCGCGTTGGAGACGAGCGTGGTGACGGCCTTGAAGCAGCGGATCATCTCAAAGGCCGTCTGCGAGGTGTAGCGGACACGCCGGGCACCGGTCTGCTCGACGCCGGGCACCACCGCCGCGGCGCCGGCCAGGTGGGCGGCGTCCAGCTCGACCTCGACGGTCAGGGGCCCGCTGGCGGCGGGCGCGGTGCGCCCGGCCTCGGCCGCCGCGGCCTCCGCCGCGTCGGCGATGTCGTCGGCGGTGGCGCCCGGCGGGCGGCACAGCGCGGCGTAGCGCGAGACGTAGCGCTTGACCGCCACGGTGTGCGCGTCGGGCGCGTAGGCCGCGGCGTCGACGCAGGCCCGGTCGTCGCCGGTGACCAGCAGCACCGGCACGCCGTACTCGGCGGCGACGCAGGAGTTGAGCCGGCCCTCGTCGGCGGGCTCGCCGTCCAGCCACACGCCCGTGATGGAGTTGGGCAGGTAGGTGTGGGCGAGCACTCCTTCGGCGCCGGCGCCGCTGTGGTAGCCGAGGAAGGCGACCCCGTCGACGTCGCCGTGCTGGATTCCCTCGACCATGGACAGGTCCTTGTGGCGGCCCGTGATCATGGCGGCCCGCTCGTCGAGCCGCTCCAGCAGCAGGTTGCGCATCGTCGCGTGCGCCTCGTTGACGACCACCTCGCGCGCGCCGCCGGCGAAGAACCCGGAGATCGCGGCGTTGACGTCCGAGGTGAACATGGCCCGGCAGCGCTGCCACTGCTCGGTTCCCGGCGTGACGTCGGCGGGCCAGGTCACCCCGGTGGCCCCCTCCATGTCGGCCGAGATCAGGATCCGCACCGCGTCGCTCCCCTCGCCTGGCCGCGCCTGCTGTGGTGGTGCGGGCGCTCGGCCCGCGGCGCCCGTTCCTAGGGCAGAGTGAGGATCTCGGCACCCTCGTCGGTAATGACCAGGCTGTGCTCGAACTGGGCGGTGCGCCTGCGGTCGGCGGTGACCGCCGTCCAGCCGTCGTCCCAGACCTCGTAGTCGATCGTGCCCAGAGTGATCATCGGCTCGATGGTGAAGGTCATGCCGGGCTCCATGACCGTGTCGGCCCGCGGGTCGTCGTAGTGGGGCACCACCAGGCCGGAGTGGAACTCCGGGCCGACGCCGTGCCCGGTGAAGTCGCGGACGACGCCGTAGCCGAAGCGCTTGGCGTAGGACTCGATCACCCGGCCGACGACGCTGAGCCGCCTGCCCGGGCGGCACGCCTTGATGGCGCGCATCGTGGCCTCGCGGGTGCGCTCGACCAGCAGCCGGGACTCCTCGTCGACGTCGCCCGCCAGGAAGGTGGCGTTGGTGTCGCCGTGCACCCCGTGGATGTAGGCGGTGATGTCGATGTTGACGATGTCGCCGTCGGAGACGACGGTGTCGTCGGGGATGCCGTGGCAGATGACCTCGTTGAGTGAGGAGCACAGCGATTTGGGGTAGCCCTTGTACCCGAGGGTGCTGGGGTAGGCGCCGTGGTCGCAGAGGAACTCGTGGCCGACGCGGTCCAGCTCGTCGGTGGTCACACCGGGGACCACGTGCTCGCCGACCTCGCGCAGCGCCCGGGCCGCGATGCGCCCGGCCTCGCGCATGGCCTCGATCGTCTCGGGCGTCTGCACGTCGCCGAGCACGCCCTCCTCGGGGCGCTTCTTGCCGACGTACTCCGGACGCGCGATGGCGGAGGGGACCGAACGGGGCGGCGAGATACGCCCGGGAACCAGCGGAGTAGTCATGTCAGCGCATTCTAGTTCTTAGGGGACCCGCGGCGATCCGCGTCGGGACACCGACACGCGGGTAAGAGCCGGGGAACAGGCAACGAGAAGCCGGACGAATCAGCAGGAGCCGACCATGAGCGACCGGGACCACACCACCCCGGATGAGGACCGGCAGTGGTGGTATTGCCTCAGGCACAGCAAGCCCGAGCAGGGGCCCGGGTGCCCGGGCAAGTACCGCCTCGGCCCCTACCCCGACGAGGCCACCGCCGCGGCCGCGCTGAACATCGTCGCCGAGCGCAACGAGTCCTGGGACGAACAGGACCGCGACTGATCCGGGTCCCTCCCCCGACCGGGCCGGCCTCTCCGGCGCCGTGGCGGCCGGCACCGGGCCGTGCGCCCGCCCGTGCCCGCGCGCAGAGCGGCGGCGGGCGGGTCAGTCGAGGATACGCGGACCGCTGACCACGTCGAGGAACCGCGACAGCCGTTCGCGCAGCCCCGGTTTGCGGTCGGCGCCGGGCTGCCCGGCAGCAGTGCTGACCAGGTGCTGCAGCCCTTCGAACGTCAGCGGCTCGCGCTCGGGGCGCAGGCTGATGGACTCGTGGGCCAGCGATGCGAGCTCGCGGTCGCCCTGGTCCAGCGAGAGGATGGTCGCCCCGGTGCGGCGGGCGTCGTCGACGCGCTCCAGCAGCGGGACGGGCGCCTCCTCCTCGGAGTTCACCACGAACAGGGTCTCGCCGCGCCGGGCGTCGGCCAGCCGCTCCAGCCCGATCCGCAGGTGCGGCGGGGCGTCCGGCGGCGGCTGCCAGCGCACCAGGCTGGGCGCGAGCTGGGGCAGGCCGCTGTAGCGGGCCTCGTCGTCCAGATGGGCGGCCAGGTGCCAGGGCTCGTCCTCGGCGGTGCCGACGAGCATGAGGCCGCCGGGGTTGCGGGTGCGGCGGAGCGCTTTGGCGAAGTCCTCGGTCCGCTCCAGCCACGGTGTCGGGGCCAGGAGCTCGCGCAGGAGCGCTACGTGTTGGGCGTCCACGCACCCATGGTGCCTCATCCCGCGCCCGCGCGCCGGTGTTTCCGCCGACGGCGTCCGAACGCGGCGCCGCGCGCCGCCCCATTCGGCCGGGCGTGCGTCGATCGCCCGCTTCGGGGTAGTCGCGGCGGCGGACCCCGAGCGGGGCGGCGAGAGCGCTCGCCGCTCGGCGGGCGGCACGCGTGCCGGGCGGACCCGGTGGCCCGGGCCCACCGCGGCGGAGGGAGGAGCATGGCTGCCGGCGCAGAGAGGGCGGTGTGGGACCGGACCCCGGCCCTGCTGCTCGACCCCTACCGGTTCATCTCGCGCCGCTGCCGGCGGCGGGGCACCGACGCGTTCACGACCCGGCTCATGCTGGAGCCGGCCGTGTGCGTCACCGGCCCGGAGGCGGCGGCGGTCTTCACCGACACGGGCCACTTCACCCGCAGCGGTGCAGTGCCCCCGCGCATCACCAAGACGATCTTCGGCCGCGGCGGCGTCCAGGGCCTGGACGGCGAAGCCCACCGCCACCGCAAGCGCCTGTTCGTCTCGCTCATGTCGCCGCAGCGGGTCGCCGAACTGGCGGCGCTGGTCGAGCGGGGGTTCGACCGCGCGGCGGCCGACTGGCCGGGGCGCGGCCGCGTCGTCCTCTACGACGAGTTCCGCGCGGTGCTCACGCGCGCGGTGTGCACCTGGGCGGGGGTGCCGCTGGAGCCGGCCGACGCGCCGAAGCGCACCTCCCAGCTCACCGCCCTCTACGACGGCGCGGGCCGGATCGGGCCGCGCCATTTGCGCTCCCGGCGAGCGCGGCGCGCGGCCGACCGGTGGGCCGGCGACGTCGTCCGCCGCATCCGCGCGGGCCGCATCGCGCCGCCGGAGGACACCGCGGCCCATGCCGCGGCCTGGCACCGCGATCCCGACGGCGCCCTGCTGGACGAGCACACCGCGGCGGTCGAACTGCTCAATGTGCTGCGGCCGGTCGTGGCGGTGGCGGTCTACCTCGCCTTCGCCGCGCACGCGCTGCACCGCGACCCCCGCTGCGCCGAGGAGATCGCCGCGGAGGACGACGGCGGCGGCGCGGGCGGCTCCGGCGATCCGGCGCCCTCGCGGCTGTTCGCCCAGGAGGTGCGGCGCTACTACCCGTTCTTCCCGTTCGTGGCGGCCCGCGCCCGCCACGACATGGTGCTGCGGGGCCGGCGCATCCCGCGCGGCCGGCGCGTGCTGCTCGACCTCTACGGCACGGACCACGACCCCCGGGTGTGGCGCGAGCCCGAAGCGTTCTGGCCCGAGCGCTTCCGCGACCGGATGCCGACGCCCTACGACCTCGTACCCCAGGGCGCCGGCGACCCGAACACCCACCACCGCTGCCCCGGCGAGCCGGTGACGGTGGCGCTCATCGCCGCGGTCGCCCGCCGCCTGGCCCGCCTGGACTACGAGGTTCCCGAACAGGACGCCGAGGTGGACATGCGGCGGCTGCCGGCCCTGCCCAGGAGCGGGTTCGTCGTCCGGGTGCCCGGCTTCTGACCCGGCCCACTCCCGCGGCGGACTCAGCCGGCCGGCTCGGCCTCGTGCGCGTGCGCCCAGTGGCAGGCGACCTGCGCGGCGGCGCCGGAGCCGCCCAGCATGCCGGGGTCCTCGCTGCGGCAGCGCTCGGCGACTCCCGCCGCCTGCGCGGCGCCCGAGGCCAGGACCGGGCAGCGCACGTGGAAGCGGCAGCCGCCGGGGATGCGGGTCGGGTCGGGCGGCTCGCCCGCGAGGATCTGCGGCTCTGCGGCGCCCGACTCGGGCAGCACCGACAGCAGCGCCTGCGTGTAGGGGTGGCGCGGCGCGGCGAGCACCTCCTCGACGCTGCCGGTCTCGACCACCCGCCCCAGGTACATCACGGCGGCGCGGTCGGCGATGTTCCAGGCCAGTCCCAGGTCGTGGGTGACGACCAACGCCGCCAGGCCGTGGTCGTCGCGCAGGCGCAGCAGCAGCTGCAGGATCTCGCCGCGCACCGACGCGTCCAGCGAGGCCACGGGCTCGTCGGCGACGATGACCTCGGGCTGCAGGACCAGCGCGCCGGCGATGGCGACACGCTGGCGCTGCCCGCCGGACAGCTCGTGCGGGTAGCGCAGGAAGAAGCGCTCCGGCGGACGCAGCCCGGCGCGCGCGAGCGCCTTCGCGACGTGCTCCTCCTCGTCGGCGGTGCTGCCGCTGTGGATGCGCCGGCCTTCGGCGACCGCCTCGTAGACGGTGTGCCGCGGGTTCAGCGCGCCGGTGGGGTCCTGCAGCACGAGCTGCACGCGCCTGCGGACCTCCTTCAGCTCGCGCGGCCGGTACCCCAGCCCCAGGCCGTGGAAGGCCACGCGGCCGGCCGAAGGCCGCACCAGCCCGAGCAGGGCGCGGGCCAGCGTGGACTTGCCGCACCCGGACTCGCCCACCAGAGCGACGATCTCGCCGGCGCCGATCTCCAGGTCGACACCGTCGACGGCGCGCGCCGTGCTGCGGCCCGTGCGCCCGGTGAAGGCGACCTCCAGCCCTTCGGCCGCCAGCACCGGGACGGCGGCCTCGGTGCCGCCGGGGGCGTCGGCTTCAGAACTCATCCCGTCTCCTCACTCACCCGTCGTCTCCGAGGCGCGGTCGCGGCCGGGCGGCGGCCGAGTGTCCTGCTCGGGTGGGAGCACCTGCACGCAGGCGGCGGTGCGGCCCGGGCCGGCCGGCCAGAGCACAGGGTCGACCTCGGAGCAGCGCTCCTGGACCTCGGGGCAGCGGGGGCGGAACGAGCAGCCCGAGGGCAGCTCCGCGGGGTCGGGCGGGTCGCCGGGCAGCCCCCGCGGTGCGCGGCGCGACGCCGGGTCGCCCACGCGGGGGAAGGCGGCGCTCAGCGCGGCGCCGTAGGGGTGGCGCGCCGCGGCGAAGACCTCGTCCGCGGGCCCCTCCTCGACGATGCGCCCGGCGTACATGACGGCGAGCCGGTCGCAGGTCTCGGCGAGCACCGAGAGGTCGTGGCTGATCATCAGCATGCTGATGTCCCGGCCGGTGACCAGCTCGTCGATGAGCCGCAGGATCTGCGCCTGGATCATGACGTCCAGGGCGGTGGTGGGCTCGTCGGCGATGATCAGCCGCGGCCGGCAGGCCAGCGCCATCGCGATCATGGCGCGCTGGCGCTGGCCGCCGGAGAGCTCGTGCGGATACGAGCGCTCGCGCCAGGCGGGCAGGCCGACCTGCTCCAGCAGCTCGACGACCTGCGAGCGCGCCTGGGCGGGTGCGGCGCCGCCGTGCACCAGCAGCGGTTCGGCGATCTGGTCGCCGACGCGCTGGACGGGGTTGAGCGAGTGCATCGCGCCCTGGAACACGATCGAGGCTCCGGCCCAGCGCACGGCGCGCAGCCGGCCCCAGCGCATGTCCAGCACGTCCTCGCCGTCCAGCAGCACCCGCCCGCTGATGCGCGCCGAGCGGGGCAGCAGCCGCAGCAGCGCCAGCGCCACAGTGGACTTGCCGCAGCCCGACTCCCCGGCGACGCCGAGCTTGCTGCCCGGTTCCAAGTCGAAGGAGACGCCGCGCACGGCGGGGATCTCGCCGCCGCCGGCGCGGTAGGACACGGAGAGGCCGTCGACCTCAAGGCAGCGGTCGGGGCCGGGGCGGTCCGCCGCGTCCGCGGGTTCGGGCGCCGGGGTGTCCGGGCGATGCTCGGTCGGGTTCATCGGCGCTCCCGCAGCCGGGGGTTGAGCACGCCCTCCAGGGCGCGCCCGCACATGGTGAACGACAGTGCGACGGCGGCGATGGCCACTCCCGGCGGGATCATGTACCACCAGATGCCCGAGCTGATGGCGCCGGCGGTGCGCGCCTCCTGGATGATGCCGCCCCAGGAGACGGTGCCCGGGTCGCCCAGCCCGAGGAAGGCCAGCGTCGCCTCCATCAGGATCGCCTCGGCCACCAGCAGCGTGGTCTGGGCCAGCACGACCGGAAGGACGTTGGGCAGCACGTGGCGCAGCATGACATGGGCGTGGCCGCCGCCCAGGGCGCGCGCCCGCTCGATGAAGGGCCGCGCCTCGACGGCGAGGGTCTGGGCCCGCACGACGCGCGCGGTGGTGGGCCAGGCGGTGACCCCGATGGCGATGATGATGGTCAGCGTGCTGCGGGTCATCACGGCCGCTAGCGCCACCGCCATGACGAGGGCGGGCAGCACGGCGAACCAGTCGGTGACGCGCATCAGCACGTTGCCCGGCCATCCGCCGAAGTGGCCGGCGACGACCCCGATGAGGGTGCCCAGGGCCACCGACACGAACGCGGCCAGAAACCCCACGGTCAGCGAGATCCGCGCGCCCCACACCACCAGGTCCAGCACGGAGCGGCCGAACGCGTCGGTGCCCAGCGGGTACCCGGGTCCGGGCGGCTGGAACCGGCCGCCCTCGGCCTCGGTGAGGCTGAGCGCGTCCGCGTCGATGAACAGCGGAGCGGCGAGCGCGGCCAGCCCGATCAGCGCCAGCACGGCGAGGCCGGCCATGCCGCCGCGGTTTCCGGCGAAGGCGCGGGCGTAGCCGGCCAGGGCACGGCGCCGGCGGGTCCAGGCCAGCGCGGCGCGGCTCATGTCCGCACCCGGGGGTCCAGCAGCGGATAGACCAGGTCGGCCAGCAGGTTCATCACGATCACCGAGCCCGCGAAGACGACGAACAGCGCTTGGACGATGGGCAGGTCGGGCACCCGGAGTCCGGAGTAGAACAGCGAGCCCAGTCCCGGCCAGGCGAACACGGTCTCGATCAGGATCACGCCGGAGACCACGCGGCCCAGGTTCAGGAAGATGAGGGTGACCGTGGGCAGCAGCGCGTTGGGCACGGCGTGGCGCCGCAGCACCACGGAGTCGCGCAGGCCCTTGGCGCGGGCGGTCGTCAGGTAGTCCGATCCCATCTCGTCCAGGACCGACGAGCGCATGATCATCATGTACTGGGCGTAGACGACGGCGACCATGGTGGCCACGGGCAGCACCATGTGGTGGCCCACGTCCAGCGCGACGGCGAACGCGCCCTCGACACCGGGGCTGGACATCCCGCTGGTGGGGAACAGGCCGGCGCCTGAGGCCAGCAGCACGATCAGCAGCAGTCCCAGCCAGAAGGAGGGCACCGACCACAGGGTCAGCGCGACGCCGGTGTCGACGCGGTCCATCAGCGAGCCGCGCCGCCACCCCGCACGGGTGCCCAGCACGAGCCCCAGGATCGCGGCGATGACGGTGCCGGTGCCCGCCAGCAGCAGGGTGGGACCGATCCGTTCGGCGATCAGGTCGGCGACGGGCACGCGGTACTGGTAGGACATGCCGAAGTCCAGGGTGAGCATGCCCAGGCAGTAGTCGGCGAACTGCTGCGGCAGCGGCTGGTCGAGGCCGAAGTCGCGGCGCATCGCCTCCAGCTGATCGACGCTGACCGAGCGCCCCTGGGTCAGGGCGGCCACGGGGTCGCCGGGCAGCACCCGGAACAGGAAGAAGCTGGTGACCATGACCGCCAGCAGCGAGACCAGTGCGGTCAGCACGCGCCCGCCCAGGTAGCGCACCGCCGGGTGCAGGCCCGGGCGGCCGCGGCGGGTCCGGGTACCCGCCGCGGGCCGTCCGGTTCCGGCCTTCTCGGTGGCTGCCACGGCTACTCGCGGTCCCCGGCGGTGGCGGCGCGGCGGCGGAGGAAATAGACGCCCCCGCCCAGGGCCACCAGGACCACGGCGCCCAGGCCCGCCAGCGCCCAGGGGGAGACGGCGGCGCCGGCCCGGGAGTCGGCTGCGGGCACCGCCGAGCTCCACGACCAGTGGCCGTCCTGGCCCCAGATGTTGCCGCCGGGGTCGGGCTGGACCTGGATGGAGGCGATCTGGTCGGACCGGTAGGCCTCCAGGGTGTCGGCGTAGGTCAGCACGTTGACCACCGCCTCCTCGTACAGGATCTCCTGCATCTTCTTGACCGTGGCGGCGCGGCCCTCGGGGTCGTCGTAGGCGGCCAGCTGCTGCTCGTAGAGGCGGTCGTAGTCCTTGTCGCAGAAGTAGGCGTCGCTGCGCATGGTCCCGGGCTCGGTCGGCAGCGCCCCGCAGGTGTGGATGCCCAGCACGTAGTCGGGGTCGGGGTTGACCGTCCACCCGGTGAAGATCAGGTCGTACTCGCCGCTGTAGAGGGCGTCGCTGAGCACGCCGGGGTCGACGGTGCGGTTGTCGACCTCGATGCCGATGTCGGCCAGCCGCTCCACCAGCAGCTTGCCCATGGCGACGTAGTCGGGCCGGTCGTTGTGGACGTGCATGCGCAGCTTGAGCGGGTCGCCGCCGGGCGAGACGCGCACGCCGTTGCCGCCCCGCTCGTAGCCGGCCTCGTCCAGCATCTCGTTGGCCGCGCCGGGGTCGAAGTCCAGGCGCTGGGAGGCGTCGGGCGTCCAGTGGTAGGTGTCGTAGCGGGCCGGGACGTAGCCGCCGGCGGCCTCGGCGTAGCCGCCGTAGACGGACTCGACGATCTCGTCCTTGTCGATCGCGCGCATGATGGCGCGGCGCAGCACCCGGTCCTCAAGGGCGGGGTGGCCGTCGCCGAACTCCTCGCCGTCCTGGGTGCGCGCGCCCGGGTTGATGGTGAAGCCCTGGAACCGCTTGCCGCTGGCTGTGTTGACCGTGATGTTCTCGGTGCCCTTGAGCGCGTCCGCCTGGGCGGGGGTGAGCCCGCTGACGAAGGACACCTCGCCCGCACGCAGCGCCTCGACCTGGGCGTCGCGCTCGGGCATGTAGCGGAAGACCAGCCGGTCGAACTTCGGCGGGTCGCGCCAGTAGTCCTCGTTGGCCTCCAGGGTGATCGACTGGTTGGGCTTGTGGCCGGTGATGACGAAGGGGCCGCTGCCGACGACCGGGAACTCGTC
Organism: Streptomonospora halophila; assembly: GCF_039542725.1. Lineage (NCBI taxonomy): Bacteria > Bacillati > Actinomycetota > Actinomycetes > Streptosporangiales > Nocardiopsidaceae > Streptomonospora > Streptomonospora halophila. The sequence goes on along the minus strand of NZ_BAABIK010000001.1, from coordinate 287,585 downwards.
GTTGTCGAACGAGGAGTAGTCGCCGACGTCCTTCCAGATGTGCTTGGGCACGATCGGGACGTCCAGGGCCAGCATGGTGGCCTGGGGCTCCTTCAGCGTGATCTTCAGGGTGGTGGCGTCGACGGCCTCCACGCTCTCGAAGTTGGCCACGAAGTTGCCGTTGGCGGTGGCGGCGCCCTCGTCCTCCATCATCGTGGTGAAGGTCCAGGCGGCGTCCTCGGCGGTCAGCGGCTCGCCGTCGCTCCAGGTGGCGCCGTCGCGGATGGTGTAGGTCCAGGTCAGGCCGTCGTCGGAGGTCGTCCAGGACTCGGCCAGCCCGGGGATGGGCTCGTTGGTCCGGGGGTCGTAGTTGGTGAGGTAGTCGTAGGCGAGCCGGTGGATGCTGGTGCTGATGAGCCGCTGGGCCAGGAAGGGGCTGAACGAGTCGACCGGCTGGGACGCCGCGATGGTGAGGGTGTCGGCGCCCTCCGCCTCGGCGGCGGCGGGCGGGGCCGCGGTCAGGGCGGGAGCGGTGGCGACGAGCGCCGCGGTCAGGACTGCGGCGGTGCGCCGCGCCGCGCGGCTCTTCGGCGCCCGGGCCGGCGGCCGGGCGGGTTCCTGCTGTCGGGCCATGTGCTGCTCAACCCCTCGGGTTCGCGGTGCGGGGGAAAAGACGGGGTGTACAGGGATCGTGACGCAGGGATCAGTTGGTTGTTTACCAGCATGTACAGAATTGCGTCAACGATTTACCTCGCGAGTGTCACGCGCCGTTCACAATCGTCGGCCCGCGGATCGGCCCCGGTCGCGCACGGGCGCCGGAACCGGACTCCGGACCCAGGGGCACCCGTTCCGCGCACTCCCCCGGGCCCGTTCCCCCGCCCCGAAACCACCCTCGGATTCGCCTGGAATTCCGGCAACCGCTACGGTTTTCGCCCATGATGGGGCACTCGCACGCGCTGAGCGGCATAGTCGGCTGGATGGCGGTCGTTCCTTTCCTGGACGGCCGGGAGGTGCTCGGGGTCAGCTTCGACCTGGGCCCCGGTGAGATCGTCGCCGGCTCGCTGGTCTGCGCGGGTGCCGCGCTGATCCCCGACCTGGACGCCAAGAGCTCCACGATCACCAACACCTACGGCGCCTTCACCCGGGCGCTCAGCGGCATCTTCAACTGGATGTTCGGCGGGCACCGCAACGGCACCCACTCCCTGCTGTTCGCGGTGCTGATGGGCTCGGTGACCCAGGGCCTGGCACTGTGGTCGGAGTTCGCCGTGCAGATCTTCGTGTTCCTGCTGCTGGGCATCGCCTTCAACGGACTGGGCCTGGGCAGCGAGAAGAACAGCATCGCCTCAGCGGTCATCAACGCGATGGCCACGGGCGCCGTCACGCTCGCCCTCTTCACCTCGGGCGTGGACTACTCCTGGATCGGCCTGGCGGTGGCGTTCGGCTGCTTCCTGCACTTCCTCGGCGACATGGCCACCGAGCTCGGCGTGCCGCTGCTGTGGCCTGCCACCAAGTACCGCTTCGGCGAGAAGATCGGCTTCACGACCGACAGCAAGGTCGAGCGCAACCTCGTCACCCCGTCGCTGACCATCGCCATAGTGCTGCTGACGTTCTACCTCTTCCCGTGGCCGGAACTGCTGCCCGAGGTGTGACGGCCGCGGCGGCGGGACAGCCGGGGGCGGCGCGGCTAGAGTGGCGCGCGTGACACGCGCTTCGGAATCCCTGCCCCCTGAACTGCACGCCTACCTGGTGGACCACAGCGCCCCGGTCGACCCCGTGCTCGCCGACCTCGCCGAAGAGACCGCCCGGCTCTACCCCGACCTGACGACCATGCAGATCGGTGCCGAACAGGGCACGTTCATGACACTGCTCGCCCGGATCAGCGGCGCCCGCGACGTGGTGGAGGTCGGCACGTTCACCGGCTACTCCTCCATCTGCATGGCGCGCGGCATCCCCGACGACGGCACGCTGCTCGCACTGGACGTCAGCGAGGAGTGGACCGCGATCGCGCGCCGCTACTGGGCGCGCGACGGCGTCGCGCACAAGGTGGACCTGCGCATCGGGCCGGCGCTGGAGAGCCTGCGCGCGCTGCCCGAGCAGCGGCGCTTCGACCTGGCCTTCATCGACGCCGACAAGGACGGCTACATCGGCTACTGGGAGGAGCTGGTGCCGCGGATGCGCCCCGGGGGCGTGCTCCTGGTCGACAACACCCTCTCCCACGGGCGGGTCATCGACCCGGCCGAGGACTCCGCGCAGGTGCAGGGCATCCGCGACTTCAACGACCGCGCGCTGGCCGACGACCGCGTCGAGCTCGTGCTGCTGCCGATCGGCGACGGCCTGACCCTGGCGCGCAAGCGCGCCTGAGCGGTCCCGAAGAGCCGCGGGACGGGCGGTGCGCCGCCCGTCCACAGGTCATCGCGATCCACTGCGGAACCACGCCCGCCTCCAGTACTCTGCCGGAACATGCGCCTCTTGCACACCTCCGACTGGCATCTGGGACGCTCCTTCCACCGCGAGAACCTCCTCGACTCCCAGGCGGCGTTCGTCGACCACCTCATCGACACCGTCCGCCGGGAGCGCATCGACGTCGTCGCGGTCGCGGGCGACCTCTACGACCGCGCCCTGCCCCCGGTCGAGGCTGTGCGCCTGCTCGACGAGGCGCTGGGACGCATCCGCGACACCGGCGCGCGGGCTGTGCTCATCAGCGGCAACCACGACTCCATGGTCCGGCTGAGCTACGCGACCGGCCTCATCGACGCTGCGGGCATCCACCTGCGCGCCTCGCTGGAGGACGTCGGCTCGCCGGTGCTGATCGACGACGAGCACGGTCCGGTCGCCTTCTACGGCATCCCCTACCTGGAGCCCGAGATCGCCCGGCCGCACTGGGGCCTGCAGCGGCGCGGCCACACCGCGGTGCTCGGCCACGCCATGGACCTGGTGCGCGCCGACCTCGCGTCGCGGCCCGCCGGCACCCGCTCGGTGGTGCTCTCCCACGCCTTTGTCAGCGGCGGCGCGCCCTCCGACAGCGAGCGCGACATCTCCGTCGGCGGCGCCTCCCACGTGCCGCTGACGGTGTTCGACGGCGTCGACTACACCGCGCTGGGCCACCTGCACGGCCGCCAGACCATGGCCGGGTCGGTGCGCTACTCCGGTTCGCCGCTGGCCTACTCGTTCTCCGAGGAGCACCAGGTCAAAGGGTGCTGGATCCTCGACATCGGGCCCTCGGGCGCCGTGGCCGCGGAGTTCGCCCCCGCACCGGTGCCGCGCCCGGTCGCCCGCATCAGCGGCCGCATCGACGACCTGCTCACCGCCGACCGCTGGGAGCACTACACCGGCCACTGGCTGCAGGTCACCCTCACCGACCCGCTGCGCCCGGCCTTTCCCATGGACCGGCTGCGCGAGCGGTTCCCGCACGCCCTGGTGCTGGACTTCGCCCCCGACGACCGGCCGCCTGCGGACGACCGCAGCTGGTCGCGGCGGACCGCCGACCGCTCCGACTCCGAGCTGGTGCTGGACTTCGTCGACTGGGCGCGGGGCGCGCCCGCCACCGGCGAGGAGCACGACCTCGTCGCCGCCGCGCTGGAGGACGTCCGCATCGGGGAGGCCGCCCGCTGATGCGCCTGCACAAGCTCACCGTCTGCGCCTTCGGCCCTTTCGCCGGGACCGAGACCGTCGAATTCGACCGCCTCGGCGACGGCGGCCTCTTCCTCATCCACGGGCCCACCGGCGCCGGCAAGACCTCGGTGCTGGACGCCGTGTGCTTCGCGCTCTACGGCCGCGTGCCGGGGGTGCGCGAGGCCGCGCGCTCGCCCCGCAGCAACCACGCCTCCCCCGGCGCGGCGCCCGAGGTCACCTTGGAGCTCACCGTGCGCGGGCGCCGCCTGCACTTCCTGCGCCGGCCCGCCTGGCAGCGGCCGAAGAAGCGCGGCAGCGGCACCACCGAGGAGAAGGCCAAGGCCGTCGTCACCGAACTGGACGAGGGCACCTGGCGCGGGCTGACCAACCGGCCCGACGAGGCCGGCCAGATCGCCCGCGACGTGCTGGGGTTGTCGCTCGACCAGTTCTGCCAGATCGCGCTGCTGCCCCAGGGCGACTTCGCGCGGTTCCTGCGCGCCAAGGCGCACGAACGGCAGGCGAGCCTCGAACGCATCTTCGCCACCGACGTGTTCACCAAGGTCGAGAAATGGCTGAGCGAGCACGCGCGCGGCCTGGGCCATGAGGCCGGGCGCGCCGAGGCCGCCGTCGGGCAGACCGCCGACCTGGTCGCCGAGGTCGGCCGCTCCGCCCGGCCCGAGGGCGACCTGGAGGGGCTGGCGCCGTGGGCGGCCGAGCTGGCGGCCGTGGCCGCGGGCACGGCCGACGACACCGCCCGGGCGGCAGCGGCCGCCCTGCACGACCGCGACGCCGCGCGCCGCCGCCTGGAGGAGGCCCGCCAGCTGGAGCTCCGGCAGGGGCGCCGCGCCGACGCGCTGCGCCGCCGCGAGGAGCTGGCCGGGCGCGAACCCGAGCGCGAGGAGTGGGCCGCCGAACTGGACGCCGCCGAGCGCGCGGCCGGGGTGATGCCCCTGCTGCGCACCGAGGACCACCGGCGCAGCCAGGTGGAGAAGGCCGAACTGGCCGCGGCCGAGCGGCTCGGCCTCGTTCGCGCGCTGGCGCCCGGAACCGCCGGCGGTGGGGACCGGTCCGGCGCCGACGCCTCGGGCCCCTCCGCCGCCATCGCCGCCGACTCCTCCGACGCCTCCGACTCCGCGGACCCTGCGGGCTCCGCTCGGCGCGAGCCGCTGTCGGCGGCCGAGCGTGCGCGCCGCGACGAGGTCGCCAAGCTGGAGCACCTCCGCGGCGACGCGGAGCGGCTGCGGACCGTGCGCTCGGAGATCGCGGCCGCCGATACCGAGACCGCCGAGGCGCGGCGCCGCGTTGGGGAGTGCCGCGAGCGGGCCGCCGAACTGCCCGAACGGCGCACCCGGGCGGCCGCCGAGCTGGACGCGGCCCGGGGGCGGACCGGATCGCGCGAAAGCGCCGAGGAGGCGCTCGAGCTCGCCCGCACCCGGCAGGACTCGGCCCAGGCTGCGCAGCGGCTCACCGACGAACTGGCACAAGCCGAGGAGCGGCGCCGTTCCCGGGTCGACGCCGCGCAGGCGGCCCGCGACCGGCTGCAGGAGATCCGCCGGTCGCGCATCGAGGGCATGGCCGCCGAACTCGCCGAGGGGCTGGAGGCGGACCGGGCGTGCCCGGTGTGCGGCTCGGCCGAGCACCCGGCCCCCGCCGCGGGGGCCGCCGACCGGCCCTCGCCGGCGGACGAGGAGGCGGCCACCGCGGCCGCCGATGCGGCCGCCGCGGAGCGCAGCACCGCCGAGAACACGGTCGCCGAGCTGACCGCGAAGCTGGACGCCGCCCGGGACACCGCCGGCGGCATGGAGGCCGACGCGGCCGCCGAGCTGCTGGAGCGGCGCCGCGCCGATCTGGAGCGCATCGGCGCAGCGGAGGCCGAGGCCGAGCGGCTCGCCGCGGAGCTGCAGCGGATCGACACCGAGGTCGAGAAGGCGCGCACCGACGAGGCCGAGCTGGTCCGCGGCATCGCCGAGCTGGAGAAGGTCCGCGAAACCAAGGCCGCGGAGGCCGACCGGCTCACCCGCACGCTCGACGACGCCCGGGGCGAGGACGCCGACCTCGCCGCGCGGATCAGCCGGCTGGCCGATGAGGCCGACCTGCTCAAGGAGGCGGTGCAGGCTCTGGACGACCGGTCGGCCGCTGCCGGGGAGCTTCGCGCCGCCGAACGCGAGGCGCGCGCCGCCACAGCCGAGGCCGGGTTCACCGGTGCCCACCGGGTGCGGGCCGCCGAGCGCGGCGACGATGAGCGCCGCCGGCTGCGCGAGCGCATTCGGGCCCACGACGACCAGGCGGCCGCGGTGCGCGCGGTTCTGGACGACGCCGACCTCGCGGCGGCCGGCGCTCTTCCCGCACCGGACGTCGCGGGGCTGTCGGCGGCGGCCGAGAGCGCCGAGGGCGCCGCCGACCACGCGGTGCGCTGGCGCGACCGCTTCGCCGAGCGGGCGGAGCGGCTCACCGAGCTGCGCGCCCGGCTGGAGCACCGGTTGGCGGAGTCCCGCCCCGCCCGCCGCCGGCACAGCGTCGCCGACGGCCTGGCGCGCCTGGCCGCCGGTACCTCCGCCGACAACCGCGAGAGCGTCCGGCTGTCGGCCTACGTGCTCGCCGCCCGGCTGGAGCAGGTGGTGGCCGCGGCCAACGACCGGCTGACGACCATGGCCGGCGCCCGCTACGAGCTGCGCCACACCGTCGACAAGTCCGCGGGCGACCGCTCCCACTCGGGCGGCGGGCTGGGCCTGCGCGTGCTGGACGCCTGGACCGGCCAGGAGCGCGACCCCGCCACCCTCTCGGGCGGCGAGACCTTCGTGGCGTCGCTCGCCCTGGCCCTGGGCCTGGGCGACGTCGCCGCCCAGGAGGCGGGCGGCCACGACATGCACACCCTCTTCATCGACGAGGGCTTCGGCACCTTGGACGAGGAGACCCTGGAGGAGGTGCTCGAGGTCCTCGACTCGCTGCGGGACGGCGGCCGGGCCGTGGGCGTGGTCAGCCACGTGGCCGACCTCCGCACCCGGATCACCACCCGCCTCACGGTGGTCAAGACCCCCACCGGCTCCCGCCTGCAGCAGACGGCCTGACCCCCACCGGTCGGGCAACCGCCGTACCCCGCCCCACCACCGATGCACCGGGGAACCATCGGACCCTCCGCATGCCCCCGCCACCCCGGCCCTCGACTGGAGCGAACACCGCACACTGTTGCGTTTGCTTCACTTGTTTCGGCAATGCGGATACAGGCCAGCTCTACCTCACCCCGAGGCGAGGAGGAACCGTGGCAGTCCTGTCTTCGCACCCTGATTCCACACAGATCGAGGCGGCCGCAGACGCACTCCCCCGGATTCGCCGATACCTGGACGAGCATCCCGAGACCCTGACGACTGTCCCTGTACTCGTCGAGGACAACCAGCAGGAACTTCTCCTACCCCGCTCAGCTGTCGAGCTCCTGGCGGCCGTACTGCACCACATGGCTGCAGGGCGCGGGGTTTCGATCGTGCCGGAACACGCAGAACTGACGACCCAGCAGGCCGCGGACATGCTCAACGTCTCACGACCGCATTTGATCGGGCTTCTCCAGGCTGGAGAGATTGCTTACCGCAAGGTGGGCTCACATCGCAGGGTGCGCGCGGACTCCCTGGTGGAGTACATGCGGAGGGACGACCAGCGCCGCCGCGAAGCCGCCGACGAACTGTCGGCGATGGCTCGGGAGCTGGGCCTGGATTGAAATGCCCTTTGTTGTCTTGTATGACGCCAATGTCCTGTATCCGAGCACTCTGAGGGACTTGCTCCTCAGATTGGCTCAGGCAGGTCTCGTCCAGGCCAAGTGGACCCATCGCATCCTGGACGAGACCTTCAGCAACCTCAAATCGAACCGACCCGAGTTGTCCGAGGAGGCACTCGACCGCACTCGGAAACCGATGATCTGCGCCGTCCGGGACTGCCTCGTCACGGGGTATGAACCCGGGATCGAATCGCTGGATCTTCCAGACCCGGATGATCGGCATGTCCCGGCAGCGGCGATCCGCGCACGTGCTCAGGTCATCGTCACGGAGAACCTACCGGACTTCCCCGCCTCGGCCCTGTCGCAATGGGACATCGAGGCCGAGAGCGCGGACGACTTCGTCCTCGATCGGATTCATCCGCATCGGAAAGAGGTCTGGGCGTGCGCCCAGCAGATCGCCGACTCATGGCGCAGACCACCGGGAACCGTGGCTGACGTGCTCTCGAGCCTTCAGCGAAACGGGCTGCACGGCTCGGTGGCGGAGTTGCAGTCCGATCGACCTTGCGCGGGTTCAGGGCCGGGCCGGCGGCTTGGGGCTCACAGGATCTCCAGCGGGGTGCGGCGGGTCGGCGGCGGGAAGGCCTTGTCGAGGGCGGCGAGCTCGTCGGAGGTGAGCCGGATGTCCAGCGCCTCGGCGTTCTGGCGGGCGTGTGCGGGATCGGCGGCCTTGGGGATCGCCACGACGTCCCCCTCGCGCACCGTCCAGGCCAGGGCGATCTGGGCGGGCTGCACGCCGCGCCCGGCGGCGATCTCGCCCAGCACCGGATCCTGCAGAATCCTGCGGCGCGCGGCGCCGCCCTGGGCCAGCGGCGAGTAGGCCATCACCGGCAGCCCGGGGGCGGTCCCGCGGCACCACGGGAGCAGGTCGTACTCGATGCCGCGCGAGGCCAGGTGGTACAGGACCTGGTCGGTGACGCAGGCCTGGCCCGCGGGGACGCGCCACAGGCGCTCCATCGCCTCGGTGTCGAAGTTGGACACGCCCCAGTGGCGGATCTTGCCCTCGTCGCGGAGCTCCTCCATCACCGCGGCGGTCTCCGACAGGGGTACGGGCCCCTGCCAGTGCAGCAGGTAGACGTCGATGATGTCGGTACCCAGCCGGCTGAGGCTCCGCTCACACGCGGTCTTGGCCCTGCGTCGACCGGCGTTGCTCGGGTAGACCTTGGAGACGAGGACGACCTCCTCGCGACGGCCGGCGACCGCTTCGCCGACCACGCGTTCGGCTCCGCCCTCGCCGTACATTTCCGCGGTGTCGACCAGGGTCATCCCCGCATCGATCCCCGCACGCAGTGCCCGGACCTCGTCGGCGCGCCGGTCCGCCCTTTCACCCATGTGCCAGGTGCCCTGCCCGATCGGCGGCACCCGCTGCGAGGGCCCCAGCGCGATTCCGCGGTCGCCACGTCCCATTTCCGCACTCCCCGCACTCATTCCGCCATCCACCACCGACCGGCCCGCCGCACCGACCGCTCACCGCGCCGACCGCGGCGCCTCCGACCGCTCCGACCGAAGTTCCGGCCGCCTCTTAACGATGGCTTATCCGAAAGGCGCATAACCACCGACATGTTCCCTTCGACGGGCCCTGCCCCTGTCCCCTCCCCCGCTCGCGCACTGCGCGCGGAGGAAGCACCGCGGGTACTGCGATATCCGACCGACTCGCTGCTGCTGGTGGGCGGCATTCCCGGCGCCGGCAAGAGCACGCTGCTCAACCGGCTGTTCGCGCTGGAAGGCACCGAGACCGTGCCGGTTGCGACCCCCGACGGCGCGCGGGTGATCGACTCCCAGCAGGCGCGCAACCGGCTCGCCCGCCGACTGCGCGCACTTCCCTACCCCGTTTGGCGCTGGGCGACGCACCTCCTGCACTACCTGCGCGTGCTGCGGGTCCTGCGCAAGGGCGGCGGGCCGGTCGCGGTGCACGTGACCGCCACGCACCGCGCGGTGCTGCGCCTGCTCGGCCGCTACTGCCGCCACCGCGGGCGGGAGGTCCACCTGCTGCTCATCGACGTCGACCCGGGGGCCGCGCTGGAGGCCCAGATCCGGCGCGGGAGGGCGGTCACCCCGCGCGCCCACCGGCGGCACGTGCGGCGGTGGCACCGCGTGCTCGTCGACTGCGCGGCGGGCGCGGAGGCGGTCGTGCCGGGTGCGCGCTCGCTGCTCCTGCTCGACCGTTCGGCGGCCGCCGAGCTGGCCGAGATCCGTTTCACACCGGGCGCCGCCGGGCCGGGGGACGGCGGGGCGGCACCGCGCACGGTGCCATAATGTGCGGGTGAGCTCCCTGGTCGACATCGCTGTGTTCGGGATCGCGGGCGCCGTCATGCTGGCGGCCCTCGTCGGGCTGCTGCTGGTTGCGGGGCGGTCCGCCGCCGCTCCCGCCAAGGGCGCGCTCGGCGCCGTCTGCGCCGCGCTGCTCCTCGCGGTCCCCGCGCTCGCGGCGGCCCGGACGCTGGGCGGCGATCCTGCGGCGGGCGCGGGACAGGCGTTCCTGGTCGCCTCGGCGGCGGTGGTCGTGGTCTACGCAGCCGGGATGGCGCTGCTGCCCCTGGTGGCGCGGCAGGCCGCGGCCGGACTGGGCGTCGCCGAACCGCGCGGGCTGCGGCTCACGCCGGCCGTGGCGGGCGGCGGCCTGCTGGTGTGCGCCGCGCTGGGCGCCGCCGGCACCGGGATCGCCCTGCTGCTGGCCTGATACGGCTTCGGTCGGAACCGGTCCGACCGGAATCCGCTCCTTCGGGACGGGTGGGGTCGGGCCGGAACCGCGGGCATCGGGTTTCGGCCGCGCGTCCGTGCCGGGACCGCGCCCGGCGCCGACCGGCCGGCGCGCTCATCCCGTCGGCCCGGCCTGCTGCTCGCCGACCTTCTCGCGCACCACCGGGATTACCCTGCCGAGCGCCTCGCGGAACGGCCCGTGCGTGGTGATGTAGGAGAACCCCAGCTCCTCGCGGTTGCCGACGAGCTTGGCCGCGATCTCCTCGGCGGTGCCCACAAGCACGTACGGGCAGTCCAGCACCTTGCGGACGGTGTCGAGGCCGGTCTCGGAGTACCCCTCGACGAGCTCGGCCGCGCTCTTCTCGGCGTCGTCGGTCACCACGACCGCCTGCGCCAGCATGTTGAACTCCAGGGCGTCCGCCCGCTGGCCCGCCTTGGCGCGGACGAAGTCCACCCGGCGCCGCGCCTCGTCCAGGTCGTCCACGCGGAAGGTGCCCATGCGGCGGCCCTTGATCTGGGTGAGGCCGGCGAAGCCCACGATGTCGGCGTGGCGGGCGGCCAGTGCGAGTCCGGCGTCGCCGTTGGCGCCGATCAGCAGCGGAGGACGCGGCACCTGGTGCGGCAGCGGCTCCTGTCCGTCCTCGGCGAACAGCCGGTCCAGCTCGCCGATGCTGCGCTCCAGACGCTCCAGCCGCTCGGCATGGGAGCGCCAGGGGATCCCGGCCGCCTCGAACTCCGATTTCATGTGCCCGGCGCCCAGGCCGAGCTCCAACCGCCCCCCGGAGATCCGGTCCACCGTCGCGGCCTCGCGCGCCAGCAGGGCGGGGTTCCAGAACTCGTTGTTGAGTACGAGGGTGCCGAGCCGGACCCGCGAGGTCGCGGCGGCCGCGGCGGCCAGCAGTGCGAAGGGCGAGGCGGCTCCCAGGTGGTCGGGGACCTGGACGGCGTCGTAGCCCGCCTCCTCGGCGGACCGGCACACCTGCATCCAGCGGTCGATCTCCTGTTGGCGGCTGTTGAAACCGAACCGGAATTTCCTCATGGCTCCGACCCAACCGGAATCGGGCGCTCGGCGCCACCCCGTTGCAAAGGAGGGCGCCGTTTTCCGCTCTGGGCGGAGGAGGCGGCGTCAGGCCCCGCCCTTCGAGCGCCTGTCGAGTTCGGCCAGGTAGGCGTTGTAGGCGTCCATGTCGGCGTCGTCGGAGCCGCCGCGCTTGCTGTGGCGCTCCCGGCGCCGCTCGGCGCGCTCGTCGTCGACCCACCACTGGCGGACCATGGCGAGCATCACCAGGCCCGTGGGGACCTCGCCGACCGCCCAGGCGATGCCGCCGCCCGCGTACTGGTCGGCGCCCTGGGCGTCCAGCCAGGGCACGTCGAACTGGCCGTAGTACTCCATCGCGAGCGGGGCCGACTGCATCATGATCGTGATGCCGAAGAAGGCGTGCACACCCATGGCCACCAGCAGGAGCACCAGCCGCAGCAGGTAGGGCAGGTTGCGCGGCCCCGGGTCCACACCCACGATGATCCAGTAGTAGAGGAACCCCGTGAGCAGGAAGTGCACGTTCATCAGCAGGTGCCCGGTGTGGTCGTTCATCAGCGCCGGGAACAGCGGTGTGAAGTACAGCACGTAGGGGCTGAGGACGAACACCGGGGCCGCCACCGCCGGATGGGTGACGGTCGTGGAGAACCCGCTGTTGATGAACGCGGCGAGCCACTCGCGCGGCCCGCGGTCGCCGCGGATGCGGGCCGGGTGCAGCGCCCGCAGCGCCAGGGTGACCGGGGCGCCGAGCACCAGCAGGATCGGCACGAGCATGGACAGCACCATGTGCTGCACCATGTGCATGCTGAACGTCACCATCGAGTAGGTCGCCACGCCGCTGAGCAGCATGGCCACCAGCACCGCCAGGCCCGCCGCCCAGGAGAGGGTGCGGCCCCAGGGCCAGCTGTCGCCGCGGCGCAGCAGGCGCACCACGCCCGCCGCGTAGCCGCCGCCCAGCACCACGACCACCAGGGCGAAGAACAGGTCGGGCCGCCACAGGGTGAGCAGGGTCTGCACACTGACCGGCGGCGGGACGGCAAAGCCCAGGACCGCCTCGGCCTCGGTCACCGTGCCCGGCTGCTCCGGGGGCGCGGTGCGGCTCAGCGCGGCCGCGATGCCCATCGTGGCCGACATCACCGCGATCTCGACCCCGGCCAGGCGCGCGAACAGCCGGCGGCCGCCTGCCTCGGTGATGCGCGGGATCGTCCGGCGGCGGTGCGCCCAGCCGAGCGCGCCGAGCGCGCAGAACAGCACGGCCTTGACCAGGATGAGCAGGCCGTAGGAGGTGGTGACCAGGTCGGACACCGCGTAGAGGCGGCTGGCGGCGCTGGCGACGCCGCCCACGCCCACGCCGATGTAGGCCCACAGGGCCATCCGGCTGAAGCGCTCGGCGGCCACGGCGGGGGCCGCGGGCTTGGCGCGCAGTCCGTGGAAGGTCACCGCGGCCAGCCCGCCCACCCACAGCGAGATCGCGAGGACGTGCAGCGCCAGGCCGGTGACGGCGAGTTCGTGGCTGCCCGCGGAGGCGGAGTGGCCGGTCAGCGCGGGCGGCATCAGGCCGGCGACGGCCAGGGCGAGCGGGGCCAGGGTGCCTGCGGCGGTCTCCGCGGTGCGGCTCAGCAGCGCGGTGCCGCAGGCGAGCAGGATCACCGCCAGCAGGCCGATCCCCTGGGCGACCGAGACGGCGTAGCTGGTCAGCTGGTCGCCGACGACCTGGCCGGGCGGGAGCCCGGAGACGTCGGAGAGCTGGAAGACCAGGACGGCCCCGGCGGCCGCCGCCCAGACCAGCGCCGGCCAGGCCGCGACGCGCACGTAGCCCAGTGCCTGCGCTCCCGGCGCGCCCTTGCGCAGCGGCAGCAGGAAGGCCCCCAGCACGAGCAGGCCAACGGTCAGCGCGGCGGCGACGTCGCGCACCGCGGTGGCGGTGGGAAGCCCCCAGCGGGTGAGGGGCCCGGCGTCGGGCAGGCCGGGGATCACGCGGACGGTGACCGCGCCGCCCGCGACGAGGGCGACGATGAGGGCGATCAGGCCCGACGCGACGGCGGCCACGGCGATGATCCCGGCGGTGTCGGCGCCGGGGGCGCGGACGGCCGCTCCCGGGGCTCGGCTCTCGGCGGGCTCCTCGCGCGGGAGGTCGCCCTCGCGGACTCCGGGGGAACTCACGCGGGTCGCTCCGTGGGTCAGGGGTCGCTACTGGCGGTCGCGGTGGCGGATCACCGCTGCGGCGGCGGCCGCGCCGACCAGCATCCCGGCCGCGCCCCACATCCAGGGGCCGATCCAGCCGGTCATATCGGAGACGAGCAGGACAGGAACGTCCACGCGAACACCACCACGGACCACGATAAATCTACTACATCTACTACAACGTGTCGGAGACGCCGGCCGGGGCAGGCGGCCCGCTCCGAGGGCCGCTCCCGCGGAGGCGGGACTCCGGGGTGGCCGGACTCCAGGGCCGGACACAGGGACGGGCGGATCCGTAGGCCGCTCCCGCAGCGGCGCGGCGGGGACGCCTTTCGGTCCCCGACCCCGAGTCTCCTCCCGCGCGGCGACCCGCGCCATCCCTGTCATGCCCCCGACGGGAAGGGATCCGCGGCGAGGCCCGCGGCCATCGGTTCGGGTGCCCGCCGGTTGCGGTCGCGACGTGGGCGACGACGGCGGCGTGCGGTCGGGCGCGCAGGTATCGGACCCGGTACCCGCCCATTTGCGCAGGCAACGAAGCGCCGAAGGCAGCACACGCCTCAGCCCGCAGACACCGCCCGCACCCGGTACCCGCCGATTGCGCAGGCAACGGAGCGACGACGGCAGCGAACGGCCGGGCCCGCGACCATCGGTTCGGGTGCCCGCCGGTTGTGGTGACGACGTGGGCGGCGACGGCGGCGTGCGGTCGGGTGGGAGCGGAGGTCGTCGCTGGGCCGGTGCCGGAGGTTTTCCCTGCCGTGCTGAGCAGGGCCGGACCGCGCCCGATAGCACGAAAACCGCGGAGCAGCCCCAGCACCCCACCATCATTCCGCGATACGGAATAAACCCGGCTGACTTATCCTGATTCGACCGCTTTCCCGCGGCGCACGGAAGCCCGCGCTTCGACGATCCCACCGAAAACGTCGCCCGAAGGCCCCTCTGGGCTGCTTAGCGCTCGCTGGAGCCCCCGCGCCTTCTTGCCCGGGCGCACGAACCGGTCATAACGGGACGTATTTCCTCGCGGATCGGGGATGCGCGGCCACCGGCGACCGATTCCGCGGATTTCGCGCGACAGGCCTTCCTTTTTACTCCAGTTTGCCCGTTTCCTTCGTCGCGGGAGTCCCGCCAGGGCCCGTACGGACGTAAACCAAGTCGGACACCCGCCTTCCGGTCGGCCGACCGAAGCGCAAGGACACGCCGAAACCCGCCCCGCGCCCCAGCCGTCGTCGCCGCCCCCGTTACACGGGCCACCGGCGGGCACCGCACCGATCACCGCAGGCCCAGCCATCGAGGGGCGTTATCGCGCGGTCGTGCTCACGTCCGAGGCAACGAGGTGAGAGGGAACCGTCCGAGCACCGTCCACGGCGGGCCGCCACCGGAGCTGCGGCACTGGGGCGCACTACACCCCGCGCGTGAGTCGCATTTGCCGCCGGACGCACGCCGCACACTCCGGACAAGGCCCTACCACCAAGGCCCCCGGACCTCCGAACAGGTACAACGTGCGCTCGGCGGCAAGCTGCTCCCGCTCGCAGAGCGAGCTGCGACCCATTGCCGCATCCCCCGCAGCGACGGCCGGCGGGGCCTCCCGGAGGGTTCCTTGCGCCCCCAGCACACGCGCATCCGGCGGGCATCCGGACCGACTCACTCACCACCCGGCGCCCGGCCGCGGGCCCCGCCCCGGCCACGACCGCGGCACCACACCCACCGCTCCATCTCCGCCCCCGCCCGAAACAGGCGTGGTCTCCGATACGGGCCGTTCGCGGCGGAACCGCCGGAGAACGGTCCGCGGGCGCGGGGAAGCGGAGCGATCCGCCGGTCTCCACGCGCGAGCGAGGCGCGAGGCGTTCCCTCCCCCGGCGCGTTCTCGCAGTTCGCCACCTGCGCGGCGCCGATCGCGATACGGTCGGGCGACCACTCCGAAGGGCGCCTGGGCCGCCGTTCCCGTTGTGCGCGCGAGTACCGCCGTCGAGCCATGAAGGGGATTTCCGAGATGCCCCAGATCGACACCGTCATCCGCTCGCGGCGGGTCGCCACCCCCGACGGCGTCGCGCCGGCGTCGGTCGGGGTGGGCGCCGGAAGGATCGTCGTCGTCGACCGGTACCGGGCGCCCAGTACCGCGCCGGAGGACGTCGACCTGGGCGAGACCGCGCTGCTGCCGGGCGGTGTCGACGTCGACGCGGCCGTGCAGGCGCCGGGCCGGGGGCTGCGCGAAGCGTACGCGGAGACCACCGCCGCCGCGGTCCGCGGCGGCGTCACGACCCTGGTCGCCTCGGGGCCGGCCGACCCGCCGATCACCGGCGAGCGGGGCCTGCTCGCCCACCTGGCCGCGGCCGCCGGGACCGCGCCCGGAGTCGCGTTCCTGGGCGCGATCACCGCCTCCAGCACGCCCGCCGACCTCGCCGAACTGCGCGCGGCCGGTGCGGTGGGGTTCCACTGCTCGCTCTCCGACGGCACCGGCTCCGCCGACCACCGGATCGGCGACACCCCGCTGCGCAAGGCGATGGCCGAACTGGCCGCCATGGACGCGCCGCTGGTGGTGCACGCCGAGGACGCCGGCGAGCTGTCGGCGCCGCAGGGGCCTGGTCTTTCGGCGCTGCTGGCCGCGCGCCCGGCGCGCGCGGAGCGGCGCGGGGTGGAGCGCCTGGTCGCGGCAGCCCGCATAGCCGGCACCCGCGTGCTGGTGTCGCCCTTCAGCGCGGCCGAGTGCGCGGCGGTGCTGGCCGCGGCCCGCGCCATGGGCGCCGGGATCAGCGCCCAGACCTGCCCGCACTACCTGTGCCTGCCGGTCGAGCAAATTCCCGAGGACTCCGCCGCGCACTCCTGCCGGCCCCCGCTGCGCAGCGGGCCCAACCGCGACGCGCTGTGGAGCGCGCTGCTGGACCGCGGCGACCCGGTGATCACCCAGGTGGGCTCGGGCCACCGCCCCGGGACCGGCGTCGCCGGGATCGGCTGGACGCTGCCGGCGCTGTGGACGGCCGCCCGCCGGCGCGGATGCGGCGTGGCCGACCTCGCGCGCTGGACGGCCCAGGCGCCGGCCGAGTTCGTCGGGCTGCACCGCAAGGGGCGCATCGAGCCGGGGTACGACGCCGACCTGGTCGCCTTCGACACCGCGGCCGAGCAGACCGTGCCCGAGTCCGATCCCGGTCCCTACTGCGGTCGCAGACTCGTCGGGCGGGTAGCGGGCACCTGGGTCGAGGGCCGCGGCGCCTACGGGTGCGCGCTTGCGGCCGCGCCGCGCCGGTTCACCGAGCCGGACGGTCACGCGCCGCGCACGGTGCCGGACAAGCCCGCGTCCCGACCGCGCTGACCTGGCCGCCGAGCCGTTACACCATGTAAACATGCTGCGAAAACGGCAGCCATTGTGGAGATGGCGGCTCGCGCCCGGGCACGCGAGAGTGAAGACGTATCAAAGACGATGCGAGGAGGAGCCCCGTGCGCGTCGGCGTGCCCAGCGAAGTGAAGAACCACGAGTACCGGGTGGCCATCACCCCCGCAGGCGTCCACGAACTGGTCACCCGCGGCCATTCGGTCGCCGTCCAGAGCGGCGCCGGGCGGGGGTCCTCCATCTCCGACGAGGAGTTCGCCGCGGCGGGCGCTCGCGTCCTCGACTCCGCCGACGACGTGTGGGCCGAGGGCGATCTCGTGCTGAAGGTCAAGGAGCCGGTGGCCGAGGAGTACCACCGCATGCGGCCCGGCCAGACCCTGTTCACCTACCTGCACCTGGCGGCCTCGCGCGAGTGCACCGACGCCCTGCTGGAGCGCGGCGTCACCGGCATCGCCTACGAGACGGTGCAGCTGGCGGACGGCTCGCTGCCGCTGCTGGCCCCGATGTCGGAGGTCGCCGGCCGGCTCGCACCCCAGGTGGGCGCGTACACCCTGCAGCGGCCCAGCGGCGGCCGCGGCCGGCTGATGGGCGGGGTGCCCGGAGTGAGCCCGGCGCGCGTCACCGTCGTCGGCGCGGGGGTCGCCGGTCTGAACGCCACCCGCATCGCCGCGGGCATGGGCGCCGACGTCACGCTGCTCGACCTCAACGTGGCCAAGCTGCGCCACGCCGACGACATCTACCAGGGGCGGGTGCGCACCGTGGTCTCCAACGCCTTCGAGCTGGAGAGCGCCGTGCTGGAGTCGGACATGGTCGTCGGTGCGGTACTGATCCCCGGCGCCAAGGCCCCCAAGCTGGTCTCCAACGACCTGGTCGCCCGGATGCGCCCGGGCGCGGTGCTCGTCGACATCGCCATCGACCAGGGCGGCTGCTTCGCCGACTCCCGCCCCACCACCCACGACGAGCCCACCTTCGCGGTGCACGACACGGTGTTCTACTGCGTGGCCAACATGCCCGGCGCGGTCCCCAACACCTCCACCCACGCGCTGACCAAGGACACGCTGCGCTATGTGGTGGAGCTGGCCGGCAAGGGCTGGCGGCGTGCGCTGTCGGAGGACCCGGCGCTGGCCCAGGGGCTGAACACGCACGACGGCGTCGTCACCAACGAGGGCGTGGCCGAGGCGCACGGCGTCAAGTCGCGCACCGTGACCGAGGTCCTGGCCGAATAGGACGCCGGCCCGGCCTCCGGCGGAGGCCGGGCTGAGCGCCTTCCGCCGGGCGGCCGCAGACGCCGGTGCGGAAGCCGGGCGGATGCGAGCGGGCGCCGGCTGCCGGCGGGGCGCCGAGGCGATGCCCGACACCCGGATACCGTGACCGGCCGTGCGGATACCCTGACCGGCCGTGTTGCCCTCCGCTCCCCGCTGGGCACGATCCGGTTAGCCCCGCCCGCGGCGGGGCCGGCGCGGAGGCGGAGCCGAAGGGGGCGGCGATGGGCCGGCGGCGGTTGTGGAACGGCGAACCCGTGGGCGCCAACCCCTTCGCGCTGCCGCGCGGGCCGCTGGGTGTCGCGGCGGGCTGGGTGCTCGCCGTCACCAACCGGCGCCAGCAGGCCGACGTCCTCGCGGCGCTGGCGCCCGGCGCGTACCGGAGCGTCCTGGAGGTCGGCTGCGGACCGGGGGTGCTGCTGGGCCTGCTCGCGTCGGCGCCCGGTGTGGAGGAGGTGGCCGGCGTCGACCCCTCCCAGCGGATGGTGTCCATGTCCCGGCGCCGCAACGCCGCCGCACTGCGCGCGGGCCGCCTGCGGGTCCACCCGGGCAGCGCCGGCGCCACCGGCGAGCCCGACGCCGCCTTCGACCTGGTGGTTACGGTGAACACGGTGGCGATGTGGCCGTCGCTCGACGAGGGCGCGGCCGAGTTGCACCGCGTACTGCGCCCCGGCGGGCGCGCCGCCGTCAGCTGGCACGGCGCCTCCTCGCGCTTCGCGCTGACCGGCGAGGAGGACGCCACCGTGCTCGCGGCCCTGCGGCGGCGCTTCGGCGCGGCCGAGCGCCGGGACCTCGGATCGGCGGTGCTGTTCGAGGCGCCCCGGTAGCGCGCGGCGCCGCAGGCCCGTATTCCCGGCCGCGGTGCCTGCGACGATCCGCACAGCGCCGGGCGGGCCCGCACGGCGCGGGCGGCGGTCCGGGCGGCGGCCGCATCGAGGCGGGCCGCGCCTGATCCGCCCCCTACGCTGCACCAGCGCAGCGGCCCCGAGAGCCGCGCCGCAGGGACCCGCATCCTCCACCGCCGGCCGCCCGCGGAGGGCGGACACGCCCCCGCCGCTGGCAGCGTCCTCGGTGAGCGGATACGTTCGGTTGTGGGCGGTGATCGAGCCCGGACCGGGCGCCGCCCTTGCCACATCCCGGCCGCATCGAGACGGAGCCCGCGTGTCACCCACCGAACCGGCGACCCTCGCCCGCGTCACCGGCGTCGACGCCACCCTGGCCCGCCTGCCGCTGGTCCACCCCCGCTCCCGCGGGTCAGCCGAGGCCCGCCCGCAGTTCGCCCGCCACGCGCTGGTACGGGTGCGCGACGAACGCGGCAACACCGGGTGGGGCGAGGTTCCCGGGGCCGACGACGAACGCTGGCGGCTGCTCGTCGACGACTTCGCGCCAGCCCTGCTGCGGCACAGCTGGCACCGGCCCACCGAGGCCGGCGACGCGTGGGCCGACCTGCCCCGGGCGCCGCAGGTGGCGGCCGGGCTGGACGCCGCCTGCTGGGACCTGTGGAGCCGGCAGCGCGGCACGCCGCTCTCGCACGCCCTGGGCGGCGACCGCACCGCCTTCACCGCCGGCGCCACGGTCGGCCGGCAGCCCTCCGACGAGTCGCTGGTCCGCGAGGTCAACCGGCAGGTCGGCAGCGGTTTCCGCCGGGTGCGGCTGGAGGTCGGACCCGGCTGGGACGCCGACGTGGTGCACACCGTCCAGGAGAGCTTCCCCTTCCTGGTGCTCCAGGTCGACGCGGGCGGGCGCTACAGCGAGGACCCCGCCGACCTGCGGGCGCTGCGTGCGCTGGACGAGTACGGCCTGGTCGCGATCGAGGAGCCGTTCCCCCGCGGCGATCTGGAGGCCTGCGCGCGGCTCCAGCGCGAGCTGCGCACCCCCGTCGCCCTGAGCACCTCGATCGACTCCCCCGAGACCCTCGGCCGCGCCATCGCCGCCGAGGCCGCCCGCGCGCTGAGCCTGCGGACGAGCCTGCTGGGCGGGCTGACCCCGGCGCGGCGCGCGCACGACCGCGCGGTCGACGCCGGATGGGACGTCTGGTGCGGATGGGACGCCGAGTCCGGCGTGGGCCGTGCGGCCATCGCCGCCCTGGCGTCGCTGCCCGGTGTCTCCCTGCCCAGCGAGATGCCCGGCGCAGGCGGCCACCTCACCCGCGACACGGTGCGGCCGCCGGTTCGCGCGCACGAGGGCATCACCCCCATCCCGCTGACCGAGCCGGGCCTGGGCTATGAGGTCGACACCCGCGAGCTGCGCAGCCTGGCCGTCGACTCGGTGGTCCTGGGCGACGAGGGCTGACGCCCCACCCCCGGCCTCCCCGACCGGGGCCGGCCCCTGCACGCCGCCCTTCGCGGGGCCGGGCAGCGGCGCTTCGCGCATGCGGTCCTCGCGGCCCCGGCCGCCGAGCACGCCCGGCGCTCCCCACCCGCTGCGGCGTGCGCCGGTGACCACGCGCACGTGCGGGCGTGCGCTCGGCGGCCGCCGAGAATGTCGGCGAGGCCCCGCGGCCGGCGGGTGAGGGGCCCGCGGGCGGGCTCGCGGAGCGGACCGCGCCTGCGCAGGGGACGGCTATCGCCCGGCGCGCTGCGCCGGTGGTTGGCGAACACTCCGAGCAACGACATCATTACGTCGGGAAACCGCTCCGTCCGCCTTGCGGCCGCTCACCCGCCCGGAGGTCTCCGCCGTGTTCCACCGTGCCGCAGCAGCGGCCCTGGTTCTCGTCCTCCCGCTGTGGCCGGCGGTGCCCGCCGCGGCCGCCGCGCCCGCGGCTCCGCGGGAGGTTCCCGTCGCCCCCGGTGTGGTGTTGGCGCCGGCCGGTGCCGGGGACGGATTCGGCATGCTCAGCGTGGATCTGAGCGGACCGGCGGAGGTCGCCTACGCGGGCGGCGGCCCGGTCACCGACTCCGCGCCGCTGGCGGAGCTCGCCGCGTCCCGGGGCACCGTCGCGGCCGTCAACGGCGACTTCTTCGACTCCGGCGCCTCGAACGCGCCGCTGGGCGCGGCCGTCCGCGACGGCGCGGTCCTCAAGTCGCCCACCCCCGGCCACCGGCACGTCGTCGCGATCGGCGCCGCGGGGCGCGGCGGTATCCACCGCGCGGAGTTCTCCGGCACCGCCGACCTCCCGGGCGAGGACCTGGACATCGACCGGCTCAACAGCCACCACGTCCCGGCCGAGGGGACCGGCGTGTTCACCGGCGCCTGGGGCGGCCATCCGCGCTCGCGCGCCGCGGGATCCGGCCCGGTCACCGAACTGGTGGTGGCCCAAGGCGAGGTGCGCGAGGTCCGCCGGTCCGCCGGAGAGGGGCCCGTCGAGCCCGGCACCCGCGTGCTGCTCGGCCGCGGCGCCGCCGCGGAGCGCCTGGCCGAGGTGGAGCCGGGCGCCCCGGTCGGGCTCGACTACACGCTGCGCGCCGGAGGCTCCACGCCGCACACCGCCGTCGGCGGGCGCAATGTGCTGCTGCGCGACGGGCGCGTCACCGCCGCCGACGACGGCGCCCGCCACCCGCGCACGGCCGTCGGGTTCTCCCGCGACGGGCGGCGGATGTTCGCGCTGGTCGCCGACGGACGCGTCCCCGAAACCGCGGGGGCGACACTGCGCGAGGCCGCCGAGCGGCTGCGCGCGGCCGGCGCCCACGAGGCGCTGGAGCTGGACGGCGGCGGCTCGGCGACGCTGCTCGCCCGCGAGCCCGGCACCACCGATCCGGTGCCGCACAACCGCCCGGGCGAGGCCCTGCGCGCGGTGTCCAACGGGCTGGCGGTGCACGCGCCCGACGGCGACGGGCGGGCGCGCGGCGTGTGGGTGCGCCCGGTGCTGCGCGCACGGCCGGAGCCGGGGTCGGCACTGCCCGTGCGGCCCGACCCCCGCCATGTGTTCTCCGGGCTCAGCCGCAAGCTGAGCGCCCGCCCCTACGACTCCGCCTACGGGCCCGCGCCCGCGGCCGCGCCGAGCTGGACGTCCGACAGCGGCGAAGTGGCGAACGGGCTGTTCCGCGCCGGAGAGCCCGGCCGTGTGCGGGTGAGCGCGCGCGCCGGCGGGGCGCGGGGCGCGATCGGCCTGCGGGTCCTGCCGGGCCCCGAGCGCCTGGAGACCGCGCCCGCCGCGCTCGCCTTCGCGGACGCGTCCGCGCCGGGCCGGTCCCTGGTCGTCGACGGCGTCGCGCCCGACGGCACCCGCGCGCCCGTCGAGCCGGCCGAGGCCGAGATCACCGTCGAGCCGCGCCGGCTGGCCGCCGTCACCCGGCGCGACGACGGCAGCGTGCTGGTCGAGCCCCAGGCCGACGAGGGGACGGGCACCGTCACGGTCGCGGCGGGCGCGCGCAGCGCCGAGGTCCCGCTGCTGATCGGTTCGCGCAGTGTGCGGCTCGCCGACTTCGAGGACGCCCGATCCTGGACGGCCGAGTCCTACCGCGCCGCATCGGCCGAGGTCGCTCCGGCGAAGGGGCACGGCGGCCGCGGCCTCGCCCTCGACTACGACTTCACCGGCGAGCGGCGCGACCGGGCCGCCTACGCCGCCGCACCCGCGCCGCTGCCGGCGGGCGGCACCGCCTTCGCGTTCCGGCTGCGGGTGCGGGGCGACGGCAACGGCGCTCTGCTGGCGCTGACCGTGTCCGACGCCGAGGGCGGCCGCCATTCGGTCTACGGCCCCCGGGTGGACTGGAAGGGCTGGCGCGAGGCGCGGCTCGGCGTGGCGGAGGGGATCGCGCAGCCGGTCGCGGTCGAGCGCGTGTACCTGGTCGAGACCCGTTCCGCCGAGCAGTACCGCGGCCGGGTGGTCTTCGACGACCTGCGCGCCTCGGTCGCCCCGGACGGCTGAGGTCCGCGGGGGCGGCCTGCGATACCGCCCCGCCCTCTGCCATACCGAACGGTCGGTTCGCTAGAGTCTCCCAAGAGCCGTCCGTCCGGGCCTAAGGAGTGCACACGAACATGCGGACCTTCACCGACCTCGCCGACCTCGTCGCCGCCAAAGGCGAGCACCTGGGCTACAGCGACTGGCACACCGTCACCCAGGAGTCCATCGACACGTTCGCCGACGCCACCGGCGACCACCAGTGGATCCACGTCGACCCGGAGAAGGCCGCCGCGGGCCCCTTCGGCGGGACCATCGCGCACGGCTTCCTCACCCTGTCGCTGCTGTCCGCCTTCGGCCCGCAGGTGTGGCGGCTGGAGAAGCGGCCGACGATGACGATCAACTACGGCCTCAACCGGGTGCGCTTTCTCCAGCCGGTGCGCTCGGGGGCGCGCGTACGCGACGGTATCGAGCTCACCGACACCCGTGAGACCAAGAACGGGACGCTGCTGACCTTCCAGCACACTGTGGAGATCGAGGGCGAGGAGCGCGACGCGCTCGCCGCCGAGGGCCTGTCCCTGGTCGTCCCCTGACCCGCCGGCCCGCCTTCCGCGGGCGCCCCGCACGCGGCGGCCCCCTTCGCCGCCGCGTGCGGGGCCGCGGTCACAGCGCCTTGCGGACGAAGACCCGGGCGCCCTTCTCGGCCTGCTCCTCGCGCGAGCTCAGCTCGGGGAAGTCCTGCAGCCAGCGCTTGCCGATCGCGCGCTCGTCGGGCCGGCCCGCGTCGTCGAGGACGAAGACCGCGTCCGGTTCGGAGCGGGGCAGCAGCACCGGCAGGGCTGGGAAGCGCGCCTGCTTCGCGGTTCCCGCGGGCGGCCCGTCCACGAAGACCAGGCCGATGCCGTGCAGGTCCTCCACGACCGACGTGTCGTACCACGGCTGCTGTTCCACAGCGTCGTCGGTGTCGGCGACGGGGCTCCAGTCGGTCAGGGGCGCGTAGCGGACCTCGACGATGTCCTCCAGCCGGTGCTCGCGCACCAGCTGACGCGACAGCTCGGCGTAGCGCTCGCTGTGTTCCAGCGCGACCAGGCGCCCGCGACCGGCGCGGCGCAGCGCGTAGCCCAGCCAGACGCTGGAGGCGCCGCTTCCGCACTCGACCACCAGGTCGGGCCGGTTCCTCTCGACCAGGCGCACCAGCAGCCGCATCACGTCGGGCGAGGCGGCCCAGCCGCGCAGCGAGGGCATGAACGGGCCCGCCCCGAGGTACTCGCGCAGCTCGGTCCAGGCCACCTGCTGCTCGTAGTCGTGGCGCCCCTGCAGCGTGACGGCTTCGGTCAGCTGCTTCGACATCGACGGCAGCGCCTTGGCGCGCACCCGCGTGAGCTCCTCGCGGGCGCCGGCCAGCGACGCGGCCAGCTCCGCGCGGCCCGCGCCGACGGCGGCGGCCACCTCGCGCGCCCGGGTGTCGAGGCGCCGGTCCGCGTCCCGGAGCCGCCGGTCCAGGGCGGCCACCCGGCGGGTCAGCCGCACCACCAGCAGTGCGTTCGCCGCCGCGGCGGCGCCCACGGCCGCCAGCAGCACGGCGCTCTCCCATCCGAGCACGCCCAGTCCCGCCAGTACCGCGAGCCCGGCCAGACCGACCGCTCCCAGCAGTGCGGTCGCCGCCAGATGCCGCCAGCCGGAACGCAGGGACCGCAGGAACCGCATCGAGGACCTCCAGAATCGTGTGACCGCCGGACTCGGCGGACTGGGGGATCTCCCGCTCCGGTACTCGCGCGGCGTATTCGGGATCACCGCCGCGAAGCGGGTCGGCGGCCGACGATCCGGAGCAGGGGGTCGCCCGCGTTTCGGAACAGAATACAGCGGGGCGGAATTGACACTAACGCAATGCGCGGACCCGTGTGGCGGGTTGCGCGCGGCGGCGAAACACCTGAAGGACACAATTCTTCTCGCGTTCATCGGCACGACAACCCCGGCGCCGCCACCCGGCCCGCACGGTCCGGGGCTCCGGCCGACGGCGGTGTTCCGCCGTGGCCGGCGGCACGCGCCCGCCCCGGCCACGGCCATCACCGCCCGGCCGACCGGCGGCGCTTCGGAGGCTGCGGACCGGGCGCAACGGGGACTCCGGCGGGACGCCGGACCCGCGCACCCCGTGCGATCCCGCGCGGCCCGCCGGTTTCCGCCGGTCAGCGCAGGATCGTCCCGCGAAGCGCGCCCCGGGCCCATTCCGGCGGGCTCCGGAAAGTGCGCACCCGATCTCCGGCCGCACCCGAGGCAATGGCCGCCGCCGACCGGAAACGGGGCCCCGGAACCGCCCTCGGCGGCCGATTCCGCGTTCCCGCATGCCATGGGGGAAACCGATGGCCGGCAGCGAAATCGATTACCGGCCGAATGCAAACGATTCCGCGCGCTTTGCGTCGCGACCGTCCGCGCCGACTCCACGGACCGCGGCCGGACCGCGGCCGGACCGCCGGCGGTCCGGCGGCCTGTCCGCGCCGGACGCCGCGACGCACTAGGTTGGGGCGGGTCATGCGCAACGACGACGCCGAACGGCCCCCGCAGAGCTCCGGAGACAGCGCCCCCGCACCGGGAACCCGACCGCCCGGCAACGCGCCCGCACCCGCTGAGGCCCCTTCCGCCGCGGCCGAGGAGCCCGCCGGCGACGGCGCCGACCGGCTGCGGCTCTACGGCTACCTCACCGCTCCCGAGCGCCGCACCTACCTGGCGGTCATGCGGCTGTTCACCTCCACCCTCATGGCCGACCTGGGCGCCGGGGAGGTCGCCGCGGCCCTGGCCGGGGCCGAGCGCCGCGGCGAGATCGACGCGGGCGAGTCCCGGCTGGAGGTCGTCGTCGACCGGCTGGAGCAGCTCGCCCGCTGGGGCAACCTCGTGCCGGGCCGCCGCGAGCCCGCCGCCACCATCGCCGAGTTCACCCGCAGCAGGGTGCGCTACCAGGCGGCCAAGCTCGCCGTGCGCATCCAGCGCGACGCCGAGGACGTGCTCAGCGTCGCCGAGGGCGCCCGCGAGGTCTCCCGCGAGCTGCTGCCCGCCATCGAGCGCGGCCTCGCCGACATCGAGAGCACCCTCGGCGAGATCCTCGGCGCCGAGCAGGGCCGCGGACCGCAGGCCGCGTCGGCGCGCGGCCTGCGCGAGCGCCTGGCGCAACAGGTGACCACCCTGTTCCTGCAGCACGAGGAGTTCGCCGCCGCCGTACGCGACTTCTACGCCTACCTCGGCTCGGTCATCGCCCGCTACGACCTGGCACCGGCGGAGACCGCCGGGTTCAAGCACATGCTGCTGGAGTACGTCGAGCTGATCGCCCAGGACGTGCTGCGCCACTCCGAGCCCGTGGTGCTGCGGCTGGGCGGGCTGAACCGCAGGCGCGACGAGCTGCTGGCGCGGCTGGACTCCGGGCCCGGCGGCGACCTCGCCCCGCGCCCGGCCCGCTCCGGCCAGACCGAGCTGATGGAGCGCGCCCCCGGCCGGCGCGCCGCCGACTGGGAGCAGCTGACGGGGTGGTTCGTCGGCCGCCCCGGCCGCCCCTCCGAGGTCGACGAGCTGCGCGAGGCCACCAGCCGCGCGATCACCGCCCTGTTCGCCAACGTCAAGCGGGTCACCGGCGCCGGAGGCGTGGACCCGGGGCGGCGCCGCGACCTGGTCAAGCTGGCCGGCTGGTTCGACTCGGCCTCCCCGGAGACCGCGCACGACCTCTACGCCGCCGCCTTCGGCCTGTTCTCGGCGCGCCACCTGGCGCTGGCCGCCGACGACGACGCCCCCGACCCCGCCCGCACCTGGCCGCAGGGCAAGCGCATCGACGTCGAGGTCAACGTGCGCAGCCGCAGCGAGCGGGCGCCTGGCGGACCGGCGCCGCGCATCAGCGACGACCCGCTGGGACGCGCGGCGCTGCTGGAAGAGGAGGAGCGCCGCCGGGGCAGACGCAGCGCCGCGGTGGGCGAGCTGGCGGCGGCGCGCGGCGACCTGGCGGGCGCGCGGCTCTCCAGCGACGCGCTGGAGGTGCTGTGCGAGCTGCTGACCCTGGCCGGCGCCGACCGCGACGGGCCGGCCGACCAGGGCAGCGCCTCCGACGCGGCCACCGGGCTGACCGTCGTGCTGGAGCCGCGCCCCCGGGGCAGGGTCGCGCGCATCGGTTCCGAGCTGGGGGCGCTGGAGCTGCACGGTGTCGACGTGCGCCTCAGCGTCGAGGACCCGCTGCTGCCGGACGCGGAGGGGGCGCGATGAGCCGCCGCGACCCGCTCACCGGCGGCGAGACCGCCGCGTTCGACGGGCTGGACGAGATCGAGGCGGCGCAGGTGCGCCGGTGCGCGCGGGTGCTGCTGCGGCGCCCGCTGCTGCGGGCCGAGGGACCCGACGGCGAGGCGCTGTCGGCGGTGCGGCGCTACGCCGACCGGCTGCAGACCCTCTTCGCGGGCTACCTGGGCTACCGGCTGGTGGTGGAGCCCGGCTTCGCGCGGCTGTACAAGACCGGGCGCGCGCCCGACGGCATGCGCGGCGCCCACAAGCCCAACGGGGCGCCGTTCACCCCGCGCACCTACGCCTACCTGGCGCTGGTGCTGGCGGTGCTCACCGGAGGCCAGGGCCAGCTGCTGCTGTCGTCGCTGGTCGGTGAGGTGCGCGCGCTGGGCTCCGAGGCGGGGCTGGAGCTGGGTGCGGGCATCGTCGACCGGCGCGCGCTGGCCGCGGCGCTGCGCCACCTGATCGACCTGGGCGTGCTGGCCGAGACCGACGGCAGCGTCTCGCCGTGGGCCGAGGACGCCGAGCGCGAGGCCCTGCTGACCGTCGACGCCGAGCTGCTGGGCCACCTGGTCGCCGCACCGCTGGGACGCGCCGACGCGCCCGGGGAACTGGCGGGCGTCGCCGACCGCGGCGCCGGCGCGGACGGCGGACGGGTGCAGCCGGGCGGCGGCGCCGAGGAGCGCCACGGCGTCCGGCGGCGGATCACCGAGGACCCGGTGGTACCGCACTCCTGCCTGTCACCGCGGGAGCGCGACTGGCTGCGCGCCAACCTGGGCGCCGAGGCGCGGCTGCTCGAAGACCTGACCGGCCTGCGGCTGGAGGTGCGCGCGGAGGGTGTGCTGGCCGTCGACCCCGAGGGCTACCTCACCGACCGGCACTTCCCCGGCACCGGGACCGTGGCCCGCATCGCGCTGCTGGCCGCCGCCGAACTGCTGCACCGGACTCCGGACGCGGACGGCGCCGGCGGCGCGGACGGCGCTGGCGGCCGGCAGCGCGGCGACGGGCAGGGTGCCGGCGCCGAGGAGGGCTGGGTGCCCGTCACCGCCGAGCGGCTTGCCGCCACGGTGGCCGAGCTGGCCGAGCGCTACCCGCGCGCGTGGTCGCGCGAGGCGGTGCGCGACACCGGCCGCCTCGCCAGATCGGTGACTCAGACCCTGGCGCAGTCGGGACTGGCCCGCACCGGCGCGGACGGCGCGGTCGAGATCAGTACCGCGGCGGCCAGGTACCGGCCGGTGCCCGACGGCCCGGTGGGCCTCGACGCCGGCGGCGCCGACGCCGAGGAGGCGCCCGCCGGCGACGGCGCGGGCGGGGTTCCCCGCACCGGCGGGGCCGCCCCGCCCGGCCAGGACGCCCTCTTCGGGGTCTGAGGCCTGCCCCGCTCCGCGGCCCGGCACCGCGGCTCGCGCGCCGGGCCCGCCGGCGCCGCGCGGCGTCGGCACCGTCTTCTACCCTGCTCGGCAGGGCTTCGGTTGCATGTCCGCCTTCGGCGGAGGACTCGTGGGAGGTACACCATCGACGCCAGTGAGCCCGATCAGCGGGCGGTCGCCGCGGACGTGGCCGGCGCCGACGCCAGCGCCGGTGCCGGTGCGCCGCCGGAACGGGGCGGCGCGCGCCCGCGCGAGCGGTGGCGCCTGCACCGGGCCGGTGTGGTCAACATCTGGCAGTACCGCGACGAGGAGTTCGACCTCTCCGGCGGCCGGGTGATCTTCAAGGGCACCAACGGATCGGGCAAGTCGCGCACGCTGGAGCTGCTGCTGCCGCTGTGCCTGGACGGCGACCTGCGCAACATGGGCTGCAAGGGCTTCGACACCGTCAGCATGAGCCGGCTGATGCTCGACGACTACGCCGAGGGCAGCATGCGCCTGGGCTATGCCTGGACCGAGCTGCGCAGCACCGCGTCCGACGGCACCGAGGAGTTCGTGACCTGCGGCGTCGGCGTGAAGGCCAGCGCCTCCAGCCGCCAGGTCAGCGACTCCTGGCGGTTCATCACCCCGCTGCGGGTGAACAAGGACTTCGCGCTGACCGAGCAGGACCGGCCCGTCAGCCAGGCGCGGCTGCGCGAGCGCATCGGCGAGGACGCCGTCCTCGGCGGCCAGGAGGCCTTCCAGCAGCGGGTCGCCGCGACCGTCTACGGCATCAGCGGCGGCAGCCGCTACGCCGACCTGCTGCACCTGCAGCGCACACTGCGCAATCCCGACATCGGCCTGAAGGTGCTGCAGGGCCAGCTGGAGCAGCTGCTCTCCGACGCGCTGCCGCCGGTGGACCCCGACGTCATCTCCCGCACCGCCACCGGCCTGGACAACCTCGAAGGCGTGCGGCGCAACGTCGCCCGGCTGCGCCGCGCCGACACCGCGCTGGGCGCGTTCCTCGACGGCTACGGCGGCTACGCACTGGGGGTGCTCACCGACCGCGCCGCCAAGCTGGAGGCCGCCGAGGCCGAGGCCCGGCGGGCCGAGGGCGGGCGCGCCAAGCGCGAGGCCGAGCGCGCCTCCGCCGAGGAGGCGCTGCGCGGCGCCGAAGCCGAGCGCGACGCGGTCACCGAGCGCGCCGACGCGGTGCAGACCGAACTGGAGGCGCTGAAGGCCTCACCCGCCTATAGCGCGCTGGGCGACTTGGAGGACAAGGAGGCCACCGTGGCCTCGCAGCGGCGGCACGCCGTGGCCGCGCTGGAGAACGCCGCGGGGCTGCGCTCGGCCGAGGAGCAGTCGGTCGGCGCCGTCGAGCGCGCCGCCGGGCTGGTCGACCGCCTCGGCGCCGCTGCGTCCTCGGGCGCCGCCGAGGCCCGCGAGGCACTGGAGGGCGTCGGCCTGGCCGCGGCGCTGGGGCGGCTGCCCGAGCCGGCGGCCCAGGCGCGGCGCGGGCGCACGGCCGAGCGCGTGCTGCTCTCGCCCGAGCCCGGGGCGCGCCCCGAGGAGGTGCACCGGGAGACCGCCCCCGAGGTCTCGGCGGCCGAACTGCGGGAATCGGCCGAGCGCGCGGCCGAGCGCGTGGACGAGGCGGCCCGGGCGGCCGCCGAACGCGGCCCCGAGCTGTCGGCGCTGCGCTCGCGC
Source organism: Streptomonospora halophila (assembly GCF_039542725.1). Classification (NCBI taxonomy): domain Bacteria; kingdom Bacillati; phylum Actinomycetota; class Actinomycetes; order Streptosporangiales; family Nocardiopsidaceae; genus Streptomonospora; species Streptomonospora halophila. The sequence goes on along the minus strand of NZ_BAABIK010000001.1, from coordinate 257,646 downwards.
GCCGAGCACCTCGACGAGGACGACCGGCGCGTCCGCGGCCTCGGTGAGCAGGCCGCCCGCGCCGCCGAGGACGCCGACGCGGCCGCCCGCAGGGCGCGCGAGGGCGAGGAGCGCCTGCACGCGCTCGGCCGGGCCTGGGCCGAGGCGGTCGCGCGTTGGCACGCCGAGGCGCTGCCGGCGGACGACCGCCCCGAGCCGGGCGAGCTGCCCGAAACACCCGACGGCGACGCGGTGGGCGCCGACCCCGAGGCCTTCCGCGGCGCCCACCGCGACGTGCGGACCGCCCTGGCACCGCGGGTGCGCGGCGCGCAGCACGCGGTGCTGCAGGCCGAGCAGCGCCTGGCCGGGGCCCGCGACGAGCGCGCCCGCCTGGACGCGGAGCTGGCCCGGCTGCGTGCGTCGGCCGAGGTGGAGCCGCCCGCGCCGGCGCTGTCCACCGCCGAGCGCTCCGCCGACCGGGGAGCCCCCTTCCACCGGCTGGTCGACTTCGCCGACGGGTTGCCCGCCCCGGCCCGGGCGCACCTGGAGGCGGCACTGGAGGCCGCCGGACTGCTCACCGCCTGGGTGCGCGCCGACGGCCGGGTCTGCGGGCCCGACGACGGCGACGACACCCTCGCGGTTCCGGGGCCGCAGTGCCGCGGCCCGTCGCTGGCCGACGCGCTGCGCCCGGCCGCCGGCGACACGGCGGTGTCCGAGGAGGCCGTCGAGGCGCTGCTGCGCTGCGTCCCGCTGCTCGCCACCGCCGAGGACGGCCCCGGCGACGGCGCCGCCCTCGCCTCGCTGGCGGAGCCGCGTCCCGGACTCGGCGACGCCGACCGCGCCCGCCTGGACGCCGCCTGGCACAGCGGGCTCGCCGACGCCCGGGTGGCGTCCGACGGGCGGCTGCTCGCCGCCGACGGCACCGAGCTCCCCGCCGACCCGGCCGGGCAGCCGGCGCTGGCCGACCTGCTGCGACCGGCGCCCGGAGCCGTCCGGGAGACCGTGGAGCACGCGCTGCGCGCCTACCGGCTGCCCGCGGCCGGGGCGGGCGTTCTGGGCGGCCTGGCGTTCGGGCTCGACGGGCGCTGGCGGTCCGGCCCGCTGCACGGCCGGCACCGCAAGGACGCCGCCGAGCACATCGGCGCCGGCGCCCGCGAGGAGGCGCGGCGGCGGCGCGTCGCGGAGCTGGAGGAGCACGGCGCGCGGTTGAGCGCCGACGAGGAGTCCCTGCGCGCGGAGCTGGCGGCCGCCCAGCGCCGCGAGTCGGCGTGGAACACCTGTCTGGAGGCCTTTCCCGACATCGGCGAGGTGCTGCGCGAGCACATCGAGACCCGGTCGCGCCGGTCGGCGGCCGCCCGCGCCGCCGCCGACGCCGAGGAGGCCGAGGCCGAGCACGCCCGCACGCGCGCACGGCTCGGCGCCGAGCAGGCCGAGCACCGGCGCGCCTGCGCCGAGCTGGGCGTGGCCCCGGGCGCGGCCGAGCTGCGGGAGCTGTGCGAGCAGGCGCGCCGCGCCGCCGAGGCGCTGGAGGGCGTCGGCTCGCTGCTGCGCCGCGACTACAGCGAGGCGCTGCGCTCGCTGGCGGCCGCCCAGGAGGACCACGCCCGCACCGTCGAGTCCCGGCGCAAGGCCGAGGACGACGCCGCCGAGATCCACCGCGCCTACACCGAGGCCCACGCCGTCCTGTCCACTTTGCGCGAAGGGCTGGGCAGCGACGCCGAGGAGGTCGGCGCGCGCATCTTTGCTCTCCAGGAGGAACGCGGCGAGCTGCGCAACCGTGCACCCAAGGCGCAGGGCGAGGTCGAGGCGGCCATCAAGGCGCTCGCCGACGCCGAGGGACGCCTGGACGCGGTCGAGGGGCGGGTGCGCGAGGCCCGCGCCAAGGTCGCCGACGCCGAGGACGCGCTGACCGACGCCGCCGGCGTCGGCGGCGTGTGGGAGGCCGCCACGGGCCTGGTGGAGCCGCCGTTCGACCGCGCGGAGCTGCGCGCGGAGCTGTCCGCGGCCGCGGCCGAGCGCGCCGCCGACCGCGGGGACGGGGCGGCCGAGCCGTCCGGAGCGTCCCGCGGCAAGGGCGGGCGCGGCGGGGGCAAGGGCGGAGCGGGCGACCCCGCGGCGCTGGAGCGCGACCTGATCGCGCGCCTGCAGGCGCTGCAGTCCGCCCTGGCCGGCACCCACGACGTGCAGGCCGACCGGGACCGGGCCATCCTGACCGTCACCGTCAGCGACGAGGCCGGGACCGCGCCCGTGGCCGCCACCGCCCGCGCCACCGCGGCCCGGCTCGCCCAGGCCGAGGACAACCTCACCGCGCGGGAGGAGGGCGTCTTCGAGGAGTACCTGCTCGGCGACATCGCCGAGGAGCTGCACCGCCAGATCGGCGCCGCCGAGGCGCTGACCCGGCGGATGAACACGGTGCTGGAGGCCGCCCACTCCAGCCAGGGCGTGCGGGTGGAGCTGTCCTGGGAGCCCTCGCCGCAGCTCGACCCGGCCGAGCGGTCGGCGTTCGCACTGGCGAAGAAGCCGCTGGCCCGGCGCAGCGCCGAGGAGAACGACCGGCTGCGCCGAGCGCTGATGGACCGCATCCGCGCCACCCGCGCCCAGGGGGCCGGCGCCGGCTACGCCGAGCTGCTGTCGGGGGCGCTGGACTACCGCCGGTGGTACGCCTACCGGGTGCGCATCCACGACACCGGGCCCGACGGCCGCCCGCGCGACCGCCGCATCCGCCAGCTCTCCTCGGGCGAAACCCGCCTGGTGTCCTATGTCACCCTGTTCGCCGCCAGCGCCGCATTCTACGACGCCCTGCAGAGCGACGCCGAGGGCCCGCTGCGCATGGTGCTGCTGGACGAGGCCTTCGAGCGGCTGGACGACCCCACCATCGCCCGGCTGCTCGAACTGCTGGTCGACCTGGACATGGACTGGGCGATCACCTGGCCCTCCGGCTACGGGGTCTCGCCCAGGATCGACCGGATGCACATCTACGACATCCTCAAGCGCAAGGGCGCCTGGGGTGTGGCCTGCGCCCGCACGACCTGGAACGGCGCGGGCTTCGAGCGGGCCGGGTGAGCCCGCTCGGCGGCCCGTGCGCGCGGGCCGGCCGCGCCCGGCGCGCCGGGCGCACTCGGGGGCGAAGCCGTGCGGATAGGAAGCGGGCGGCCTGGGTAGAGCGCGGGGGTGAAGGGCCCGGATTATTCCCGCCGCACCCTGTCAGAAGGGCTATACCGGCGGGCCGGGGCGGCTGCTGATAGCTTCTTTACCGGCGATCGCGTTCGCCCCGAATCCTTTTTAACCGCGTCAGAGGAAGGTGCGTAGAAACATGCCTGCGCCTTACGAGCTTCCGGAGCTGCCCTACGACTACTCGGCGCTGGAGCCGTGGATCTCCGGTCAGATCATGGAGCTGCACCACGACAAGCACCACGCCACCTACGTCTCGGGCGCCAACACCGCGCTGGAGAAGCTGGCCGAGGCCCGGGACAAGAACGACCTGAGCACGGTCAACCTCCTGGAGAAGAACCTGGCGTTCAATCTGGCGGGGCACATCAACCACACCGTCTTCTGGCCGAACATGTCGCCGGACGGCGGCGACAAGCCCGAGGGCGAGCTCGGTGCCGCCATCGACGACCAGTTCGGGTCCTTCGACGCGTTCCGCGCCCACTTCGGCGCCGTGGCCACCGGTGTGCAGGGCTCCGGGTGGGCGATCCTCGCCTGGGACATCCTCGGCCAGCGCCTGATCATCGAGCAGCTCTACGACCACCAGGGCAACCTGGCGGCCGGCTCCTACCCGCTGCTCATGCTGGACATGTGGGAGCACGCGTTCTACCTGCAGTACAAGAACGTCAAGGCGGACTACGTCAAGGCGTTCTGGAACGTCGTCAACTGGGCGGACGTGCAGCGCCGCTTCGACGACGCCCGCAAGGTCCAGCTCGGCTGAGGTCCGCTCGGACCCCGGGCGCAGCGAGTGAACGAGGGGCGGCACCGCCGGTGCCGCCCCTCGTCCCGTCCGACGGCCCGCCGAGCGGCGGCGCCGCGCCGGCTCAGGCGCACAGGGCGGCGACGGCCTCCCTGGGGGTGTCGACCACGGGGTGGCCGGTGGCCTCCAGCCGCTCGCGGCTCATCATGCCGGCGGCCACCAGGACCGCGTGCGCCCCGGCCTCGGTGGCGGCGCGGCCGTCGTCGTCGATGTCGCCGACGAGCACCACCGCGGAGGGGTCGACGTCCAGCTCGGCGAGGTGGGCGGCCAGGTGGTGGGACTTGGAGCCGTCGCGGGTGTCGAAGCGCCGCCCGTCCACCCGCGCGAAGTGGCGCTCCAGCGCGCGCTGGGCGACCAGCGTGGTGACGCTGTCGTGGGAGGCCATCGACAGCAGCGACTGCGACCCGCCGTAGGCGCGCCAGTCGAGCAGGATGTCGGGCACACCGTCGGCCAGGCCGCAGGAGGGCAGCAGCTCGGTGTAGTGGTCGTCGTAGACGCGGTTCAGGCGCGCCCACTCCTCCTCGGCCAGGGAGCGGCCCAGCAGCTCCTCGTAGCAGTCGAGCAGCGGGCGGCGGAAGAAGGTGCGCCAGAAGTCCAGTTCGACGGGGTCCCGGCCGAACTCGGAGCAGACCCGGTTGAGGGCGGCCATGTTGGCGTGGTTGTCGTCGAGCAGCGTGCCGTTCCAGTCCCAGACGATGTGCGTGACGCCGTTGAGGCGAGCGAACCCGTTATCTACCACGCTGAGCACTCTAAGACACGGCGGCGGCCGAACCGACGCCGACCTGGGCACCAACGGGGCGGGAGCCGGGAGCCGTACCCGGGCACCCGGGGGCTGCGAACCGGGTACCGCCAGCGGGTGTCAGGGGATGCGCGGAGCCGCCGAGCTCCGCGGCTCGCGCCGCCTGCGCCTGCGGCGGCGCCACGCCCAGACGCCGACCGCCGCCAGCAGCACGGCGGCGACCGCGGCCAGGACCGGGGCGAGGACGGCCGCGACCGAGGTCAGGACGCTGGCGGCGTCCTCGACGACGCTGACCACGGGGCCGCCGGCACCGAACGTCACGGCGTTGAGGACGGGGCGCGCGCTCGCCTTGAGCAGGTGGAAGGCCAGCGCGATCAGTACGCCGGCGGCGATCTGCCACCAGGCCGCTCCCCCGCCGCTCCCGTCGCCGCCCGCCCACGAGGCGATCTCCGTGGCGGTGGTCGAGGAGGCGCCGGCGCCGAAGGTGATGCCGCCCGATGTGGGACGCACGACGGTCTGCACCGCGTCGTTGAGGCTGTCGACGGCGGGGATCTTGTCGGCCGCGACCTCCAGTGCCAGCAGCACGCCGAGGATGACGAGCACGGCCGGGTGCTCCAGCCACTGCCATCCCGGGCCCAGCGGCAGCAGTTCCGTGTAGCGCGCGATGATTCCGACGGTCAGCAGGGGGACGTAGGCGTTGAGCCCGGCGGCCGAGGCGAGCCCGGTCCCGGTCAGGATCTCCAGCATCGAGGGGCGGCCCGATCCGTCTCAGCAGCTCTGGGCACCGGAGGCGGCGCCGTCCGCGGGGGCGCGCCGACCGGCCGGTGCGCGGTCACCCGGTGAGACGCCGGAAACGGGCCTCGGGTTCCCCGCACGGCGCCCGTTCACCGCCCGGCGCCGGCTCCGGTCCCGTGCCCTGCTGCTCCCTCGGGACCTACTGCCGGTAGCCCTCGACCTCGTCGGCGGGGCGCACATGCACGGCGTCGGGGTCGTCGCCGAACTCCTCGCGTGCACGGCGTTGGCGCAGGAGGTCCCAGCACTGGTCGAGCTCGCGCTCCAGGCGGCGCATCCGCCGGCGCTCCTCCGGCGTCAGCCGGTGCTCGTTCTGCTCCCGCAGGTCGCGCTCCTCGGTCACCAGTTCGCTGATGCGCCCGAGGATGCTGCTCTCCTGGTTTCCGGCCTCGCTCATACCCCCATGGTCGGTCGGCCCCCGTGCGCTTGGCAAGCGCCGGAGTGCTCCTCCGGCGGCCGCGGCGAACTGCGGATTCGCCCGCCGGCGGGTGCGGTCGGGCCCCGGCGAGTACCCGGCAGGTCTGAGAACCGACTCCTGAGGGGACTGTTCCCGACACAGGCGCCGGCGGCCGCCTCTCCGGCGGTGCCGCCGGCGCACCCCTGCCCCCACCCCCTCTCACCCTTCGGAGACATCGATGCGGATCTACGCCGACCGCCCCCTGCGCTTCCTGATCCAGTCCGGGGCCGACCTGCTGACCGCGGGCTGGATCGCGGCGTGGGTGTGGGCGGGCCTGACACTGCACGAGACGCTCGCCGCCCTGGCCGAACCCGGCGAGCTGATGGAGTCGGCGGGCGACGGCGTGGCCGAGAGCATGGCCGACGCCGCCGAGCAGGCCGAGCGGGTGCCGTGGGCCGGCGAGGGCCTCGCCGCGCCGTTCGGCCGCGTCGGCGACGCGGGCGCCTCACTGAGCGAGGCCGGCCGCGGGTTCCAGGAGACCATGGGCACGGTGGCGCTGTCGCTGTCGCTGATGACGGCGGTGGTACCGGTGCTTTTCGCACTGGTCGCCTGGCTGCCCACGCGGGGCCGGTGGATCCGCCGGGCCTCGAGCGCCGCGGCGCTGCGGTCGATGCCCGCCGACAGCGGTGCGCCTCTACTGGCGCTGCGCGCGCTGGCGACGGCGCGGCCCCGGCGGCTGCTGAAGGTCTCGCCCGATCCGGCCGGGGCGTGGCGCGCGGGCGACGCGGAGGCCGTCGCGGGCCTGGCGGAGGTGGAGCTGCGCCGACTGGGGCTGCGGCCGCGCCGGAGCTGAGGCGGGCGTCCGCAGCCCGGCACGGAGCACACCGATTTCGGGCGCTGCGGGCCGGGCGCCCCATGTGTGCCGGTTCGCGCCGATCGCCCGCGGCGGCGGCGATACTGGGGCCACCGCGCCGCCGTCGGTATCGTGCCGAGGCGGCGAGCCGCGGCGCGGGAATGCCGCACGCACATAGGGCGCTGCTATACCCGAAGGGGGTATATTGATGGCTGAAGAGCGGGACACCGGGGAGAGCACCCAGATGGCCACCTACGGCTACCACGACAACAAGAAGAGCCACCTCGACCGGCTCAGCCGGATCGAGGGGCAGGTGCGTGGCCTGAGGCGGATGGTCGAGAGCGACTCCTACTGCATCGACGTCCTCACGCAGACGGCCGCGGTGAACAAGGCGCTGCGCTCTTTCGCGCTGTCGATGCTCGACGAGCACCTCAAGCACTGCGTCGGGCACGCCGTCGCCAACGGCGGCGAGGAGGCCGACGAGAAGGTGCGCGAGGCCTCCGAGGCCATCGCCCGGCTGGTGCGCTCCTGACCCGCCCTTTCGGAACCGACACATCCGTCCACGAGGAAGGGACCGCCGTGGCCGCCACCACCATCACCGTCAAGGGCATGACCTGCGAGCACTGCGTCAAGGCGGTGACCGAGGAGGTCTCGGCGCTGCCGGGGGTGACCTCGGTCGAGGTCGACCTGGGCAGCGGCCGTGTCGACGTGAGCAGTGAGAGCCCGCTCAGCGGCGAGCAGCTCGACGCCGCCGTCGACGAGGCGGGCTACGAGATCGTGCGCTGACAGCGCCCGCCGGCGCCGGACGCCGGCGCCCGGGAGCATGCGTGCGGGCGGCGGCCGCAGGCCGGCGACCGGGAGGCCGCCGCCCGTGGGGCTGTGCGGCTGACCGCGAACGGGGCGGCCGGTCCCTCCGACCGGTCCGGCGCCGCCGGACCGGGACCGTCAGCCGCCCTCGGGCTGCGGAGCCGACTCCAGCAGGCGCGCGCTCTCCCGGCGGGCGCCCTGCGGGTCGAGGTAGTGGGCGGCCTCCAGGTCCACGAAGGTCGAGGGCTTGCCGCGGTGGAAGCCCAGCCGCGCCACCTCGCCGCCGGTTACCGCCCGGATCATCCAGTTGGCCGCGACCCGCGCGCGGGCGGGGTTGGAGGGCAGCGACCACAGGTGGTATCCGCGGGTGACCGCGAACGCCGGGAACCCCGAGAGGTCGTAGCCCAGCGGCCGCGCCACGGCGTCGCGCCCGCTCAGGTCGACGACCAGTCCCAGATCCTTGTGCAGGAACGTGCGCTTGGGCCGACCGGTCAGCGAGGCGATCACGTTGTCGGCGGCCACCGTGCCCTGGCGCTCGGCGTACTGGGCGGTGGGCGGGCACACCGCGCCCTGGTCGTCCTTGCTGAGGTCGGGCACTGCCGCGGCGTCGCCGAGGGCGAACACGTCGGGCAGGTCGGGCACCGCGAGGTCGGAGTCCACCACGAGCTTGCCGCGGCTGGTCTCGGCACCCAGGGAGTCCATCAGCGGGCTGGGCGAGGTGCCGGCCGTCCAGATGAGGGTGCGGCACGGCAGCATCCGGCCGTCGGTCAGCGCGACCTTGTGCTCGGTGACCTCCCTGACCGTCACCTCCAGCTTGACCTCGACGCCCATGGAGCGCAGCAGGTCCAGCGCCTCCTCGCCCAGCCTGGTGCCCAGCTCGGGCAGCAGCCGCGGTGCGATGTCGACCAGGTGCCAGTTGATGGCCGAGCGCAGCGACGGATAGAGGCGCGCCGCCTCCTCCGTCAGCCGGCGCAGGGACGCCGCGGTCTCCACACCGGTGTAGCCGCCGCCGACCACGACGAACCGGCAGCGCTCCTCGCGCTCCACGGGGTCGGTGGTGGCGTTGGCCAGTTCCAGCTGGGCGAGCACGTGGTCGCGCAGCACGGTCGCCTCGGCGAGGTTCTTGTTGCCGAACGCGTGCTCGGTCAGGCCCGGGATGTCGAAGACGCGGGTGAGGCTGCCCGGCGCGAGGACGAGCCGGTCGTAGCGCTCGACGGCCGGCTCGTCGGAGATCTTGCGGATGAGCACCGCCTTGGCGTCGGTGTCCACACCGATGGCCGACCCGGGCACGATGCGGGTGCGGTGCAGCGAGCGGTGCAGCGAGACCGCCAGGGACTGGGGCGTCAGCAGCCCCGAGGCCACCTGCGGCAGCAGCGGGCTGTAGAGCATGTAGTCGTTGGGCGCGACCAGCACGATGTCGGCGGCGGACCTGGGTATGCGGCGTTCGAGGCGCTTGAGGGCCTGCAGCCCTGCGAATCCCGCGCCAACCACCACGATGCGAGGCCGTGCCATGGTCGATCCACTCCCCCTTAAGCCGCCGTGCGGGCCGGCCCGGCGCCGCCTGCCGCCGGCACCGGCCGGGCGCACGAGTCCGTCTGCTGCTCGGGCTGCCCGAGCGCCTCGCGGTCAAACGTCGGCCCGGTGGCGCGGGCCCCGGCCGCGACACGCCGGCGAGTGCCCGCGGGCGGGCGGCGGCCCCGTCCGCCGAGGCCACCGGCCTTCGGTCGAGGCGACCGCCGAACGCCGCGGCCTGGGCGGCGGGCTGCGCCGACGGTCCACGGAGAGCCGGGCACGAGCCCGGCCGCCTGCCGCCGTGTCGTCGCGGCCGGAGCGGCCGAGGCGGCCGCCGCAGGTGCGGCCGGGACCGCTACGGGACGGCGCGCGGGCGGACCGCCGCCGTTCGGCCGGGCGCGGGCACGGCGCGGTTCTCTCGCGCCCGCTGGAGGGCCCCTGGGCGGCGCGGCGCGGGTGTCAGGACTCCGCCAGCAGGGCGGCCCGGCCCATGGACAGCAGCAGCTCCGCCATGGGCTCGGGATCCAGCTGCTGGGCGCTGTGCGGAGTGGAGTTGAGCAGGCCGAATGCCGCGTGCACGGCGGCGCGCAGGGTGGGCGGGTCGGCGTCGGGGCGCAGGCGGGCCAGCACGCCCACCCACTGCTCGACGTAGCCGCGCTGCAGGCGGCGGATGCGGCGCCGGTCGGGTTCGGCGACGTTGCCGAGCTCGCGGTCGTGCACCGTGATCAGCGCCGGCTCGGTGAGCGCGAAGCGGATGTGGCCGCGCAGCAGCTCGTCCAGCGCCCGGTGCGGGTCGCCGCAGGCCTCGGCGCGCTGCCTTCCGTCGGCGGCGAGGCGCTCGCTGACCTCCAGCAGCATCGCCGCCAGCAGCGCGTCCTTGCCGGGGAAGTGCCGGTAGAGCGCCGGGCCGCTGGTGCCGACCGCCTTGCCCAGGTCGTCGATGCTGACGCCGTGGAAACCGCGCGCGGCGAACAGGCCCGCCGCGGCCCGCAGGATCTCGGCGCGGCGGGCGCCGGCGGTGCGGCCGGCCATCGGCGCCTCCTTCCCTCGACCCGGCAGCGCCCGGACGGAGCGCGCTCAGCACTGGACACCGACGTTAACGGACACTAACATCACCGATGTTAGCGTTCATTAACAGCGGAGGCGAACCCATGCCAACGGCACCGGTGCTCAGCTCGGCCGTCGACACCGAGGGCGCCGAGTTCGCGGCCAACGCCGCGGCGAACCGCGCCCTCGCGGCCCAACTTCGCGAGCGCCTTGCCGCCACCGCGCTGGGCGGACCGGAGAAGACCCGCATCCGCCACACCGAGCGCGGCAAGCTGCTGCCGCGCGAGCGCGTCGACCGGCTGCTCGACCCCGGGTCGCCGTTCCTGGAGCTGGCACCCCTGGCCGGCTGGGGGCTCTACGGCGCCGACGGCCACGACGCCCCCGCCGCCGGGATCATCACCGGCATCGGGCGCGTATGCGGGCGCGAGGCGGTGATCGTCGCCAACGACGCCACGGTCAAGGGCGGCAGCTACTACCCGATGACCGTCAAGAAGCACCTGCGCGCCCAGGAGGTCGCGCTACACAACCGGCTGCCGTGCGTGTACCTGGCCGACTCCGGCGGCGCCTTCCTGCCGATGCAGGACGAGGTCTTCCCCGACCGCGAGCACTTCGGGCGCATCTTCTACAACCAGGCGACCATGTCGCAGCTGGGAATCCCGCAGATCGCCGCCGTGCTGGGCTCCTGCACGGCCGGCGGCGCCTACGTCCCGGCGATGAGCGACGAGGCCGTGATCGTCCGCGACCAGGGGACGATCTTTTTGGGCGGCCCGCCCCTGGTGAAGGCGGCCACCGGCGAGGTCGTCACCGCCGAGGAGCTGGGCGGCGGCGACGTGCACGCGCGCGTCTCCGGTGTCGTCGACCACCTGGCCGAGGACGACGCCCACGCACTGGCCGTCGTCCGCCAGATCGCCGACACGCTCGGCCCGCGCGGCGAGCCCGCCTGGGAGCGGGCGGAGCCGCGGCCGCCCGAGCTGGACCCCGCCGAGATCCACGGCGTGGTGCCCACCGACACCCGCACCCCCTACGACGTGCGCGAGATCATCGGGCGGGTGGTCGACGGCAGCGAGTTCACCGAGTTCAAGGCCGAGTACGGCAGCACCCTGGTATGCGGGTTCGCCCGCATCCACGGCCATCCCGTGGGGATCGTGGCCAACAACGGCATCCTGTTCGCCGAGTCGGCGCTCAAGGGCGCGCACTTCATCGAGTTGTGCGACCGGCGCAGCACGCCGCTGGTGTTCCTGCAGAACATCTCGGGGTTCATGGTCGGACGCGACTACGAGGCCGGCGGGATCGCCAAGCACGGCGCGAAGATGGTCACGGCGGTGGCCTGCGCGCGGGTGCCCAAGCTCACCGTGGTCGTGGGCGGGTCCTTCGGCGCGGGCAACTACAGCATGTGCGGCCGGGCGTACTCGCCGCGGTTCGTGTGGATGTGGCCCAACGCGCGGATCTCGGTGATGGGCGGCGAGCAGGCCGCCTCCGTGCTGGCCACGGTCCGGCGCGACCAACTGGAGGCGCAGGGCCGGGAGTGGCCGGGCCAGGAGGAAGAGGAGTTCAAGGCGCCGATCCGCGAGCAGTACGAACGGCAGGGCGACCCCTACTACTCGACCGCGCGGCTGTGGGACGACGGCGTCATCGACCCGGCCGACACCCGCACCGTGCTGGCGCTGGGTCTGGAGGCCGCCCGCTACGCCCCGCTGGAGCCGGTGGGCTACGGCGTGTTCCGGATGTGAGGTGGACGACGATGTCCGAGGGTGAGCAGCGCGCGGACCGCGTGCCGGAGGCGCCGCGGGACGGGACCGCCGCGGGCCCCGCACCGGCCGGCGCGGGAAGCGGTGGGAGCGTCCCGGGCGGGCAGGCCCCGGGCGGACCCGCCGGCGGTCCGGGCGAGCGCGCCGCGGGGGTGTCCGCCTCCGGCCGCGCGACCACCGTGCTGGTGGCCAACCGCGGCGAGATCGCCGTACGCATCATGCGGACCGTCCGGCGGATGGGCCTGCGCTCGGTCGCCGTGCACAGCACCGCCGACCCCGGAGCCCGGCACGTGCGCGCGGCCGACGCCGCGGTCTGCGTCGGCGGCCCGTCCCTGGCCGAGAGCTACCTCGACGCCGAGGCGATCGTGGCGGCGGCGGTGCAGTCCGGCGCGCGGATGGTGCACCCCGGCTACGGCTTCCTCGCCGAGAACGCCGACTTCGCGCGGCGCTGCGCGGAGGCGGGCCTGGTGTTCATCGGACCGCCGCCCGCGGCGATCGAGGCGATGGGCGACAAGATCAGCGCCAAGGAGCGCGTGGCCGCGGCCGGCGTGCCGCTGCTGCCCGGATTCGCCGAAGAGCCCGGTCGGCCCATGGACGACGGCGAACTGGCACGCGCGGCGGAGCGCACCGGCTACCCGCTGCTGATCAAGCCCTCGGCGGGCGGCGGCGGCAAGGGGATGCGCGTGGTGCACGGGCCGGGTGAGCTCGCCGCGGCGGCCGCGGCGGCGCGGCGCGAGGCCGAGGCGGCCTTCGGCGACCGGACGCTGCTGGTCGAGCGGCTGGTGCGGCGGCCCCGCCACATCGAGGTGCAGGTGATGGCCGACCGCTACGGCAACGTGCTGCACCTGGGCGAGCGCGAGTGCAGTCTGCAGCGACGCCACCAGAAGATCGTCGAGGAGTCGCCGTCGCCGCTGCTGAACGCGGAGCAGCGCGCCGCGATGGGCGAGGCGGCGGTGGCCGCGGCCAAGGCGTGCGGGTATGTCGGCGCCGGAACCGTCGAGTTCATCGTCGAGCCGCCGGAGGGCGCGGCGGTGGAGGCGGAGGAAGCTGCGCAGCAGGCCGCCGACGGGGCGCAGGCCGCGGGATCGGTCGGCTCGGCTGCGGAGGCGAGGCCGGAGAGGCCGCAGAGCGGCGGGCCCGCCGGCGGCGGCTCGGGGCAGCACGGTGCGGAGGCTCCGGGGGAACCCCTTATCTCAAGTCAAGCCCACCGCGGCCCCGGTTCGCCAACCCGATCCGGCGGGCTGTGGACGGCGAGCGCCGCTCCGCACGGCTCCGGGCACGGCGACGCAGGGACTCCGGGGGAGTCCCCTTCTTCAGGTCAACCCGCTGCCGAGCGTCCCTCACCACCCCGGCCGTCCGACCCGTCGACGACCGAGGCCCTCGACTACTCGTTCCTGGAGATGAACACCCGCCTGCAGGTGGAGCACCCCGTCACCGAGGCCGTGGCCGCGGTCGGCGGCCGGCGCGGCATCGACCTCGTCGAACTGCAGATCCGCGTCGCCCGCGGCGAACCGCTGCCCTTCGCTCAGGCCGACGTCTCCCTGTCCGGCCACGCCGTCGAGGCCCGCGTCTACGCCGAGGACCCCGCCCACGGCTTCCTGCCCACCGGCGGCCGCGTCCTGCTGCTGGACGAGCCCGCGGGCGCGGACCTGCGGGTGGACTCCGGGCTGGACGAGGGCACCGAGATCACCTCCGCCTACGACCCCATGCTGGCCAAGGTGGTCTCCTGGGCCCCCGACCGCGCCGGCGCCCTGGACCGGATGGACTCCGCCCTGGCCGCCTACACGCTGCTCGGCTGCGACACCAACGTGTCCTTCCTGCGCGCCCTGCTGCGCACGCCCCAGGTGCGCGCCGGAGCGCTGAGCACCGACCTCACCGAGCGGCTCGCGCCCGAGCTCACCGCCCCGGCCAGCGGCCCCGCTCCGACAGCAGCGGAGCACGCCACCGCGGACCGGACGAGCGCCGCCGGACCCGCTCCCACCGCGGGCTCCTCCGCCGCTCCCCCGCCCGACGAGCTGATCGCCGCGGCGGCCGACCACCAGCTCGGCCTGGAGCCGGACCCGCGCACCGCCGACCGCTTCGCCGTCCCCGACGGCTGGCGCGTCGGCGAGCCCGGCTGGACGGCATGGCGGCTGCGCTCGCCCCGGCACAGCGCGGCGGCGGTCCGCGTGCGCCGCCGCCCCTCCCCCGCGACCACCGCGGCCGCCGACCCGCAGAGTTTCGGCGCCCCGCCGCTGGTACCCGGAGCCGGCGCACACGGCCCCCGCACCGTCGCCTACGAGGTCAGCGTCGACGGCGGCCCGTCCGTCGCCGTCGACGCCGCACGCTCGCCCGACGGCCGCACCCTGACGGTGGCGCTGCGCTCGCGCACTCTGCGCTACGCCCGCGCCGCCGAGCCCGCCGGGCTGTGGCTGGGCCGCGAGGGCGCGGCCTGGCGCTTCCAGGACGACCCCGTCCTCGCGCCGTCCCGCACCGCCGGGGCCGCCGGCGACGGCACGGTGCGCAGCCCCATGCCCGGCACCGTCCTCTCGCTCGCCGTCGCCGAGGGCGAAGGGGTCGCCGCCGGAGCTCCCGTGGCCGTCGTCGAGGCGATGAAGATGGAGCACACCGTCACCGCGCCCGTCGGCGGCACCGTCAGCGAGCTGCCCGTGCGCCCCGGCCGCCCCGTGGCCATGGACGCCGTGCTGGCCCGCATCACCCCGGAGCCCGCGGAGACCCCGCCGGGCTCCGGCGGCCCCGACTCCGCGCCCACCACGCTTGAGGAGTGACCATGGCCCACGGGCTGTCCGAGGAGTACGAGGAGCTGCGCCGCACCGTCGAGGAGTTCGCCCGCACCGAGGTGGCCCCGGTCATCGGCGACTACTACGAGCGCGGCGCGTTCCCCTACGACATCGTCGCCAAGATGGGCCGCATGGGCCTGTTCGGCCTGCCGTTCCCCGAAGCGTACGGGGGCATGGGCGGCGACTACTTCGCGCTGTGCCTGGCACTGGAGGAGCTCGCCCGCGCCGACTCGTCGGTGGCGATCACCCTTGAGGCGGGGGTGTCGCTGGGCGCGATGCCGATCTTCCGCTTCGGCACCGACGAGCAGCGCAGCACGTGGCTGCCGCGACTGTGCTCCGGCCGGGCACTGGGCGCGTTCGGCCTGACCGAGCCGGGCGGCGGCTCCGACGCCGGCGCCACCCGCACCACCGCGCGCCTGGAGGGCGGCGAGTGGGTGGTCGACGGCACCAAGGCGTTCATCACCAACTCCGGTACCGACATCACCGCGCTGGTCACGGTCACCGCGGTCACCGGGCACCAGGACGGCGGCCGCCCGGAGATCTCGGCGATCCTGGTTCCGACGGGCACCCCGGGCATGGCGGTGGGCCAGCACTACTCCAAGGTCGGCTGGAACGCCTCCGACACCAACGAGCTGGTGTTCGACGACTGCCGGGTGCCCGAGGCCAACCTGGTGGGCGAGCGCGGCCGCGGATACGCGCAGTTCCTGCGCATCCTGGACGAGGGCCGGATCGCCATCGCGGCGCTGGGCGTGGGGCTGGCCCAGGGGTGCGTCGACGAGAGTCTGCGCTACGCCGCCGAGCGCGAGGCGTTCGGCAACGCCATCGGGCGCTACCAGGCGATCCAGTTCACCATCGCCGACATGGAGGCGCGCGTGCACACCGCCCGCCTCGCCTACTACGACGCCGCCTCGCGCATGCTGGCGGGCGAGCCGTTCAAGAAGCAGGCGGCGATCGCGAAGCTGGCGTCCTCCAACGCCGCCATGGACAACGCGCGCGACGCGACGCAGGTCTTCGGCGGCTACGGGTTCATGAACGAGTACCCGGTGGGCCGGTTCTACCGTGACGCCAAGATCCTGGAGGTCGGCGAGGGGACCTCGGAGATCCAGCGCATGCTCATCGCCCGCGAGCTGGGGCTCCCGGCCTGACGCGTCCGGAACGGCGGCCGCCGCCCCGGCGGTGCGGTCCGGGCGGTGCGGTCCCTAGGCGCCGCCGGCCGCCCTGCCCCGCGCCGCTTCGCCCTCCACCAGCGCCACGGCGGCGGCCGTCCCGTCCTCGGCGCGCACCAGCGCCCCGGTCTCGCGGGCGCGGCGGGCCGCCGCACCGTCGTCCGCGGCCCGCCGGATCCGCTCGGCGAGGCCGCCGGCGGTGACCTTGGCGGCGGACAGCGGCTCGGGGCCGAGTCCGGCGGCGTGCACGCGGTCGGCCCAGAAGCGCTGCTCCCGGTGGAAGGGGCAGACGATTTGCGGGCGCCCGGCGGCCAGCGCGGCGCCGACGGCCCCGGCTCCGCCGGCGTGCACGACCGCCGAGACGCGCGGGAAGACCCAGTCGTGCGGGACCTCCCCGACGACGAGGACGTCGTCGGCCTCCGCGACGTCGGCGAGCCCGCCCCATCCGGTCGCGAGAACCGCGCGTGCGCCCGTGCGCCGCACGGCCGCGACGACCTCCCGGCCCAGCCGGGCGGGGTTGCTCCCGGGCATGGAGCCGAACCCGGCGAACAGGGGTGGCTCACCGGCCTCGAGGAACGCCGTGAGCCGTTCCGGCGGCGTCCAGTCGGCGGCCGCGGGCAGAAACCAGTAGCCGGTGGTGTGCACCCAGCCGGGGTAGTCGGCCGGGTCGGGCACGAGGTGGCGGCTGAAGGCCTGCAGCAGCGGCGCCGGCGTCCCGTCGGGTCGGCGCAGGGCGTCGTGCCTGCCGCGGCGCCGGGGCAGGCCCAGCCGCCCCGCGCGCCAGGCGTCCACGGTCCCGTTGTAAGCGCTCAGCACGAGCGCGTTGGTCCGGTGGCTCGCCCGGTTCAGGGCGCGCGGCACGGGCACCGGCAGCATGGGGTTGGGGAAGGCCGCCGTGGGCACCCAGAACGGCTGCAGGGCCACCGGAACGGAGGGCACCTGCAGGTACTCGGCGATGTGGTGGCCCGGGTAGCCCATGCCGTGCACCACGACGTCGGCGCCGCGGAACCCGTCCGCGGCGGCGGCCATGTCGTCCAGCACCCGGACCATGTCGGCCTTGGCCCGGCGCACGATGCGCACCATCGCCTTGGCCTCGCGCAGCCGACCGCCCCGCCTTCCCGAGTCGCCGGTGTCCGCGACCAGCTCCTTGTCCTCCAGCATGCGGACGGGCCCGTCGTCGAGGGGCGCGAACGCCAGCCCGTGGTCGGCCGCCAGGGCGGCCGACGACTCCGCGGCGGCCAGCAGCGGCTCGTGCCCGGCGTCGCGCAGGGCCCGTGCGAGCGCAGCGAACGGCTGCACGTCGCCGCGGGTTCCGTGGTTGACGATGAGGACCCGCATGAGGGACTCCTTCTGAGGTCGCGGGTCGGACCGGTGCCGAGAGCGGTCGCGGCGTGCCGGCGGCGGCACGGGAGGCGTGGCCGGGGACCTCTCACTGTACTCGGATTTCAGAAACTTCTGAATACTCAGATCATACGAAGGATTCGCTATGATGGACACCCACCGCAGACCCCGAGGAGGAACCGGCTTGCCCGCAGCCGATGAGCGCCGGGAGACGGCCGAGCAGCTCGCGTTGACCCTGAGCGAGCACGGGATGCAGCGCATGGCGGCGCGCGTGCTGGCGGCCGCCATCTTCGCCGAGCAGCCGACCCTGACCCAGGGCGAGCTGACCGAGGAGCTCGCGGTCAGCACGGGGGCCGTCTCGGGCGCGATCACCATGCTGACGTCCGTCGGCCTGCTGGAGCGCGTCCCCGCCGCCGGCAGCCGGCGCGACCACTACCGCCTGCGCGACGACGCCTGGGCCCGCCTGTTCAGCAGGCAGAACGAGGTCGTGGAGGCGATGCTGCGCATGGCCCGGCACGGCGTCGAGATCACCTCGGACGAGGGCCATGCGCGGCCCCGCCTCGAGGAGATGCGCGACTTCTACGAGTTCATGATCGGCGAGTTCCCGGCCCTGATCGAGCGCTGGCAGCAGCAGCGGGCGGCGAAGGGGCGGTAGCCGCCGCCCGCGGCGGCTCCTGCGGAGCCCGGGCCTGCCACGCCGCCCGCCCCCTCCGCCGCCGGGCGGGGCCGCCCCTCGGACGCGCGCCCGCGGACTCTCCGCCGTTCCGGCGGCACAGCGCCCGAAACGACCCCATACAGTGACGCACTGTAGTTGAATGACTCCGAACCGCCCGCGGCCGCGCACCCGGCGCTCGCCGCCCGCACAGAACGGAGTCATCTCCCATGCCCCGATCACTGCCGCACAAGCACCGGTTCCGGCGAGCCGTCGCCCTGACGGCCGCCCTGGCGCTCGCCACGGCCGCGTCTCCCGCCACCGCCTGGGCCGCGCCCGCCGCGGCGCCGGCCAGAGCGAGTACGCAACACGTCTGCCCGGCGCTCGTTCCGCCGCCCAGCCAGGCCGACCGGGAGCGCTACATGTGCGGCGACCGCCGCCTGGGACCGGCCGAACTGCCCGACGAGGGGGTCGTCGGCGAGCTCGTCGAGGACTACGAGCGCCTCGGCGGCGCCGAGCCCGTCGCCTTCCTGGCCGAGCACCGCGAGACCGGTGTCGACACCGCGACCGGCGAGCTGTGGGAGCGCTGGCGCTATCCCGCGCACGACGGGTTCGCGATGCGCGGGGGCCGACCGCAGAGCGAAAGGGAGACGGTCCCCGCCGGCGCTATGGTGGACCGCTTCGGGTCGCCGCGCGGCTCCTTCCTCGCCCCCGCCGGCACGCCGTTCCCCGAGCGGGCGCTGCCTCCGGACGCGCTCAACACCTGGCCGGACGGCCCGGCGCACAACTACCGCTGCTACCGGGTGACCGAGGACTTCACCGCCCGGACCGGCCCGATCGCGCCGGCGTTCGAGCAGCCCGGCGGCGGCGAGCAGATCCTGCTCGCGCCCGGGCTCGTCGAGGAGGCCGGCGACCGCGACAGCCTCGGCGCCGAGGCGATGGTCGAGTGGGGCTACCTCGACACGCGCCCGGCCCACGAGTGCGACGTGGAGCCGGACGCAGCTCTGGAGGCCTGAGCGCCTCCGCCGCCCGGGGCGCCCGCCCCACACCGGCACCCCGGGCGGCACCGCGCCTTCCGGACGGCGGCCCGGCCGACTCGGCTGCGCCGGGCGCCGGGCGGGAGAATGCCACCCGCCTTCCGGACGGGACCGCCACGGGCCCCGCCGCTGGCACGCCCGTCTCACGCCCGTATCAGCGCGCCCGGTACGCCCCCGCCCGGCGGCCGCCGCGCACTCCGGCTCGCCGGCACCCGCCCCGCCCGCGCATGGACCACAGCCGGCTCGGCGGCCGGCCACACGCCTCGCGCGCTCCGGCGACCGCTCCCGCGCCACCCGCCCGCTCACGGCCCCCCGGATCCCATACTCACCGATCGAATCGGGTACACCTAGAGTTCATGGAGCCGTCGCGCATCGTCTACGACCGCTGGGGCACCGGCGAACCCGTCCTGCTGCTGCACGGCCTGGGGCACAACCGCCGCGCCTGGCAGCCGCTCGTCGCCGACCTGGCGCCCCACCACCAGGTCCTCGCCCCGGACCTGCCCGGCTTCGGCGACTCTCCCGCACCCGCCGCCGAGGACCCCTACGACGTGGCGTTCCTCGTCGACGCGGTGCTGGGGCTGTGCGCCGAACTCGGTATCGACCGCCCGCACGTGGTGGGCAACTCCCTGGGCGGAGCCGTGGCGCTGGAGATGGCCGTCCGCGGCGAGGCGGCCTCGGTGACGGCGCTCTCCCCCATCGGCTTCGGCTCGGCCGCGCGCAGCGCCGGTGCGCGCCTGCTCGCCGCGAGCGCGCGCTGGGCGGCCCGCGTGCCCCAGCGGATCATCCGGGCCGCCGCGCACACACCGCCGGCGCGGGCCCTGGCGCGGCGGGTGCTTCGGGCCGACCCGACCTCGGCGGCCGCGAGCGGCGTCGCCTTCGACACCGCGGTGCTGGCGCCGGGATCACCGTTCGTCAGGATGGCCCCGCACGTGGCCGCCTACCGCTTCGCGGGCGCGATCGCCTGCCCGGTCACCATCGCCTGGGGCGACCGCGACCGCCTGCTGCCGCCCGCGGGGGCGCGGCGCGCCCTGCGCCGCATCCCGCACG
Source organism: Streptomonospora halophila (assembly GCF_039542725.1). Classification (NCBI taxonomy): domain Bacteria; kingdom Bacillati; phylum Actinomycetota; class Actinomycetes; order Streptosporangiales; family Nocardiopsidaceae; genus Streptomonospora; species Streptomonospora halophila. The sequence continues at coordinate 237,782 of NZ_BAABIK010000001.1, read as the reverse complement.
CCCGCAGGATCGCGCTGCGGGGCTGCGGGCACATCCCCATGGCCGACGATCCGCGCTCGGTGGCCGCCGCCGTTCTGCACACCTGCCGCGGCGCGCGGCAGGCGCTGGAGGCGGCCGGCGGCTGAGGACCGCGGGAGAAACCGCGGAGCCGCCGCGGCACACCCGCCCGGTCCGCGGCGGCGGCCCGTCCCGTCCTGCGCCCGCCGGCGCCGCCCGAGGCGCTCGGCGGCTCCACTCGGCCCTACCTGCGTTCGCGCACCGCCCGGACGATCTCGTCCGCGGCCTCGTCCAGCGGCACGCCGTTGTTCTGCGAGCCGTCGCGGTAGCGGAACGACACCGCGCCCTTGGCGATGTCGTCGTCGCCGGCCAGCAGCATGAAGGGGACCTTCTGCTTCTGGGCGTTGCGGATCTTCTTCTGCATCCGGTCGTCGCCGGAGTCGATCTCGGCCCTAATCCCCTCGGCGCGCAGCCGCTCGACGAAGCCCGCCAGGTAGGGGGCGTGCTCGTCGGCGATGGGGATGCCCACCGCCTGGACCGGCGCCAGCCAGGCCGGGAACGCGCCCGCGTAGTGCTCCAGCAGCACGCCGAAGAACCGCTCGATCGACCCGAACAGCGCGCGGTGGATCATGATCGGGCGCCGGCGGGAGCCGTCGGAGGCGGTGTACTCCAGCTCGAAGCGCTTGGGCTGCTGCAGGTCGACCTGGAGGGTGGACATCTGCCAGGTGCGGCCGATGGCGTCCTTGGCCTGCACCGAGACCTTCGGCCCGTAGTAGGCGGCGCCGCCGGGGTCCATGACCAGGTCCAGGCCCTGCTTCTGGGCGGCCTGGCGCAGGAGCTCGGTGGCCTCCTCCCACTCCTGGGGCTCGCCGATGAACTTCTCGGACTCGCCGCGGGTGGACAGCTCCAGGTAGAAGTCGCTCAGCCCGTAGTCGCGCAGCAGGTCCAGCACGAACGTGAGCAGGCTGTCCAGCTCGTCGGGGGCCTGTTCAAACGTGCAGTAGATGTGCGAGTCGTCCTGGGTGAACCCGCGGGCGCGGGTGAGGCCGTGCACGACGCCGGACTTCTCGTAGCGGTAGACGGTGCCGAACTCGAACAGCCGCAGCGGCAGCTCCCGGTAGGACCTGCCGCGCGAGCGGAAGATCAGATTGTGCATGGGGCAGTTCATGGCCTTGAGGTAGTAGTCCTGCCCCTCGAACTCCATGGGGGGGAACATGCCCTCGCTGTAGTTCGGCAGGTGCCCCGAGGTCTCGAACAGCTGCGCCTTGGAGATGTGCGGGGTGTTGACGAACTCGTAGCCGGCCTCCTCGTGGCGCCGGCGGGAGTACTCCTCCATCTCCTTGCGGATCACGCCGCCCTTGGGGTGGAACACCGGCAGGCCCGAGCCGAGCTCCTCGGGGAAGGAGAACAGGTCCAGCTCGGCGCCCAGCCTGCGGTGGTCGCGCTTCTCGGCCTCCTCCAGGAAGGCGAGGTAGTCCTTGAGCGCGTCGCGGTTCTCCCACGCGGTGCCGTAGATGCGCTGGAGCTGCGGGTTGGTCTCGTTGCCGCGCCAGTAGGCGGCGGCCGAGCGCATCAGTTTGAAGGCGGGGATGGACCGGGTGGTGGGCAGGTGCGGGCCCCGGCACAGGTCCTTCCAGCACAGCTCACCGGTCTTGGGGTGGATGTTGTCGTAGACGGTCAGCCCTCCGGCGCCGACCTCGACGCCGGCGCCCTCGGCGGAGTCGCCGGCGTCGCCCTTGAGACCGATCAGCTCCAGCTTGTAAGGCTCGGTGGAGAGCTCGGCGCGCGCGTCGTCGTCGGAGACCGGGCGGCGGTCGAAGCGCTGGCCCTGCTTGACGATCTCCTGCATGCGCTTCTCGATGCGCTTGAGGTCCTCGGGGGTGAACGGCTCGGCTACGTCGAAGTCGTAGTAGAAGCCGTTGTCGACGGGCGGGCCGATGCCCAGCTTGGCCTCGGGGAACAGCTCCTGAACCGCCTGGGCCAGGACGTGGGCGGTCGAGTGGCGCAGGATGGCGCGGCCGTCGTCGGAGTCGATGGCGACCGGCTCGACGGCGTCGCCTTCGGAGAGCTCGTGGGCGAGGTCGCGCAGCTCGCCGTTGACGCGGGCGGCGACCACGGTCCGCCCGTCGGCTCCGAGCGCCTGGCCGGCCGTAGTCTGAGCCGCCACCGCACGCTCGACTCCGGCGAGGGTGATATGCAGCTCAGGCACGACGGACACAGTGGCTCCTCATACGTTGGTCGGCGCTTGCACGCGCGGATCTGAGACGGGCGCGGGGAGGCTGGAGCGGCCCGCACCGCTCCAGTCGATGCTATCGGCTCCGCCACGCCCCATCACCCGCCATTCGCCGCCCGCGGCCCGCCCCACCTCAGCCGCGGCCTGCGCGCCCTCCGCTCCCGGGCCCGGTTCGCCGCGCTCGCGGACCGGCGACCGCGCCGCGCCGACCGCGGGCGCCGTGCGGCTTAGATCGGCACCCCTCGACAGCCCGTCCGAACTGCCCGATTTCGGACCGCGTGCGGCGTCCTTGATCGCCGCCAGGGCGGGGGATGGCCACCGAAAGCGACCGCGCGGGATCGGAGCCGACCATGTTCGGATCAAGTCGGATCGTTTAGGATCCATTGGGTGCCGTAAGGCTTCCGGACGGGCATGTAACCCGCTGGAGCAGATAGGCCAGAAGCGAGCCAGGTCCGGAGGGTCCCGTGCGAGTTGTGGTGGTAGGGGCGGGCATCGCCGGGATGACGCTGGCCGCTGCGCTGGTCCGCGACGGCATCAGCGTCACGATCCTGGAGCAGGCTCCCGACCCGGCTCCCGCCGGCGCCGGAGTGGAGCTGACCCCCAACGCCCTGCGGCCCCTGCGCAATCTCGACCTCGGACCCGCCCTGGAGCGCGTCGGCGTGTACCCCGAGTCCCGCGAACTGCTCCGCTGGGACGACGAGCGACTGCTGGCCCGCTCCCCTCTCGGCGGCGAACTCTCCGCGCGCTACGGCGCCCCGACCCTGGCCCTGCTGCGGACCGACCTGCACCGGGCCCTGCACGACGCCCTCCCCGCCGACACGGTGCGCACCGGCCACTACGTGACCGACCTGCTGGAGAACAGCGACGGGGTCGTCGTGCGCTGCGCCGACGGCCGCCAGGTGCACGGCGACGTCGCCGTCGGCGCCGACGGCGCCAACTCGCTGATCCGCAGCCTGCTCAACACCGAGCGCTACCGCCCGGCCCGGCGGCTGCTCTACCGCGGCCTCGCTCCGGCCTCCCGCGCTCCCGAGGAGTGCGGCCGGGCCCGCGTGCGCGTGTGGACGGGCGGCGACCGCTACATCTCCTGCTTCCCCGTCGCAGGCGGGCAGAAGGTGAGCTTCAGCGCGACGGTTCCCGCAGGCACCGGCGAACCGGACTCCTGGACCTCGCGGGACCGCATCGGCGACCTCACCGCGGCGTTCGGCGGCTGGAGCACGGCGGCGCTGGGCCTGGTCTCGGCAGCCGAGTGGGTGGGCGTCTGGGGCGTGCACGACCACTCCCCCGTGCCGGTGTGGCAGAGCGGCAGGATCGCGCTGATGGGCGACGCGGCCCACCCCACACTCCCCTTCTTCGCCCAGGCGACCAACCAGGCCGTCGAGGACGCCGTGGCACTGGCGGCGTGCCTGCGTGACGCGACCTCGCTGACCGCCGGAGACGCGCTGGAGCGCTACGCCCGGCTGCGCCGGCGACGCACGGACCGGCTGGACGCAGTCTCCCGTGACATACTTGGCGCGCTGCGGGCGGACGGCGACCGTTCGCCCGAGGCCTGGGCGCGGGAGGTGAGCCGGGCCGAGGCGGCCAACGCGGACTGGATCTACGGCCTCGACCCGGTCGAGGCGTGCGCGCAGCCGGTCGGCGCCGACCCCGCGGCGGACTGAATGCGGCGCGGGATCGGCGGCCTCGACTGCGCCGGGCGGCGCCGGAGCGCTGAGTCGTGTGACGGCGGCATTGCCCGCCTGGCAGGCGACTTTGGATTTGTTCCGGCGGGACCGTTACCCGCCCTTGATCCGGCGGATATCGTAGGCGCATGTCTCCGAGCCCCATGAGCGGCGCTGGCCACCCGGACCCGGCGGCATCCCCCATGTCCCAGGCGCGTCGGCCCTCACGCCGTTGGCGCAGGCTCCGCACCCGGTTGCGCATCTGGCGCATGCGCATGCACGCCCATCCGGTCCTCAGCCTGACGTGGCGTACGGTCGTCGCGACCGTGGGCCTGATCGTGCTCCTCGCCGGGCTCGTCATGTGCGTCGCCCCGGGGCCGGGCGTGGCCGGGATCATCCTCGGACTCGCAATCCTGGCCACCGAGTTCGCCTGGGCCCGAGGACTGCTGCGGTACGCGCGCTCATGGGCGCACCGGGCCAAGGAGCGCGCCGTCCAGAAGGCGCGGCAGCACCGCCGGGAGCACGACCACTCCGCCTCGGCGCTGCGCCCCGCTCCCGACTCCGACTGACCGGAACGGCCGCATCCGCCCGCCCTGGGCCCCTGGATTCGGACATCCGGTGGCCGCGATTGCGGACACGCCGACCGATTATGGCGTCGGCCACGTACACCCGGCTTCCCAGAGCCCGCCTGTCCGGAGCCTGCGAACCCCGCACCGCCTGCGGCGACGGGGGCGCGGGCGAGCCCGCCCGCGGCGGCGGCGATGCGCCGCGCGGAACGCGCCGCGAGCCGACGCACGGGTGAATGGGACAGCATCCGTGTGAGCGCGCCCGGTTTCCGGCACGCGCTGGATAGCATTCAGACGCCGGGGTGAGGGCTGTTGTCCGGAGCCCTGGGGCGATCGGGGGGCCGGGGGCCACAGCAGGCCGTCTCGGGGGTCCGGGGGTCGCCCCCCCGAAAAATACAAGGCCCGCAGGGAAGGCGGCCGAAGGCCACCGACCACAGCAGGCCGTGTGGGCGATACTGGACTCGAACCAGTGACCTCGTCGGTGTGAACGACGCGCTCTAGCCAACTGAGCTAATCGCCCGAAGGTGTCCCGCTCCCTGCGGGGCGAACACTGAAGACTCTAGCGCATCCGACAGGGTGGATGGTGCAGTCCTCCCCAGGAGGCCGATACGACTGTGACCGACGTCTCATCAAGCGGAGCCATGGCTGCATTCAATCAGGGGCAAAGCGACGAAAGCCCGGCGAAGACGGGCATCCGGCGACCGGGTGCCCCACGGGGTGCCCCCGACCTGGGCGTCCGCGTGATGTGCCGCACAGATCATCGGGAAATTCCTGGTTTCCGCAGCTCATTACAGTGACGGAGGATCTGGTGGCGGCACATGGACCGTCAACCGCACTCCAAGTCACCCGGCCGGCGAGAAAATCCGCCGGTTGTCCGTCATAGACCGCCCGCGGCCGCGTTGGAGCGGTCGAGACGGCAACGAACCCGCTCCCGCACACGGGGCCGGACGAGAAAAAGGTTTGGCGAACATGAACAGTAGCGGCACCACTGCCAGCGCCGAGCTTGGGCTTCGGCTCGTGGTCCCCGACCGCACAGCCGTTCCTCTGGTCGCACGGCTGGACTACACGGCCGACGACCCGTACGCGATCAAGGTCGCCTTCCACACCGGCGAGGACGAGCCCGTCGAGTGGATCTTCGCGCGCGAACTGCTGACCGTGGGCATCGTGCGGCCCGCGGGTGACGGCGACGTGCGGGTGTGGCCCGAGAAGGGCGTCGGCGAGCGCACCGTCAACATCGCTCTGTCCTCTCCGTTCGGACAGGCGCAGTTCGACGCCGAGGTGTCGCCGCTGGCGGAGTTCCTGCACCGCACCTACGAGATCGTGCCCGCCGGCCAGGAGGGCGACTACGTCGACCTCGACTCCGAGATCGAGCGCCACCTGCAGTCCTGAGGCCGCGCACGGTCCAGCGACCGCACGCCGCGGCACCGCACTGCACGCCCGCTGAGCCCCGGGGAGCCGGACAGGCCCTCGAAACAGGCCAGGCGGGCGGCCGTCCCCGGCCGAAGGCGACGCGCCGTCCGCGCCTCCGCCCCGCGAGCGGTCCCATCATTGGAGATCGGGGCGACTGCGCCCCGTCGCCGACGACGGGGCTCCGGCGGCGCACCGCATTCGGTACGCGCCGGCGCCGCGCGCCGGCCGTTCAGGGGTCGATGTCGGAGGCACCGCGATCCACGAACACGTCCATGGTCTTGCGTGTCACCGGACCCGGTGCGGCGGGCAGCTCCCGGCCGTCGATGGCCCTGATGGGCTGCACGTCGCGGCCCGAGGACGTCAAGAACGCCTCCGACACCCGTTCGAGGTCGGCCATCGCGACGTCGGCCTCGGTCCCCCCGGCCCACTCCAGGACCAGTTCGCGGGTGATGCCCGCCAGCGGTCCCGCCGACAGCGGCGGGGTGAGCAGGTGGCCGTCCAGGACGACGAAGACGTTGCTCCCGGTGCATTCGCAGAGGTTGCCGGCGGTGTTGGCGAAGAGCGCCTCCCCGGCGCCGCGTGCGTGCGCGTACTCCAGGGCCAGCACGTTCTCGGCGTAGGAGGTCGTCTTCAGCCCGGTCAGCGCACCGTTCTCGTTGCGCGTCCAGGGCACTACGGCCACGTCCACGGTGGGGGTGACCGGACTCAGCGGCGCGACCGCCACCATGCACGTCAGCTCTCCCGGCGTGCGGTCCGACCCCAGCGGGCCGGGGCCGCCGGTCACCGTGATGCGTATACGCGAACGCTCGATCCCGGGGTTGGCGTCGACCGCCTTCCGCACGCCGTCGGCGATGAGGCCGAGGTCGGGCGCGGGCAGACCCAGCCCGGCGGCGGAGCGGGCCAGCCGCCTCAGGTGCCGCGACAGCGCGAACGGCTGCCCGGCGACGCCCTTGACGGTCTCGAATACCCCGTCTCCCACCGTGATCCCGTGGTCCAGGACAGGGATCAGGGCTTCGCTCTCGTCGACGACCCGGCCCCGGCCGAATCCCGCGCCGGCGATCCACACCCGCATGCTCGATTCCTCCTTCGTGCTGGTCGCCGCGGCGGCGCTGCGCGACCCGCAGTCCCCGCCGGACGCGGCGGCACCGGTGCGACCGCGGTCCGCGCCGCTGCTCCCCCGCCCGCGCGCTTGCCCGCGCGCACCGCACCGGTCCGTGTGCCTCCAGATCCTGCCACCTCGCTCGGCGCAAGGGCGGGCGCGCCGCGTCGGTGCGGCCGACGTCACGCGGGCCCGGGCCCGGCGGCACGAAGAAACAAGTGCCGTGACCAACTTTGGCCGCACCCCTATGCGTACCGGCCACCACGGGTAACGTAGCGAATCGCACCGGTACCCGTCCTATCGCACTAAGTGGTCACCCGTCCGACACGCCGCAGCAAAGCAACTGGGTGGGTTACGAATGGCTATCATCTGGGCAACGCTTATGAGGACCCTCACCCCGGGGGGTTCCGCGGACGCATGCGCGCCCCTTCACCGGGGGTCGGCGCGGTCCGGCCGAGACGACGACGGATCAAGAGAGCTATGACCCCACAGAGCACCGCCCCAGGCGAGTTGAGCTGGCTGCTCGACGACCTCCTCACCCGCGCGCAGGGAGCCCGGCACGCCATAGTCCTGTCCACCGACGGACTGCTCATGGCCTCGTCCAGCCGGTTGGACCGCGCCAGCGCCGAGCACCTGGCCGCGATCACCTCCGGTCTGCACAGCCTGGCGGCGGGGGCCGGCAAGCAGTTCAGCGCGGGCGGGATCCGCCAGACCATCATCGAGATGGACGACGCCTTCCTGTTCGTCGCCGCCGCCGGGGAGGGCGCGTGCATGGCGCTGCTCTCCGACACCGAGTGCGACGTCGGTCTCGTCGCCTACGAGATGAACAAGGTGATCGAGCGCGTCGGCCAGTACCTGTCCGCTCCGCCCCGCCCCGACATGCCCACCACTCCCGCCCACGTCGAGCGCTGAGCCCCCTCCCCCGACTCTCCCCGGGCGGTGCCGCGAGCCCGCACCGCCTGCCCTCCCGCCCCTCCCGCGTGCGTATTCGATTTCGTGTGCACGCCGGTTATCCGATAGAGTCCTAACCACAGCGAAGGAGGCGCCCCGCCCTCAACGGGAAGCCTTCCTCCGCGCGGACGTGGCTCAGCTGGTAGAGCATCACCTTGCCAAGGTGAGGGTCGCGGGTTCGAATCCCGTCGTCCGCTCGGCGTGCGAAATGTGCACGGATAACCATGGGTCCGCCCATGGCCACGCGGACGTGGCTCAGCTGGTAGAGCATCACCTTGCCAAGGTGAGGGTCGCGGGTTCGAATCCCGTCGTCCGCTCGGAGTAGCCGTAAGGGGACGAGCAAGTGCCTCGGTCACGGCTCGCGGCGGAGTGGCCGAGTGGCTTAGGCAAGGGACTGCAAATCCCTGTACACGGGTTCGATTCCCGTCTCCGCCTCCACCCGCTTCGCACTCCAGTGCGAACCAGGGCGGTTAGCTCAGTTGGTTAGAGCGCTACCTTGACACGGTAGAGGTCACAGGTTCGAATCCTGTATCGCCCACCAGCATCATCGCAGGTCAGAGGCCGCTTCGGCGGCCTTTTTCCTTTTTCGGCCCCACGAGCGTGGAGACGCCCCGAAAGACGTCGCCTCCCATTCCCGCCACGAAGCCCTCGTTTCATCGGGCGCACAGCAGCACCCACCGAACCGCGGAACCGTCCCCACGACCCACCGGCACTCGAATCGCCTGAGCGCCTGCAGGCTCCGGCGCCACCGCTCCCCCAGCACGGTAGGACCTGCTCCTTCATCGCCGGGGCTCACGTGCTCGTAGACGTCGCCCCTCCCCCGCATCCGACGGCCCAGTCGGGCCGCGCGGGCGGCCTCGGGTATCCCGTCCTCGGCCAACCAGTTGCGGTGGGTGTGGCGTCCTTCGTTGAAGGTGAACCCCGGCAGGATCGGCGGCCGCAGCCAAGCCATTCTGTCGTCCGGAACACCGTCGAAGGCCAGGATCAGAGATCTGAACCCCGGCTCGCGGAGGCCAGGCGCTGGCGGTGGGTGCGATAGAGACGGGTCCCGATCGGGCGACCGGCATGCCAGACGACGGCGGGGACGGCGGCCCGCAGGAGCCGGGCCTGCTCCTCGCCCGCCTCGTTCAGGGCCATGCCCAGCATCAGCAGACGCCGCGCGAAGGTCACCTTGCCGAAGGAGGCCTCGACGGCCGCCTTCCATTCGCGTTCGGTCAGGAAGCGATCGATGAGCGGCAGGATCCGCTCCTCCTCCAGCGCCAGATGCTCGTAGAGCGCCGGCAACAGACCCTCCGCGACGGCGGCGACGGCATCCCGGTCGGTGGCGTCGGCGGAGGCCCGCCAACGCCGGCCGCCCGCGGCGAGCGCCTCCAGCTCGCCGTCGATGAAGGCGTGCTGCCGGTCCATCGTCTCGATGAGGGGACCGACGTCGTCGGGGCAGCGCTCCCGCAGCCGGGGCCACACATGGTCGTCCTCACTGGTGTGGTGGGCGTGCAGGAAGTCGACCATCATCAGGACGTGGTCGGCGACGACGCCGGTGCCGTCCGCGTCACCCGCCGGAACGCCGGCGACCAGGGCGGGCAAAGCGCCGAACTCCCGACGCATGGCGTCGTGCGCGCCGATCATGTCGCGGCTGTCGGCCATCTTCTCGTTGTGCATGGGAGCAGCTTCGAAAACGTGCCTTTCATGGCGCCTACAACGCGGATACGGCGGCCGCCGCGCCATTTGCCGCTGTCGGCGACATGGGCTTACATGGTGCGGTGTTGACGTTCGCGGTGCTGGGTCCGTTCGAGGTCCGTGCGGGAGATCAGCCGGTGCACGTCGGGGGTCGACTGCCCCGCAGGCTGCTGGCGATCCTGATCGCCGCGGAAGGGCGGCCGGTCTCGGATGACAGCCTGGCCGAAGGACTGTGGGGTGAAAGCCGGCCACGCGATCCCGCTAGCGCCCTGCAGGTGTACGTCTCCCGGCTGCGCCGGGTGTTGCCGGGCACGGCGTTGCGGCGCTCCCCCGGTGGCTATCGGCTCCTTGCCGAGGACACCGACGTCGAACGGTTTCGCGGTCACCTCCTCCGCGCCCGTGCGTTGGTGGCCGGCGACCGCCACGCAGATGCGCACGAGGCCTTCGAAGCGGCGCTGCGGTTGTGGCGCGGGACACCGTACGAGGATCTGGCCGACGACGCGTCGACGGCCGCGATCCGTGCCGCACTGGCGGAACAGCGCGCCGGCGCCGAGGAGGAGTGCGCCGCGGCGCTGATGGCCACCGGCGACCACGCCGGTGCGGTGGCCAAGCTCGAGCGGCTTGTGCACGCCGAGCCGTACCGCGAACGCCGTTGGCAGTTGCTCGCGCTGGCGCTCTACCGCTCGGGGCGCCAGGCTGACGCCCTGAACGCGGTGCGCCGGGTCCGGGCCCTGCTGGCCGAGGAACTGGGTGTCGACCCCGGACCGGAGTTGCGGCGGATTGAAGGCCGCATCCTGGCGCAGGACCCGGCCCTGGCGGCCACCGGTGTCGCGGCCGCGACGCCCGGTGATCGGCCGCTGTCGTCGTTCATCGGCCGCGACGCCGATCTTGCCCTGCTGGACCGTCTCGTCAGCAGGCATCGGCTCGTCACCGTCGTCGGGCCCGCCGGGGCGGGCAAGACCCGCCTGGCCGTGGAATGGGCCGGGCGGGACGCCGTCGTCCGGCTCGCCGATGTGGCCGACCCCGCCCACCTGGTCTCGGCGGTCGCCGCGGCAGTCGACGCCACCGGGTTCGCCGGGGACCCGTACGAGGCGCTCGTCAAGCGGCTGCGTCTGCACGGGGAGCCCTTGGTGCTCGATAACTGCGAGCACCTGGCCGGTGAGGCGGCCCGGCTCGTCGTCGACCTGCTCGACCGGGTTCCCGCGTTGCGGGTGGTGGCCACCAGCCGCGGCCCGCTCGGCGTCGACGGCGAGCACAGTCTGCCGCTCGGGCCGCTGGCCGCTGACGACGCCGTGGCGCTGCTGACCGATCGCATCCGCGCGGGCCGGCCCGGCTGGGTCGAGCAGGACGCCGACCGCCGGGATCTGCACCGCCTCGCCGACGCGCTGGACCACCTGCCGCTGGCCCTGGAACTGGCGGCGGCGCGGGTGCGGACCTTCGGCGTACGGGGGCTGATCGAGCAACTGGACGACCGGTTCACGGTACTGGGCCGGATCCCGCACGGCACGATGACCTCGCACGCGACCTTGCAGGAGGCCCTCGCGTGGAGCTTCGATCTTCTCTCCGGCGACGAGCGCGACCTCGCGGTGCGGCTCTGGCCGTACGAAGGCGGCTTTCCCTTGGAGGCCGCGGCCTCCGCCACCGCCGGGCTCGACTCGCTCGTCTCGCTGGTCGACCAGTCCGTGGTCACCGCCGAGACCGGCGGCAGCACGGCGCGCTACCGCATGCTGGAGACGATCCGGGCGTACTGCCGGTCCGTGGACCCGGATCCGGCGGGGACCCGGGCCGCCCATGCCGTCTGGGTCCGCGCGCTGGTCGCCCGGGCCGCGGGCGATCTGCAGGGCGAGCGGTCCGCGACAACGATGGCGGCGCTGCGTCGGGAGTTGCCGAACCTGCGCGCGGGGCTCGCGTACGACCTGACGCATGCCCCGGTCGAGGCGTTGCGTACGGCCGCGCGGCTCATGTGGTTCTGGATCCGCAGCGGCCTGCTCGACGAGGGCAACCGGACGCTGGCCGCGGCCCTGGCCGCCGCGCCGGACGCCCCGCTCGGCGACGTCGTGCGGGCCAAGGCCTCGTCGGCCGGCCTGTACTACTTCACCGGCGACGTCACCACGGCGCGACGCCTGCTGTCCGAGGCGTTCCTGGCGGTGGGCTCGGAACCGGGGCATCGCAGTTTGCTCGCCGAGGTCCGCTACTACCAGGCTCTGGTCCAGCTGCCGGGAGGCGACCCGGCGATCGCGCTGACCGCGTCGGCCGAGGCGCACGCCATCGCCACCGAGACGCGGACCACCTGGCTGATCGCGGCGACCGCGATGGCGTGGGGCGCCGCCCTCGTCATGGCCGGCCGGATCGCCGACGGCCGACGCCGGCTGCGGGCCGCCGTGCGGCTCGCCGACGCCTCCGGGCTGGTCTGGACGGCCGCGCTCAGCGAACTGATGCTGGCCCAGACCCTGGTCGACGCGAGGGACGGCGAAGCGCTGCCGCTGCTGCGCACCTCGCTGCGGCGCTTCCTCACCGAAGGCGACCTGAGCAACCAGCTGGCCGTGCTGCACAACGGGGCCCTGGCCCTGGACGCGGCCGGCGATCCGGCAGGCGCCGCACTGCTCCGCGATGTCGTCCATTTCCACCAGGCGCGCAGCGGCATCCGGCCGGCCGGCACCTACCTCCAGTCGGTCATGCCGCACGGCTGGTACGAAGGCGCCCCTCCCGCACAGCCGCCGACACTCGACGACGCCGTCGCCGTCCTGACCGCTCCGGCGCGCGCTGTCTGAGGGTTGCAACCCGGGTGTATGGGCGCCTGACCACGATCGCGGGGCGGGCCGGTCCACGGCCCGTGCACCGTCGACACCCGTATCAGCTAAGGAGCGCCTCGATGCGCATCGGCATCGGACTACCCAACCAGGTCCGCGACGTCCACGCCCCGGTGATTCCCGACTGGGCCCGCCGAGCGGAGGAAGCGGGCTTCGCCACCCTGGGAACCGCCGGCAGGATCGCCTATCCGGGCGTGATGGACACCGTCGCCTTGGCCGCGGCCGCCGGTGCCACCACCACGATCGGGTTGCTCAGCCAGGTGCTGCTGGCTACCACGTGGCCGGGCACGCTGCTGGCTAAGGAGGCGGCGTCGATCGACGGGGTCTCCGGCGGCCGGCTCACCCTCGGCATCGGGGTGGGCATCCGGGAGGACGACTTCGTCGTGCCCGGGCACGGGCCCCGGGACCGCGGCGCCCGGATGGACCGCGATCTGGCGACCTACCGGTCGATGTGGGCCGGCGAACCCGTTCCGGGGAGCCCTAACCCGGCGGTTCCGGCCGGAGGACGGCAGGTGCCGCTGCTATTCGGCGCAATGACCCCGGCCGCCTACCGCCGGATGGCCGAGTCGTCGGACGGTTACATTGCCGGATCGGTGCCGGCGGCCCTGGCGTCCGGCGCTTTCGACGCTGCCCGTGCCGCGTGGCAGGCGGCCGGGCGGCAGGGACAGCCCCGGCTGGTCGCCCACAACTACTTCGCGCTAGGCGATCCCGGCCGCAGTCGGGCCAACATCGCCGATTACTACGCCGCTACCGCCGAATTCCAGGACATCGTCCTCGACAACGTGCACACCGACGCAAAATCACTGCGCGACGCCGTCAAGCGATTCGAGGACCTGGGCACCGACGAACTGATCCTGGGCCCTGGAACCGACGACCTCGACGAGATCACCCGCCTGGCCGACATAGTCCTCTGATTCGATCACGCCTGCCATCGCCTCAAGCGCCCACGCTCTGGGGGAAACTCAGACCGGCGACCGCGATGTTCGCGGCGAGGCTCGCGACGCTGCCCAGGATCAGCGGCGTCCGCGTCAGCAGGCCCGCCGCGCCGACTGTGGTGGGCGCCGGCCAGCAGCGACGTGATCCACAACTTCAACGACGACGGCTTCGACTCGCTCTGTCCCGAGTACCGGGGCGGACGCCCGAAGACGTGCACGCTGCCAACTGTGCGTACGCCCCCGCGGGGTGATGGTGTCCGCGCACTGATAAGGAGATGTACCAGCCGCGCTCGGCGAACCGGTACGGCGCGGGATCTCGTCGCTCCGGGTGCGCCGCTGCGCGCTCGGGCGCGAAGCGTCAACGGGTACGGAGGACGACGTCGGTGACGGCGCCGTCGCGGGAGAAGAAGTGGTCCCGCTTCCAGATCACCATGACTACCGCCAGGAGGGCGAACACGTAATTCTCCCAGGGTTGCCCCTCGGGGTAGGCGGGGATGTTGGCCTGGAAGTGGAACAGGGCGGGGATGAGGATGCTACCGCGGGAGACGTTGAACAGGGGCGTCATGATGATCGACAGGGCTAACGCACCGAGCATGAACGGGCCGAAGGACCATGCGCTCTGCGGGGTGCCGCTGAGCAGGAACGCCGGCAGATGCCACAGCCCCCAGAAGAATCCGAGGACGAGGCTGGTCACCAAGGGGGTGAACCGGCGTTGCAGCATCGGCTGGGCGTAACCGCGCCAGCCGAGTTCTTCGATCGGTCCGAGCAGAAGCGCCGGGATCAGCGCGGGCAGGACCAGGTACCACGGGGAGAAGGGGAACTCGCCCGCCGTCCCATTCAGCAGCGCGCTCACATACTTGCCAGCGGGCATCGCGAGCAGCAGGAACAACCACCATCCGGCAGGCATCCGCCACAGGGTCAAACGGCGCAGATGGTCCCGGATATCGCGCATGCCGCCCTCCCGCCAGATGACGTAGAGGGCCGCGAACTCAGGCGAGTACACGGCCAGGACGAACACCGGGTGCGTGCCGGACGGAGGGCCCAAGACCGGCTCCATGAGACCGCCGAATGCGATCAGGGACGCCAGAGCTCCCCAGCCGAATAAGAAGGTCAGAGCGAAGAACACGACGAGTGGTCGACGAAGGCGGCTCTGGGGGGATGTCCTCTTGGTTGTCATGGCGTCATCATCGGTCTCCCTGCCGCACGTGGGGATCCGGATCTCCCCGGAGTAGCACCCTGAACCCGCTGCCGCGCCTTCAGGGTGGGTGCCCTTACCGCCGGGTGCGGAGCAGCCCGGAACGGACCCGACATCCAATCCGCTACCAGGGGATTTCGGCGCCTTTCCATTGTGTGAAGGTTCCAGAGGGCGCGTCTCCGTCGAGGAGCGCGACTCGGACGATCTCTCGCGCGGCGTCTTCTACGGTGTCGGTGCCTTGAAAGTTGACGAGCGCGGTGTTCGCGAAGCCCGGTGATACCAGGTTGACCTTGATGTCGGTGTTCTCCTGTTCCACCATCATCGCGAGCGTGATCGCGTTGAGCGCAGTCTTCGACGCGGAATAGACCGGCTCGAACCCGCCGTGGAAAGGGAAATTCGGATCTGCCATCGTCGTCAGCGACCCCATTGCGCTGGTGACGTTGACCACGCGCGCATCCTCGGAGCCACGCAGCAACGGCAGCATGGCCTGGTAGACGGCCAGCGGTCCGAAGGCGTTGACGTCCCAGACGGCGCGGACCTCGTCGAGCGGCACGACACTCGGCGCGGAGGACGCCAGCAGCTCCGCCATGTCGCGGATCTCGGTGCGAGTGGTGGAGATCGCAGCATTGTTGACGAGCACGTCGAGCCTGCCCGCGGTGTTGTGGATGACCGCTGCCGCTGACGCGATCGATGCCGTGTCGGTCACGTCCAGCTGTATGGCGGTGGCTCCTGAGCCGATCTCGTGAGCGGCGGTCTCACCCCGGGAGAGGTCGCGGGAGCCGACGAACACGCGGAGCCCGGCCGTGGCCAGCTCCTGCGCGACGCGCTTGCCCATCCCCTGGTTCGCTCCGGTGACCAGTGCAATACGTCCCTCGGACATATGCTTCTCCGTACGTTGTCGGTGGCTCGAGAGGGCCGAGTGTGTGGACCGCCCGGGCCCTGGCCTCGGCCGCCGGGCTGGTGCCGGCCCCGCTCGGCGCCTTTCGATCCACCCTGCGCCACGGCCACGGGCTGCGGGGAGACTCGCTCGGGGATGGTCCTCTCAAGACCACCCCGCGATCGGGGAGGGAGAATAGGCACTATGCCGACGAAGCCGAGACAAGAGTTCGGACGCTACCTACGCGCGCGCCGGGCGAGCGTGGCGCCCCACGCGCAAGCAAGCGAAGCCCGTCGTTCCCGCCGACAGGTGCGCGGGCTGCGCCGCCAGGAACTGGCAGCGGTCGCGGAGATCTCCGTCGAGTACCTGATCCGCCTCGAACAGGGCCGGGTCGCGCATCCTTCGCGAGGAGTGCTGACCTCCCTCGCCCGCGCGCTCGAGCTGCTACCGGGCCAGCGGGATCATCTCTTCCGTCTCGCAGGCGAGCTGCCGCCCGAGCCGACGAGCCCGAGCGAGCAGGTCAGGCCGGGCCTGTCTCATCTGCTCGAAGGCCTCACGACTCCGGCGACCGTTCACGATGGCCGGCTGGATGTCTTGGCTCGCAACAGCGCCGCAACCGAACTTCTCGGACAACCACACGGCACAGGCCCCTACGACCGCAATATCGTCTACCAGGGCTTTGCTCCATCGGCTCGGCGCGTCCTCGGGGAAGAGGGAGCCGCTAGGTACGGACGATGGGCGACAGCGGAGCTGCGGACCGCCATCGCGCGCTACCCGCACGATGCCCGACTCCAGGGCTTGGTCAAGGAGCTGACCGCCACCAGTGCGGATTTCCGCCGCCATTGGGGACGCGGCGAAGTCGCGTGCGAACGATCCGGGATCAAGAGACTGCTCCACCCGGCGAAGGGCTGGCACACGTTCCACAGTGAGATGCTGCACGATGCGCAGCAGGATCACTGGGTCGTCATCTACACCCCCGCCACGTAGCCCGCGCCGAATCCCGCCGAGGGCCGCACATAGGCAAGGCACCTCGACAATCGCCTTCGCGAGAGAAGGCCCGACCCGGGCAGGGCCCGATAGCCGGCACCGAACGCTGCCGGCGGCACCGCCGCCTCCTGGGAGCGACCGGCGCCGAACCCCGCGCCCATTCCAGAGTTGCCGCCGGCCGACGCCTACTCCTGCTGGGCAGCCTGCTCAGCGGCACGGCTGAGCCACCTCGACTCCCCTTGGAAGGCGTCCAGTCGCCCGCGGGAGCCCCGCCCGAACGCCTTCTGGTAGTCCTGTGCCAATCGGCGGTACAGCTGCGCCGCGCCGTGGGCGTCTCCGGCCTGCCCCGTCATCTCCGCGTGCTCCATCCGGGCCTTCAGCGTCTCCGGGTGCGTCGGCCCGAGGCGCCGCGCGAGCTCGCGCGCGTCGTTCTCGATCCTGCGCGCGAAATCGTCAGACGCACCGACAGGCGCGTCGTAGGAAGCGGGGAGTCCGCCACTTTCCCTGCTCGGCACCGCGCCGGGAGCGCTATGGGCGGCCGCCCTGGCGCGCTCGGCCACCACTCGGGCGTCCCCCGGCCGATCATCGGGGGCCTTCTGCAATAGGTCCAGGGCGAGGCGGCTCAGCGGCGGCGAGATTCCCGGCGCCAGCCGTTCGGGCGGCACGACGGTCTCCGACCGGTGGGCACGTTGGAGGTAGACCAGCGGCGCCTGATGGGAGCCGAAGGGCGGCTTCCCGGTGAGCATCTCATAGAGGACGCACCCCACGGCGTAGAGGTCGGTCCGGGCGTCGCCCCGTTCGCCGCGCCAGCGCTCCGGCGCCGCGTAGCAGGCGGTGAGGTGGACACCCGGTGTTGTTGTGGGGCGCCCCAAAAAGCCCGCTATTCCGAAATCCACCAGCTTCGCGTCGCCCTCGTCGGTGATCATGATGTTCGCCGGTTTGACGTCGCGGTGGACGATTCGCCGCTGGTGCGCCGCCGCGAGGCCGCGGCAGATCTGCTCGATCCACCGCAGCAGCGAGGCGTTGGGCGGCCGCGCCTGCTCGCGGAGTTGGTCGCGCAGAGAGCCGCCGCGCACGTATTCCATAATCAGCCACAGATTCGCACCGGTGAGGATGAAGTCGTGTATCGCCACCACGTAGGGGCTGTTGACGTGCGCCAGGGCGGTGATCTCACGGCGGAGCGCCTGCACCTCGTCGTGAGCCGCGTCGGCCGGGCAGTCCTTTACGGCGACGTCGCGGTCGAGCTTGTGGTCGCGTGCGCGCCATACGCGGCCGTGCCCACCGCGGCCCACGACTTCGGTGAGTTCGAACCTGTCGTCCAGCCACGTGGTGGCGGTCATCGCGCCCCCGCCCCTCCGCCGAGGACGCGGACGGCTACACGGCTCCGGTCCTCAGCGCGTGTGCTTCTCCGCATGTTCGACGGCCTCCTCGACAACGGGTGCAGGATCGGCCGCGGTGTGCCGTGCGGTCTCGCCCCGCCCCGGAGACTCGTGGCCGTCCACACGGGTCCAACCGGGGGAGAGCATGATGGTCGGGGGCGCTGCTGATGCGGAGCGCGTCTCGATCTCGTCCAGGACCGCGACCAGAGACGGCAAGCCCTGGGTCTCTGCCCGCGCCCACAGCATTCGGCATTCCTCGTGTTCGCGCACCACCGCTTCAAGCCGCTCCTGAGCCTCGCGGGTGCGGCTCGCGCGGTAGTAGTCGTTCTCGGCTTCGATGGGCGGGACACGCTTGCGCAGCCGCCCCAGCGCCAAGCGCGCGGCGCCGACAGTGAGCAACGCGGCCAGGACGGCGGAGATCACGTACCCCGAGCCGACGAACAGCGGCATGCCGAGGGTCACCGCCGCGAACAGTACGAGGCAGCCGAGAACCACGGCGACATTCAACGTGCGGCGCATCCGCCGCACATTGAGAAGATGGTCGCCAAGCTCGGCCGCCAGCTTCTTTCCGGAGACCGGGGAGGCGGGGTCGGTGGGCAGGGCGTGCTGCCAGTGGCCGACATGCACGACGACGTCCGCGGGCCGCCGTTGGCGGGAACGCATCGAGACGGTCTCGCCCGCGGCCGTGATCCAGTCGCGCGCGCAGCTCACGGCCAGGCGCTTGGCCTCCGCGCCCAACTGCGTGTGCTCGGCCGCGCTGGGGAACGCCGCGTGCATCAAGAGCGTGGGTAGGTCCATCGTGGTATTGGCGGCCGGGCTGCGGTCGCCTTCGGCGGCCCGCACCACGTCGCCCCCGTACTCGATGATCCTTTTCTGCACGTCGATTTCGCGTTGGAGGGCCGCCTCGTCGTCGGACTGCTGGTTGACCAGGTGGTCGAGCGCGCTGTGCACGATGCCGTCGCCGTAGGCACCGGTCACGATGCCGTTCGCAGTGCCCAGTAGCTCCTCGCGCAGCCGGTCGGCCACGTAGAGGCAGGAACGGGATTGGCGGTAGGCCTCGGCCACCTTCGGCCAGTCGGAGGCGCATTCGGCGAGAGTCGGCGTCGCGTCGTCCAGATGCGGAGTCTCATCGGCGAACAGCTCGATCAGCTTGGCGACCTGGACGCGGTTGGTTTCGTCGGTGAACATTTCGCGGCGCCAGCGGCTCAGCGCCTCCTCGGCGTGCGTACGGCAGCTACGCCCCAGCGCGCCGCTCGCAACGGCGTCGAGCAGCACCAGGAAGTCGCGGTCGAGCGCCTCCGGGTCGACGGTCTGCAGGTATCCCTCCAGCCAGAAAGCCGCCCCCTTTTCGTCGTCGGCCCGTGTAAGCGCCAGAGCCATGAACAGCCGCGTCCGCCCTTCGTCCAGAGGCAGGGCCGTACGGCTGGCGAGTTCGTAGCGCTCGTGGTCCTTCAGGTAGGTCGAGGCGAACATCAGGGCCGCCGGCGCGAGCCAGTACCCGGGCGTAGCCAGCGCGACCTGGGTGGTGTACTCCCGCAGGGAGTCGCGATCGATGAACCCGGACTGGACGGCGTCCATGGCGATCTCGTTGATGACGCTCTCGGCCAGTCGGCGGGCTCGTGCCCTGTCGCCGAAGCGGCGCTCCATCTGCTGGGTGAGCTCCCCGATGCGGTGGTGGGCGAGCTGGACGGTGCGTTCGCGGTCGAACTCCGCGCTGAGGCGCTGGAGCGCCTCCAGCGTCTTCTTCGCCGTGGCGGCGGTGGTGCCGAGATCGCGTTCGAGCCGGGCCAGGCGCAGGGACACGTCCGCGCGCAGAGAGTTGATCTCGGAGGCGATGCGGCCGGTGTCAGGGACGGAGGAATTGGTCATGAGGCCTCCTCTTCCGCGGACCGCTCATCGAGGCGGCGCCCTGAGGGATGTGCGAAGGTGCCGACCCTGGTAAGCCGGATCCTATTCCAACTCTGAGACCCGCCGCTCCCGGAATGGGGTGGCATGGAACCCGCATTCGCTGTGCGACTGTCCGTCCGTTTCCGCGTTTTCGTCGGTCGCTCGAACTTCTCATTCCGAATGAGACAGGTGTCGGGCGTTGTTGCTGCTCGGATCGCTGTAGGAGCCGTCGGCCGGAATCGCGAGGGTTCGGCGCCGACCTCGACCTCCTGCGGGAAGAGCCGGCCCTGTTCTCTTCCGCCTCGGGCGCGACAAAGCGCTCGCCAAGCGCGTCGCTTCGACAGCAGCGCCCTCAAACGAAAAGGACAGGATGTAATCATGCTTATGTCCGGCGCCGGAGTAAGGGCTGGACTGCCCGGGCCCCGCGTGGGCGCGGAGCAACCGAATGAGCGGCGCGTTTACGGGACAGCCTGTTCACTCCAGCCGAATCGGACGAACCGCACGCCACACCTCCTCATGGGCGCGGCCTTGGTCGATGTCGCGGGCGACGGCGGATCCGGGGCGCTCCGGGGGGAAGGGCCGGGGCGCCCCGGCGGCGCTTACTCCGCCCGCAGGTTGTCCGGGCGGACGAGCCGGGTCAGGACCGGCAGGCTGAGCAGGACGATGCCGAGGACGACCGCGGCCGCCACGGCGACGATGGCGGCGATCGCGGCCGGGTCGAACTCCACGGGGTAGTCGAGTACGCGCAGCAGTAGCCCGGCGAGGGTGGCGCCGACCGCGACGGCGACGAGCAGACCCGTGGCGAGCGGTATCGCCGCCTGGTAGAGCACCGACACCGCAAGCGTCCGCTTTCGCACCCCCGAGGCGGCGAGCACCGCCAGGGGCCGCCTGCTCTCGCGCAGCTGCTCGACCGTGGAGATCAGCAGCCCCAGCCCGATGACGGCCAGGGACGCCGAGACCACCGCGGTCAGCACGCCCCTGATCGGGTCGATGACCTCGGCGCCGCCCGGCATCCGGTTGACCTTGGTGTGGGCCAGTGGGCTGATTCCGCGGAGCGCGGTGCGAACCTCGTCCAGGGACTCCTGTGTGGCGGGCTTGAGGCCGAAGGCCAGGTGGACGGCGGTCGGCGGAAGGCCCGCGCCGCTGACGGCCCCCGGCGTGGCCAGCACCCCGCCGCCCGAACCGGCCGGCGCGCTCGCTCCGGCCCCCTCGGCGGCGTCGTCGGGCTCCGGTGGCGGGACCGTGCGGGTGGCGGCGGGCAGCGTCCACGAGACCTCGGCGCCGAGGCCGGAGATCCGCAGCCGGTCGCCGGCCGCCGCGCGGGCACTGCCGTCTACGACGAAGACGTCCCCGTCGGAGCACGCACCGATGCGGGCGTGCTCGCGCAGCGCCGCGCAATCGCCGACCCGCACCGGCACCTGCCCGGCCGGGGCCGTCGCGGTGAGGTACTCGGTGACCGCACGCACGTCGCGGACCTGCGGCAGCGCTCCCAGTTGAGCGGCGGCTTCGGCAGCGGCCGCGGGCGACCGGTCCGGGATCTTCGCCGAGTAGAGGGGCTCGCCCGGGGTCATCGGGCGGGGGTCGGCGAGGTCCTGCTCCACCCCGGCGAACACGGTCTGCAGCGCGATGACGCCCGCGACGGCCACCACCACACCGGCCACGATGCGCGTTTCCGCGACTCCGTCCGCGCGCAGTCGGCGCATGGCCAGCAGCCGCGCCACACCGCCGCGGCGCGCCCGGGACACCATCATCTGGAACAGCCAGGGGGTCACCGCGGCGGCGCCCAGCAGGAACAGCACCATTCCGGAGACGGTCAGCACCTGGATGGAGCCCGAGCCGAACCCCTCGCTCCCGGTCGCGGCGGGGGCCAGCAGCGCGGCGCCGACCGCGAGCGGCGCGGCACGCCACCACAGCCTGCGGCGCGGCCGGGATGCGCGACGCGTCACCCCGAGCGGCTCGGCGGCCGCCCGCGCGGTGGAGACGAGGGTGACGGCGACCGCGAGCCCGACCACCCCGACCGACACCACGGCCGCGAGAAGGGGGTGGGGCACGATGTCGGCGGCGAACACGTCGATGCCGCCCGGCCGCAGCGGCGGCACGGCCTGGCGCAACGGCACGAAGAGCCCGACGCCGACGGCGAGCCCGGCCAGGGCGCCGACGAGGGTCTCGCCGCACGCGGTGCGTGCGGCGGCCCACCGGTCCGCGCCGATCAGCCGCAGCGCCGCGAGCCTGCGGTCGCGCTGGTCGGCGCCGAAGCGCAGCGCTGCCGCCACGAACACGCCCAGCGGGAGCAGGGCGACGACCGTGCCCAGCACCAGCAGCAGCAGGATGGCCGGGTCGGCCGCGGAGTCGGCGCGCGGCCTGGAGAAGTCGTCTATTCGCGTGACCAGCGCCGCCCTCATGTCCGTGGAGAGCACACCGTCGTCGGCGCCGGCGTAGTAGGCGAACTCGTGCGGGCCGAGCAGCCCCGCGTCGCCGATGGTGCCGACGACGCGGTAGTCGAGCCGCTCCCGCAGGAGCCGGTGTTCAGGCGAATCCAGCAGCCGTGCCAGGGCGGGCGAGACCACCATCTCGCCGGGGCCGGGGAGTTCGGCGACGCCGGGCGGCCGGGGCGGGCGCGGGCCCTCGGGCTCGACGATCTGGCCGTAGACCCGGTGGTCGGCGTATTCCGTGGTCGCATAGGCGATGAGCAGCGTCTCGGCCGAGGGCTCGGTGATCCGTGGCGCCGCCATGTCGTAGGAGCGCGCCTCGTCGCGCTGCTTGCGCGCGTCCAGGAGGGTCGGTACGGATGCCGCGGCGAGCAGCAGGGCCACCGCCGCCCCGACGGCCACGGCGATCAGCCCGAGCCGCGCCCAGGAGTCGCGGCCGCCCGACACCGACATCCGCGCGCCGAGGGCGGCCTCGCGGAACCAGCGCAGCGGCGCCGCCTGGCGGCGCGCCCCCCGCCCGGTCATCCGGCGGCGCCCGGAACGAGATCGCGAGTGCGGCCGTCGCGGACGCCGACTTCGCGATCGGCGTAGGCGGCGACTCGGGCCTCGTGGGTGACGAGCACGACCGCGGTGCCGCTGCCGCGTGCGGCGTCGGCAAGCAGCCGCATCACCTTCTCCTCGTTGAGGGAGTCGAGCGCGCCCGTGGGCTCATCGGCGAACAGCACAGCGGGTTCGATGATGAGCGCCCTGGCCAGGCTGACACGCTGCCCCTCACCGCCGGAGACCTCGCCGGGGCGCTGCGTGGCGGTGTGATCGACGCCCAGGCGCGCCAGCCAATCCGCTGCGCGGCGGTGGGCCTTCTTGCGGGAGACGCCGTTGAGGCGCAGCGGCAGGGCTGTGTTCTCCAGGCAGCTCAGCTCGGGGACGAGCCCGCCGGTCTGGAACAGGAAGCCGAAATCGCCGCGGCGCAAGGCGCTGCGCTCGCTCTCCGACATCGCACCCAGGTCGCGGCCCCGGTAGCGGACCGTTCCGCTGTCGGGGCGGATGATTCCGCCCAGGCAGTGCAGCAGGGTGGTCTTGCCGGAACCGGAGGAGCCCATGATCGCCACGATCTCGCCGGGAGCGACGTCGAAGGAAGCGCTGTGCAGGGCTGTTGTGGGGCCGTAGGACTTGGCCAGGTCCTGTGCGGTCAGGAGGGCTCGGCCGGGGCTCTCGGAGGGGGCGGTGCGGCTCATGCGCGGACCTCCCGGGCGAGTTCGTCCAGGCGGGCGGCGGTCAGTTCCAGCCAGCGCAGGTCGGCCTCCAGGTGGAAGAGGGCGTGGTCGCAGATCAGGATCTCGGCCAGGTCTCCGCCGGCCTTGCGCCGGGTGAGGTCGCGCATGGCTTCGAGGTGGGCTCCGCGCTGCGCGTCCAGCAGGTCGACGGCGGGACGGCCGGCCAGCAGGGCGAGGACCACCTTGGCGTAGAGCGTGCTCTGCAGGTACTGCTGGGGCGCTTCGGGTGTGGCCAGCCAGGCGTCGAGATCGGTGACGCCTGCGTCGGTGATGGCGTAGCGCTTGCGCTCGGGCCCGGCCCCGGACTCGGTGGCGGCGACCTCGACCAGCCCTTTCTTCAGCAGACGCGCGAGCGCCGCGTAGACCTGCCCGTAGTGCATCGGCCGGTCGATCCCGAAGCGCTCGTCGTAGGCGCGCTTGATGTCGTAGCCGTGAGCGGGGCCGTTCTCCAGCAGCCCGAGCACGGTGTGTGCGAAAGACATGGCGGCACTATACACCCCGTCTATACATCGCGTGTATAGAAAGGTGCCGAATGTGGAGCGGATCCCTCCCCGCCTCGTCTCGCGGCTCGCCCCGCAGCGTGCAGGCGGACCGGCACCCGACTTGGCGGGCTGATCCCCATGCGCGGGACGCAGCGGTCCCGGGCGCCAGCTCGATCCCGGAAGGCCGGGACATGACAGCGATGATCCTCGTCGGGCACCGCCGCGAAGCCGGCCGCGGCCGCGCGGGTGACCCGCTCGTCCTCATGCGCGGCGCTGATCCCTATCGGTCGATGTGGTGGGATCCCGCGTAGAGCACGAGCGTGTCCGGGGCCGTGTCTCCGCGACCTGGCGTGAGGTCTTTCTCCTCCGGCGGCGGCCAGGGTTCGGCGGACGGCACGGCGGCCACCGATCAGGCTCGCCGGCCTGCCGCGCACCGGTCTCTTGTTCGGGCCGACGCCGTGGCGCGGGCCTTCGCCAACCTCCGCTCCCGTGCTGTGCACGCCAGGCGCAGGACCACCGAGCGAAGTGCCTCGACGGGACGACTCGACGGCACGAACATCTGCTGCTTCAGCCGTGCGGCCCGCTGGTGCTTCCTGATGAACGGGCGCAACCGCGATTCCCAGACGGCCAGGGCGGCGTCGAGATCGTCCGGGGACTCCAGCAGTGCCCGGCCGAGCTCGGCGCCACCGCGGAGGGTGGATGTGGCCCCCATCCCCGAGTAGAGGTTCGGACACCACGCCGCGTCGCCCAGCATGGCGACCCCTCCGCTGCTCCAACGGGGCATCTTCACCTGGTGCACCGAGTCGAACAGGAACTCCGGCGCCTCTTCCAGAGCGGCGAAGGCGTGCCGCACCGCGGCGTCGTCCATCCCGGAGAACACCGTGCGCAGGCGCTGGATCGCGGATCCGGTGAACTGCCCTCGGGTGTCTTCGGTGCGGTAGCTCAGCAGGACGGTGGGGGGCCGGTCGGGCGACCCGCGATTCGAAGTCAGCTCACCGCCGTACTCGACGGGCTCGCCTAGACCCGGCGAGCGGCGCTCGTTCCCCGATGCTTCAGCAGGCTGCGGCGGCGAGAGCCCTTCGAGCCGCGCGCGCGAAATAGCCACCGCGCGGACGGCGTTGTGGCCTGCACCATGGACGAAGCAGCCGAACCCGAGCGCCCCGGAACGGACCACCGCGCGGCAGCGGAGCGGATTCGCCAGGCCAGAGCCGAAGCGGAGGGACTGGCCGAATCCCTGATGCGCCAGTGGGACGGCGTCGTCGAGGCGGCCGCGTTGACGGGCAACGACGACGAGCACGATCCCGAGGGACCCACGATCGCCTACGAACGCCAGCAGCTCCAGGCCATGCGGGACCGCGTGCGCGGCGAGCTCACTGATCTCGACCGGGCCGCCCAGCGGCTGCGCGACGGCGTGTACTGGACGTGCGAGGGCTGCGGAGGTCCGATCGCCGCGGCGCGCCTCAGCGCGCGCCCCACCGCCCGAACGTGTATCGGCTGCGCGTCCCCGGGCACCGCGCAGACCCGCCACCGGAGGTGATCGGCAGCGCTCCCCGCACCGGCGTCCCCGCGTCCTCTGCTCGTCGGTCGTGGCGGAGCGGGCGCTGCGCGCCCCGCAACGACGGCAGGGCTCTCCCGGCGAACGGGAGCATCGCCCTGGCCACCGGCGCTGAGCACGGGCTGATCCGGGCACGGCACCACCTCCGGCGCGCGGGTGGCGCGGTGCCGGGCACCGAACCCGCCGGCGAGCGCGCACTCACCGAGTCCGCGGCCCGGACCCCGCCGTCTGGCGGCTCGACGCCACCCGGATCGGCGCGTTGTCGAATTCACCGCCGCGCGGAGCACGCGGCGGAGGCGTCGGCCTGAAGGCCGTCGGCTGACCGGGGGCGCGGCTTCACCAGCTGAGCGCGGCCTTCACAGGCAGGTGGTCGCTGCCGGTGGTCGACAGCACCCGCGCGCTCTCCGCCTCCACGCCGCGCACGAGGATGTGGTCGATCCGCGCCACCGGGAACGCCGCCGGCCAGCTGAAGCCGAACCCGGCCCCGGCCTCGTCGTGGGCCGAGTGCAGTCGCGCGGTGAGGCCGTCGAACGCGCGGTCGTCCATGGTGCCGTTGAGGTCGCCGAGCACGACCATCCGCTCGTTCTGCTCGGCGGCGACGGCCTTGGCGAGCGCCTCGGCGTTCCTGTCCCGCGAGTCCGTCCAGAATCCCCCCCTGGGCATAACCCGTACGGACCCCAGGTGCGCCACGTACACCGCCAGCGGCCCCCGGTCCGTGGTCACCGTGGCGCGCAGCGCCCGGGTGTAGCCCATCGTGACCTCGTCCGGCTTGGTCTCCGCCAGCGGCCCGGCGTCCATCTTGATGTCGACCGGCGCGGTGTCGGCGAGCGGCAGTTTGCTCCAGAGGCCGACCGTGCCCTGCACCGTGTGGTGGGGGTACGCCTCCGCCAGCTCCTTCTCGTACACCGGCTGCGCCTGTGCGGTGATCTCCTCCAGCGCCAGCAGGTCCGCCCCGGTGGCGGCCAGGTCGCGGGCGGTGCCGGCCGGGTCGGGGTTGGCGGCGCCGACGTTGTGGCTGACCACCGTGATGTCGCCGCCCGCGTGGGACTTGTCGGCGAGCAGCCCGCCGAAGAGGTTCAGCCAGACCAGCGCCGGCACCAGCAGCGCGGCCACCGCCGCGGCGGAGCGGCGCCACAGCGCCCCCGCCAGCAGCACCGGGATGAACAGGCCGAACCACGGCAGGAAGGTCTCCACGAGGCTGCCGAGGCCCGCGAGCCGATTGGGGATCTGCGCGTGCAGCAGCAGGAGCAGGCTCAGCAGCAGCGCCAGCGCCGCGAGCACCGGGCCGCGCTTCCAGGGCCCGGGCCGGGTAGCGGTGCGAAGTGCCCTGCGGAGGCGCCCGTGCCGGGTGTCCGAGCCGGTCCCGCCGCGATCGGCCTGTTCCTGTCGGGCCTCCGCCGTGTCCGGGCGCGTCTCCGTCTGTCCGCGTCGACTGTCGGTCACTGCTGCGTCCGTCCTCGGGTCGTCGGTGGTCGGCGCTCGGCCGCGTCCTTCGCGCCCATGGCGGAGTTCGCGTCGTCTCGCAAGCCACGGCGGCGCGGTGCGGCCGATGCGTCCGGGGATCTCGCTACGCCGACGATATGCGGAGGTTCGCAGCCTTCACGGCACGCCTGCGCCTACCGGGTGGCTGCGACGGCCGGTACGGGCGAAACGGCGCCGGTCACGGCTCGATGAGGCCCGTACCGGAAAGCCAGCGGGTGATATCCGGCTCCGCGTCGGCGACCTCCTCCCCGCGGAGGGCGAGTCCCTCGCCGATGACCGCCCGGCCGACGTAGAGGTCCGCGTAGTCGTCGAAGACCCGGCCCTCGCCGATCGCATAGGTCACGAACGGGTGCATCGTCTTGCCGGACAGGTCGAAACCGTCGAGGAACGTGTGCATGATCATCGGGGCGCGGCTGTTCCAGACCGGGCATCCCAGCAGGACCGTGTCGAAGCGGGCGGGATCGGGCAGGCTCCCCGTTATCAGCGGGCGGGCATCACGGTCCTGCTCCCGCTGGCTTCGCGCCACTGTGGTGTCGAAGTCGTGCGGGTAGGGCTCGGCCTCCTCGATGCGGAACACCTCCACATCGGACAGGGCGGCGACGGTGTCGGCCACCTGCTGGGTGTTGCCGACCGCGAGATCTCTGCGACGCCCGAACCAGTAGTTCTCCCCGGCACGGGAGAAGTAGGCGAGCAGGGTGGCTGAGGCCTCCGCCGGTTCCATGGACGGCTTCCTTTCGGGTGTGGTGCGCGAGGTTCCAGGCGCCGAAGAGGCCGCGGGACGGCTGGAGTAGGCGCTGGGAGCCGTCCTCGGCGGGCCCGATGCGCTCCCCGATCGCCGAAGGGTCGCGCCATGTTCCCCTCCCCGCGGCAGCCGGTTCAGGCGGCCGGGCCGGCCGGCCCTGGTCGGCCCGCCGGTGTCCCGTCCTAGATTGGCCCATATCCCCACGTCAGGCGGGTGCGCCTCGCCGACGCGGGCCCGATGGACCTCCGCGTGTTCTCGGTGCCGGGCCCCCGGGCGCCCCTGCGCCGGCGGGTTCCGCGTTCCTCGCCGCGGTGTGCGGGGCCGCTGCTGAGCGAGATCACGATCCCCGGCCGCGCGCTGCGCCCCGGCGTCCGCGTCTGCCCGGTCCAGCTCGACGAGCCCACGCGGCAGTCGATCGGAGACGTCGACCCCGACCTCGCCCGGCGGGTCCGCGAGCGGCTGTTCCGCGAGCTCGGGGACGAGGCCACGCTCGGTTCCGGCGCGCATTTCCCCGAGCGGTTCGAGCGCGTGCTGGCCGGGCAGGCACGGCGCTGGTTCACCTGAACCGGCCGCGGTCAACGCCCCGTGCGCCCGACCGGCGAGGGCGACGGCACGCCGGGTCGGGGGCTGCGGCGCCGCTCCCCTGCTTCGGCGACCGGCGCTCGCCGGGCGACCGCACCGCCGTCCGGTGGTCGTCCTCCGCGACCGCGGAATCGGCCGCCCGCCGGACTCCGGACGCCGGAGGAGGCGCGGATCATGCGGTTCCGATCCCGATCCGGTCGAGGTCCATGCCGACCACCAGCCGACCGGAGTAGCCCTTGCCGGCATCCTCCCACCGCCTCACAGGCGAGGTGGAGGGACAGAAGTCGGCGATCGGTGGTCGCGGGGAGGGTCACTCCGGTGTGAACGCGGCGGCGTAGTCGTGGGCGAAGTCGGTGATGTCGCGTGCTGCGTGCCCGGTGAGGTCGGCGACCGACGTGTGCACCTCGGCGGCCTCCCCGCGGGCGTAGTGGGCGTAGTCCTCGACCAGGCCGGCGAGCTGCCACGGCGGGAGCACGCCCTCCAGTGCGGCGGCGAAGTGGTCGGCGGGTGCGTCCTGGAATGCGATGTCGCGCCCGGTGGCGGTGGACAGCGCCTGAGCGATCTGGTCGTGGGTCACGGCCCGGGGCCCGGTCAGGGTGTAGGTGCGGCCGGTGTGCCCCGTGCCGGTCAGCACCGTCGCCGCGGCCTCCGCGATGTCCCTGGTGTCGACGGCGCTGACGGCGGCACCGCCGACGGGCGCGGCGAACCGGCCCTGGGCGATGGTCCCGGCGAAGGCGAGCAGCGCCTGCATGTAGAGGTTGGGGCGCAGCACTGTGTGGTCCAGGCCCAACTGCTGCACGTATGCCTCGACTTCGGCGTGCCAGCGCAGAAACCGCACCGGTGAGTCGGGGCGCGCCGCGTACTGGGAGAGCACCACGAGCCGGTGCACGCCGGCGCCGCGCGCCAACGCGGCGAACCGGGTCTGCAGCGCGGCGGCGTCCTCTGCCGACGGGCTGTTGAGGAAGGCCGCGTCGACGTCTTTCAGCGCGGCGGTGACCGACTCCGGGTTGCGCAGGTCGGCGACGACGTTCTCGGCGCCGGGAACGGGGCGGTCGGGATCGCGGATCATGGCGCGGACGTCGGCGCCGCGGGCTTGCAGCTCGGGGACCAGGGTCGATCCGATGGTTCCGGTCGCACCGGTCACGAGCACAGTAGGGGCGTTCATCGTCGGGTGTTCCTTCCGTCGTGTCGCCGAGGCGTGGTTCTCGGCGGGGCCTGTCCCGGGGTCAGCGCGCGTCCGTGCGGCCGGAGGCCGGCCGCGGGTCTGGGCGGGCGAGCGACAAAGCGATGGCGATGCAGGCGAGCGCGCCGAGGAACGCGGTCGTGACGAGATGTCCGCGCCCGCGTGCGTCCCCGCGGCGCCGACGGCGATCCGGCGAGGGCGGCGAGCCCGACCGCGCCGCCCAACTGCTGTGCGGCGTTGACGGAGACGAGCCCCGGGCCGCCGCCGATCGCCGCCTTCGCCGCTGTGCCCGCCCGGCCGGGCGGGCACAGCGGCGAAGGCGGTTCATCGCTCATCGAGTCGTCATCGTCAGGGGTGGCGGGTTCCGCGTTCCGGCGGCGGCGACGGCCGCGCCCGGGGGTGCGGGGCGAACCCGGTACCGAGCCGCGGGCGAGGCGGTAAGCCGCCGTGCCGTGGGATCGTGTCGCCATGCCATGACGATCGCGCAGACGCACCCGCGTTCGCGTCGGTGACAATCACCTACTTCACCGAGGCGCCGCCGACCGCTGCGGCCGACGACCGTCCGGGCTCAACCGCCGCTTCGGCCACTGCAGCCGCGGCCGGCCTTCGATGTCGGATCCGGGTCGGGCGCCGGTTGCGGGGCAGGCGGGCGCCTCCGGCTCGGCGGTCTCGGCGGTCTCGGCACCGGCTGTACGCGCCGACTGCTCATCCCCGGCGGGCGCGGTGCGTACGCCGCGGGCGTCGATGCGGGACCTGCGCGTTGGCGAAGCGCAGGCGCCCATCAGGGCGAAGGCCGCGCGGCGTGGAGCACCCGCGACAGCGGGGGCCTGCGGCCCCAGTACCAGCCCTACGGGTCGGGTCGGATCCGGGCGCGCGCCGCGGTCCGCACCCGATAGCGCGAGAAGCGCCGGTGCCCTCCCGCCGAACGCAGCGGTTCGATCAGCCCGCCCGAACCCGGCGCGCGCGGGAACGCCGGCGTGGTGCCCGCCACCTCCGCCGCCCGCCCCCTCGTGTAGGCGGGAGAGCCGTCGTCATCAAGGCAACCAGCGGCGTCGGAACCGGTCACCGCACACCGTCTACGTCTCCGCGGGCACACCGAGGGCCCCGGCGCCACTGCGGCGCCGGGGCCCGAGAGTTCAACACCATCTACGCACCGGCCCCAGCGGGACCGGCCTGCCGATTCCCGCGCCTGCGGCGCCGGGAATGCGGGGATCGCGGTTGTCTGACCGTGGACCACCTCTTTCGAACCAGGGTCCTGCGGTACCCGCGCGGCGACGTTCCTCGCGCGGGCGATCCTGATGGCATCCGCTCCTCTCGTCGTCCTCACAACGGCAACTGCTTCGACAACTCCTGCTTCACTACTGCTGTTGCGATCCTGCGCTTGCGCTATTCGCCTACTGCGGTCCTACCGGCCCCCGGCGCCGTGCCGCACGTGTGCGCCGGTCGGGCCGACCTGCTCCGCCGATGTCTGCCGGCGGCCGTTTGCGGCCCGGTTTCTCGGCCACAGCAGGAAAATTAGCACCCTCCCCGGCGCATGTCTACTCCGGCCGCAACAGTTTTTCGGTTGTTGCAAGGGAAGACCACGACACGCTTGCCCCGGCCGGTGCAGGGCAGCGCCCGGCCGGGGCAAGCGGGCGCCGGGGCGCCGGGCGTATCACAGGCGGCCGGCGGAACCGGCGGCCCGGGCAGCCGGACACGATCCAACCCACGCCCTGCGCACCCGTCGACCCATCGGCCTTCGCGCCACCGCAGGACGCAGGGCGGGATATATGGACTTCTCGTCCATATCATGGTTATATGGACGGACAGTCCACATCACGAATCTCAGCCGAGTGGAGCACCCCATGACCAGCACCACCGCGCGCGTCGCTCTCGTCACCGGCGGCTCCGGCGGCATCGGCAGCAGTGTCGTCGAGCGCCTCGTCCAGGACGGCTTCGCCGTCGCGGTCCACTACTCCGGCAACGCTTCTCGCGCCGAGGAGCTGGCGGCGAAGGTCCGCGGTACCGGAGGACAGGCGATCACGGTCGGCGGCGACGTCGCCGACGAGGCCGCGATGGCGGCCGGGTTCGACACGATCGAGGAGGAGTGGGGCGGCCTCGACGTCGTCGTCAACACCGCCGGGATCATGCTGCTCTCGCCGATCGCGACCCTCGACCTGGCCGACCTCGACCGCATGCACCGGACCAACATCCGCGGCACCTTCGTCGTCTCCCAGCTCGCGGCCAACCGGCTCCGGGCGGGCGGCGCGCTGATCAACTTCTCCACGACCGTGACCCGTACGCGGTTCCCGACCTACGGCGGCTACGTCGCCTCCAAGGCCGCGGTCGAGAGCATGACCCTGGTCCTGGCCCGCGAGCTGCGCGGGAGGGACATCACCGCCAACGCCGTCGCCCCCGGTCCCACCGCCACTCCGCTCTTCCTTGACGGCAAGGACCAGCAGACCGTCGACGAGCTCGCCAAGGCCGCCCCGCTCGAGCGCCTGGGCACGCCCGACGACGTCGCCGAGGCGGTCGCGTTCCTCGCCGGCCCGGCCCGCTGGGTCAACGGCCAGGTCGTCTACGTGAACGGCGGGCTCGCCTGAGGCCCCGGCTCGTCTCCTGCGCGGCCGCCCGCGGAAACCGGCACGGTCTCCGACGAGATCGCCCGGACCGAGGCGCTGCCCAGGGGCGAGCGGCCGACCGGGTTCACATCCACCCCGCGGGCGACGGCTCCGACGAGGTCTCGGAGATGACCGACCGGATCCGCCGCGTGCAGGCGGTGGGGGCCGGGCCCGGGCGGGGCGGCCTGTCAGGCGGCGGCCCGGTCGGTGACCCGCCGGATGGCCCGAACGGCGAAGTCGGGCTGGTCGACGTGGACGCGCGGCGCCGGGCTCGGATCGGGCACCCGCGACCGGCCGGACAGACGGCGGCGGTCGGCGTCACCGCCGGTCAGAGGCATCCGACCGGGGCGCCCCCCGGGTTCCGGGTGCGGCGGACAGGCCTCCGACGAGCAGGTCGACGATGTGGCCGGCCAGTTCCTCCACCTCTTCGGCGGGCTGGTCCTCGATCTTCCGGTACCACATGTCGACGGCGTTCAGGCTGCTCAGCAGGGTCCGGGCGGCCAGCGAGACGTCGACCTGGCGAAGCGAGCCGTCCGCCATGCCCTCGGCCACGACCCGGCGGAACATGTGCTCGTAGTCGCGCCTGAGCCCGTTGAGGGCGCTCAGCGCGTCGCGCTGGCGGATCTTCAGCTCCGAGGAGTCTTGAGCGCGTACGCCCTGGTGGACCACGTGGTGGTACGCGAGGTCCGTCATGAGGTTGAGGAGATGGGCGCGGGACATCGCCGCGAGTCGCTCGCGCCCGCTGCCGCCGCTCGCCGCATGGGGCTCGACGCGTTCGCGGACCCGCCGCATCCCCTCTTCGTAGACGGCCAGGAACACGTCGAACTTCGACCGGAAGTGGTAGTAGATCAGCCCTTTGGTGGCTCCGACCTGATCGGCGATGTCATCGAGCGTGGCGCTGGAGAAGCCCCGACGCATGAAGGCTTCGGCGCCCGCGTCCAGGATGCGGTGCCTGGCCTCCGGCGTCCTTCCAACGGCCCCGGTGTCGTGAGCGCTGATGCTCAACGGTCCCCCTCCTCGCGGCCGGCGGTGGCCCCCACCGCCTTTACCGCTGAGAGTGCCCACACTGGCGAATGGTTGACTATTGTGTCCTGGGACACATAATACTGCGTAGTATGACATGCCTGCACGGGGGAGGTCGGGCTCTAGGAGGATTGAGGTTCACATGAACTCAGCGATCGTGTTCATCCTGATCTACTTCGCGCTCATGCTCGGTATCGGCTACTGGGCGAGGTCGAAGGTGAAGTCGTCGAGGGACTTCCTGGTCGCGGGCCAGACACTGGGCTTCCTGGTGATGGCGGTCGGTACGTTCGCCTCCATCCAGAGCGGTTTCGGCATGATCGGCCACACCGCCAACACCTACGCCTGGGGCCTGCAGGCGATCGTCGCGGCGGCGCTCTTCGTGCCGCTGGCCTTCGCCCTGTCCTGGTTCCTGCTCGGAAGCCGGCTGTACCGGCTGGCCCGGGAGCACGACGTCTACTCGATTCCCGACGTCATCCGACTCAGGTACCCCGGCCGCTCGGCGCATCTGGCCATGTCGGTCGCCATGTTCATCGGAGCGGTCGCCTACATGACCGCCCAGGTGACCGCCATCGGCGTGATCGTCGCCCTGATCTTCGACACCTCGACGACCACCGGCGCCCTGATCGGCTCGCTCGTGGTCGCCCTCTACACGATCGTCGGCGGGATGCTCGCCGGCGCCTGGACGGACTTCATCCAGGGCCTGCTCATGGTGGCCACGTCCATCGGCGTCTTCTTCGTCGCCACCAGCACCCTCGGCGGCTGGGGGGCGATGCTCGAAAGCATCGCGGCCCAGGACGTCTCGTTCCTGCGCATCGACGCGACCCAGCCGCTGACGTGGATCTGGGCCTTCGTGATCCTGGCCGTCCTCGGCGCCGCGGCACAGCCGCAGCTGATCACCAAGTTCCTGATGCTGCGCTCGCCCACCGAGCTGAAGTGGGGCGCCCTGGTCGCGGGAGTGGCATACGCCGTGACGACCCTCTTCGCCCTCGGCGTCGGGCTGGCGACGCGCGGACTGACCATGGCCGGGCGGGCACCCGAACTGGACAACATCGACAACACCGCCACCTGGTTCCTGGACAACATGGTCTCTCCGACGTTCGCGGGATTCGTGCTCGCCGGACTGCTCGCCGCGATCATGTCCAGCGCCAACTCCTTCATCGCCGTCGGAGCGTCGGCCCTGATGCGCGACGTCACCGGGGCGCTGGGTATCCGCGTCCGCAGGGAACTCCTCTGGGCGCGCGTGGCCAGTGCACTCGTCGTCGCGTGTTCGCTGGTCTTCGCGCTCTACCTCTCCCAGGTGGTCTTCATCCTCGGCGCCATCGGCTGGGCGGCGTTCGCGGCCGCCATCTTCGGGCCGCTGGTCCTGGGCCTGTACTGGCGCCGCGCCACGGCGACGGCGACCACCGCAGCGGTCGTCTTCGGCATCGTCGCCAACCTCGCGCTGACCGTGCTGACAGCCGAGGGCGTGGTCACCCTGCCGGCGTACCTGCTGTCCGGCGGAGCGGTCGTCTGCCTCGGAATCCTCCTCTTCGTCGCCGTCTCGGTAGCGGCGCCCTCCCGGACGTCGTCGGAGAGGTTCGTCGAGCTGGCCGGCGACCGCCCGGCGGGCCTGGGCCGCGTCGACTCCCTGGTCGCCGCCACCTTCGCCACCATCGCGGCCGCGACCGCCGGAATGCTCTTGGACCAGTGGTACCTGGTCTACTACGCCGTCCCCGTGCTGGCGACGGTGTTCATGCTGATGGGCTCGCTCAACAGGCGCGACCTCTGGTCGCCGTCCATGGTCGGCCAGGTGGCGGTCTTCGGCGCCGCACTCGCGGCACTGTTCGCCGCCTCCCACGCGGCGCTGGGCGGCGAGGGCACCCTCGGCGGCCTACCCACCTCCACGGCGGTCTTCCTCTACGTGATCTGGCCGGTGACCGCGGTGGTGGCGCCGCTCCTCTACACGACCCTCTACCGCACGTGGCTCCGCCACGACCTCGAAGAGAGTCCGGGCCGCGAATCCGCGCAGACGACGCGCGCCGGCGAGTAGGGGGCCTGCCATGAGACCGGGGACCCAGACCTCTGGACCGGGCACGGCGCGCACCGGCCTGGTGCTTGCGGTCGCCGCCGTCATCCTGTGCACCGCGGCGGCCGCCCGGCCGGCCGCCGCCGAGGACGCTGCGCCGCAGGGGAAGCGCCCGCAGTGCGCGGAGCTCGAAGGCCGGGAGATCCCCGCCTCCGCCATCAGCCTGCCCACACGGGGCGGCAGCGTCACCGCCGCTTCGGCGGTGACGGAGGCCGTCGGCCGCGAGAGCGTGAGCTACTGCCGTATCGACGCCGCGCTCCACCCTGTCGACACCTCGGCCCCGGACATCGGGATGCGCATCGCCGTACCGGTGGAATGGAACCGCAAGACGATGATGTTCGGAGGCGGCGGCTACAACGGCACCGTCCCCGACGTCACAGCGGGTGTGCCCTTCGGGCCGGCGGACGAGCCGACCCCGCTGGCCCGCGGGTATGCGACCTACGCCGGCGACTCGGGGCACCAGGCGGATCCGGCGATGCACCCGGTTCCGTCACTGGACGGCTCCTTCGCCGTGAACGACGAGGCGCTGCGGAACTTCGCGACCGGCGATGCGCTCAAGAAGACCCACGACGCGGCTCTGTTCCTGATCCGGCAGAGCCGCCGCGCCGAACCGAAGCACGCGTACTTCGCCGGCGGATCGACGGGGGGCCGCGAGGCGCTGGCCGCGGTCCAGCGGTGGCCCAGGGCCTTCGACGGCGTCATCTCGGCCTATCCGGCATGGAACAACCTGGCGGAGGCGCTCTACCTCGGCTACGCGACGCAGCTTCTGGCGGAACCCGACGCCTTCCCCGGGCCCGAGAAGCAGGGCCTGCTCTACGACAGCGCCGTCGGGGCCTGCGACGGCCTCGACGGCCTGGAGGACGGGATCGTCTCGAACGTGCGGGCCTGCGACTTCGATCCCCGCGAGCTGCGGTGCCCGGGCGGCGAGGACACCGGAACGGCGTGCCTCTCCGACCGCCAGATCGGTTCGGTGCGCGCCATCTCCTCGGAGTGGGCCTGGCCCTACGAGATCGCCAGCGGCGAGCGCAGCTATCCGGGCTTTCCGTTCCTGTCGGGCGCGGACATGAGGACACCGCTGCTGGGGTTCGGCACCGCCGCTCCCGCGGACCCCATGCCGCTGACCAGCGGCTACGGGATGCAGTACTGGGACCAGTGGGTCAAGTACTTCCTGACCCGCGATCCCGGCCGCAGCGCACTGTCCGTCGACCCGCGCCACCCGGGGAAGTGGCGGGAGCGGATCAGCCGCCTCTCGGCTCTGCAGGACCTCAACGACGCGGACCTGCGGCCGTTCCGGCGCGCGGGCGGCAGACTGCTGCTGATCCACGGTGCGGCGGACGAGCTCGTCTCCCACCGGTCGACGAACGACTACTACGAGCGGGTGGTCGCCACGGTAGGGCCGCGGAAGACGAAGAGGTTCATGCGCTACTACCTCGTGCCGGGTGCGAACCACGCCAACGTCGGCGATCCCGCCTTCGCCGCCGCCTGGGACTCGGTCACCGCTCTCGAGCAGTGGGTCGAGAACCGCCGGCCGCCCACCGATCCCGTCGTCACCGCCGGCGGCGACGGCAGGTCCCGGCCCCTGTGCGAGTACCCCCTGTGGCCGCGCTACCGCTCGGGTGACCCCGCCAGCGCCGACAGCTTCGTGTGCACGCGGTGACGCCGGCGGCGGGGCGGCTTCGGGACGCCGCTCCGCCGCCGGCGTCGGCATAGCCCGCCGCAGCGTGCGGGGTCTGCGGGCGCGGTGCCGGCTAGCCGCCGGCGGTTGGCCCGCAGACCCCGACGCGTGAGGCCCCGGGTCGGCCGCCTTCAGGGCCGACCCGGGCGCGGGCCGCGGCTCACCTTCCGTGCGCGGCGGTACCGGAGTGCTCGGCCAGGACGTCGGCCAGCGGTGTGCGGATGCGGCAGTTCTCGAACAGGAAGGAACGCATCAGCGTGTCGATCTCCTCGTCGGTGACCCCGCGGAAGAGCTCGGCGAACTCCTCCACCATCGGCTCCGAGAGCAGGATGTGCCGCACGAGCTGCTGGATGTCGCGCGAGGCCCCGAACGGGAACGGCGCGTAGTCGGGGAACTCCCGCGCGAACAGGTCCCGGATCGGTTGCATGACCTCGGTGATGCCCTCCTCCGTTCCGCCCCAGGAGTCGGCGCCCAGCCGCGCCTTCTTGCGCAGCATCGGCTCGACCCGGCGCATCCACGGGGAGTCGGGCGCGGCGTAGGCCACCCCCTGCAGGCCGATGTCCTTGTAGAGCCAGACGGCCCAGCTGGCCCCGTAGCGCTGGTAGATCTCCAGCTGGTCGCGGAGCACCCGGTAGCGCATCGCGTCGGCCTCGGGGTCGCCGGTGTAGACGGGGCCGAACTCGCCCACCCATACGTGCAGGCCGCGCGACAGCATGTAGGCGCTGCGCCGCCGGAAGGTCTCCTCCAGCACGTCGCGGTCGACGTAGGTGCCGCGGCTCACCCCCGGGTAGGGGCCTCCGTCGACGAAACCGGGAAGCGCGTAGTCGTGGTTGGTGTAGACCACGTTCTCCCAGGGCTCACCGAAGATGTGGAAGTCCTGGGAGTAGCGGTTGCCTTCCAGGAAGATCACGTGGTCGGGGTCGTGGGCGCGGATCGCCTCGTAGAGCCGCGCGTAGAACGGCATGATCATCTCTTCGCTCGGATCCGCCGGCTCGTTGATCGGGTTGTAGCCCGCCACCCACGGGTTGTTGCGGTAGCGGCGGGCGATGGCCTCCCACAGGTGCACCGCGCGGTCCTGGAAGTGCCTGTGCTCCCAGAGCAGGGCGCGGTGGGTGGGGTTGTCGGAGTGCCAGTGCTGGTTCTGGCAGCCGGGCAGCGCGTGCAGGTCGATGATCGTGTAGATGCCGTGGCGTGCGCACAGGTCGACGACCCGGTCCAGGTGGTGGAACCCCGACTCGTCGATCTCGAAGGGGCGCATGTCGTCCTCGAAGTGCCGGTAGTTGATCGGCAGCCGGACGAGGTTGAGCCCCAGAGAGGCGATGTAGCGCGCGTCCTCCTCGGTGAAGAAGTACTCCAGGAACCGGTCGAAGAACAGGTGGTACTGCCGCTCCCCCAGCACCCGCCGGACGGAGCGGCGGTGCGCCTCCTCGTTCGCCGGGTAGCCGGTGATGAAGTTCTCCATGTTCATCCACCCGCCGAGGCCGAATCCGCGCAGGACGACAGTGGTGCCGTTGCGGTCCACGAGCGTCGAGCCGCGGACGGACAGCAGGGCGTCGCCAGTCAAACCTGACTCCTCTCAACCGTGGGCCGGCCGCCGCGGGCGTGGTCACCCGCTGCGCGCCGACCCGTTCGAATCACCTTCCGAAGCCGGCGGTCAGACCTCCCAGGAGCTGCCGGCGGGCGACGATGTAGAGCACCACGATCGGCAGCGTGGACAGGAGCACCGCGGCCATCAGGCCGGGGACGTCGACGCCGTACTGGCCTTGGAACTGCTGCAGGGCCAGCGGGATCGTCCGCACGTTCGCGCTCTGTGTCAGCACCAGCGGGAACAGGAAGTTGTTCCACGCCTGCAGCGCGTTGTAGATGACGACGGTGACCAGGGCCGGCCGCGAGAGCGGGAGCACGAGGGTGCGCAGGGCCCGGCGGTGCCCCCCGCCGTCGATCCTCATCGCGTCGAAGAGGTCGTTGGGGATGTCGCGGATGAAGTTCACCAGGATCAGCACCGTCAGCGGGATGCCGAACGCCACCTGGGGCGGGATGAGGGCGTAGAGGGTGTCGTACAGCCCCAGCTCCACGATCAGCAGGTACACGGGGATGATCGCCGCCTGCAGCGGGATCGCCAGCCCCATCAGGAAGGTGGTGAAGACCGCGCGGACGGCCCGGCTGCTGATGCGCGCGATCACGTAGGCGGCCAGGAAGCTGACGAAGACGATCAGGCCGACCGACAGGGTGACCACGAACAGGCTGTTGAGGAAGTAGAGCGCGAGCCCGCTGCGCAGGACCTCCGTGTAGTTGCCCACGACCGGGTCCAGCGGCGGGAGCCACGGGCTGCCTTCGAGGTAGTCGCCCTGCTCCCGCAGGCTGCTGATGAACATGTAGTAGACGGGGTAGAACGCCGCCGCGAACCAGACGAGCCCCATCAGCGGAACCAGCGGGAAGGACCGCCGCGGTCGGTGCCCGGCGGCCCGCCGGGCGCGGGCGTCGGACGGGTCGGCGGTACCGCCGTGTGTGCCTGCCAAGGCTCACGCTCCCTCTGCCTGGCTCTCCATGCGCGAGTACCCCGAGATCCGCAGCAGCGCGAGGGACAGGACGAGCCCGAGCGCGACCAGCAGGACCGCGATCGCACTGCCGTAGCCGATCCGGGTCTCCTGGAAAGCGGTGATGTACATGTGCAGCGGCAGGATCCGGGTGGAGTTCTCGGGGCCCCCGCCGGTGAGGATGAAGAAGATGTCGAAGTAGGTGATCGATCCGTTGACGATGAGGATCGACGAGGTGATGAGGGTGTACTTGAGCTGCGGCAGGGTGATGGAGAAGAACTGCCGGAGCGTGCCCGCGCCGTCGATGCGCGCGGCCTCGTAGAGCTGCTGCGGGATCTGACGCACCGCCGCCTGGTAGAGCAGCGTGTGCAACGGGATGAACTGCCAGGCGATCACGATGATGACCGCGTAGATCGCCGTGCCGGGGTCGCCCAGCCAGGGCTGGGCGAGGGCGTCGGCGCCCACCGAGCGCAGCAGGGAGTTCAGCGCGCCCTGGGGGCTGAGGATCGCCTGCCAGATGAGGCCGACGGCCACGGCCGAGAACAGCAGCGGCAGGAAGTAGGCGATCCCCAGGAGGGCGCGGTAGCGCTGGTAGCCGGCCAGGAAGACCCCCAGCAGGATGCTGGCCGGGGTCTGCAGCAGCCAGGACAGGACGATCACCAGCAGGGTCAGCCGTAGGGAGTCCAGGGTCAGCGGGTCGGTGAGCGCCCGGGCCCAGTTATCCAGCCCGATCCACTGCGGCGGGGTGATCCCGTTCCACTGCAGGAAGCTCAGGCACACGGCCGCGACCAGCGGCCCGAGGGCGAAGACGGAGAAGAACAGCAGCGCCGGCATCAGCAGCAGCGGCGCTTTCCGATCACGTGGTTCAGACACGAGTCTCCCCTGTGTCGGGGGCGGGAGGCGGCGTGGGTGGCCCGCTGTACGCGGGCGCGGGGGCGAGCGTGCTCAGCGCTTCGGGATGCGGTTCATGTTCTGTGCGAACTGATCGGGGGTGATGCTCCGCGCGAACACGCGGCCGAGGTTGGTCAGCAGTTCCTGGGCCACCTCGGGTGGCAGTGCCTGGTCCCAGGACAGGTCGAAGTAGGAGGCGCCCCGCACCAACCGGTAGATGAACAGCAGCCATTCGGAGCGGTCGCTTCGGGCCAGCCGGTCCTCGATGCCCTCGACCGGCGGCGCCAGTCCCAGGTCGATCAACCGGTCGACCATGTACTCGTTCATGACCGCCTCCTCCAGGAACGCGACAGCCCGGTCGCGGTTGCGGGAGGCGCTGCTCAGTGCGTAGAAGTTGGTGAGGTTTCCGGCCACGGCGCCGGCGTCGCCGCCGGCGCCCTCGACGGCGGGGAAGGGGAACCAGCCCAGGCTGTCGCCGGCGAAGTCCGGGGCGTCGGTGACGAAGCGCTGGTAGTTCCACGCGCCTTGGAGCAGCATGCCCGCCTGCCCCGAGTACACGAGCTGGGTGTCCTGGTTGGTGTCGGCGTCCAGGGCCGCGAACCCGTCCGGGAAGGCGCCGGCGTCGACGAGCTCCTGGATCATGGCGACCGCCTGCCGGAAGGCCGGGTGCGACCACGCGCCGGACTCGCCGGCCACGACGGCCCTGAAGGGCTCGCGCCCGCCCACGCGGTTGACGAGGTACTCCAGGTACATCATGTTCGTCCACAGGTTCTGGCCCGCGAGGGAGATCGGGGTCAGGCCCGCGCCGGAGAGGACGCCGACGACCTCCAGCAAATCGCTCCAGCTCTCCGGCGGGCTGAGGCCGTGCTCGGCGAAGAGGTCCTTGTTGTAGAAGAAGACCTTCGGCGCGGTGCCCGACTTGGGGACGCTGTAGACGCGCCCGTCGAAGGTCACCGCCTCCATCACCGACGGGAAGTAGCGGTCGGTGGCGACCGACGGGGGGATCGCCGCGGCCTCTCCGGCGTCGACGAAGGCCTTGAGCTGGCCGCCGCCCCAGTTGTAGAACACCTCGGGCGGCGTTCCGGAGATCATCGACGTCCGCAAACGGTTCTTGTAGGGGTCGTTCTGGAAGAACTGGGCGGCCACGGGCGCGCCGTCGGCGCGGCGGTTGAACCTCCTCACCACGTCTTCGAGCAGCTTCTGCTCACTGCCGGTGGAGATGTCCCAGATCGCGGCTCCTGCGCTCAGCCGAGAACTGCCGATGCCGAACCCGCATCCGGGAAGCAGCAGGGCGAGTGAGGCCGCCGATCCCGCGGAGAGCAGGCGACGGCGGGAGAGTTCCCTGGCCATGTGTGTCCTTCGTGCTCGTGTGAGGGCATCGCTCCGCCGATGGGTGGATGAGGGCGACGGTGCGGCCGACGACGCAAAGCCATCGACCTGTGACGCACCTAATTTGTACTGGAAGTAAACTAATTCGCAGCCGGAGCGGGGGTCAAGGGGTTGGTGTGGTCCCCGTCACCGGTCGCCGCGACACGGACCCCCAGGGCCGGGCCCCGGCACGGCCCGCCCGTCCCCTCGGGAGCGGCCGGGGAGCCGACCACCGGAGCGCGGCGGTCGGCGCGCGCGGCGGCGGCCGCGCTGAGCGCGGGCACCGGACACCGCTGCGGCGCCGACCTCGGCGGGGTCGGCGCCGCAGCGGGTTCAGCACATCTCGCCGGGGAGCTTGCGAGCGTCGCCGATGAGCGGGCGCCCGGGCTAGGTCCGGTCGATGCGGGGAGTGCGGTTTCGGGGGTCGGCGGCGGCGAGCCGCCAGTGGCCGCCGATCTGGTTGTGCGGCGGGCGGTCCGGGTCGCGCTCGCCCTCGGCGGCCCGGATCGTCTCGGCGTAGGCCTCCGAGTCGTCCTGCGGCTCGTAGCCCAGCGCCCGGGCGGCCTCCAGCGAGGTCCACCGCCGGGTGTTGTCCGAGACGCCCCAGACGACGCGGAACCCGGGCGAGGGGGCGTTGAGGCACGCCTCGAACAGGCGTGCACCGTCGTCGGGCGACATCCAGTGGTCGAGCATGCGCGCGTTGGTCGGCTTCTCGAAGCACGTGCCGATGCGCACGGCGATCACGTCCATGCCGAAGCTGTCGTGGTAGAGGCTGCCGAGTGCCTCCAGGGCCACCTTGCTCACGCCGTAGAAGGTGTCGGGGCGGGGGAAGGCGTAGTCGGGCACCTCGGGCACGCGGGGGTGGAAGCCCACGGCGTGGTTGGAGCTGGCCAGGACCACCCGCGGGACCCCGGCCAGGCGCGCCTGCTCCAGGACGACGTAGCTGCCGTGGACGTTGACGTCGAGGATGTCCTCCCACGGACCCTCCAGGCTGTGGCCACCCAGGTGGATCACCGCGGAGACGTCGCGCATCGCCTCGGCCACCGCCGCCGCGTCGGTGACGCTGGCGGTGACGACCTCCTCGTGGGGAGCGGGGTCGGCCGGAGTCGCGACGTCGAGCAGCCGCAGCTCGCGTCCGGGCCGGGCGAGCCGGGGGCGCATCAGGCTCGCGAGTCCTCCGGCCGCGCCGGTGATGAGAATCCGCTCGGTCATGGGCAGTCCCTTCCAGACGGGGTCAGCGGGTGAGCAGCTCGGAGATGCGGCGGGAGGCGTCGATGAGGGTGTCCACGATGTGCCGGCTGTGGTCCTCGTCCAGCCGCGCCAGCGGAACCGAGCAGCTCAGCGCGTCGGTCACCGGGTCGTTGTAGGTCAGCACCACCGCTCGGCAGCCCAGGCCGAGGTTGGTCTGCTCGGACTCCTTCGAGTAGTGCATCCGGCGGAACTCGTCCAGCTCGGCGAGGATCGCCCGGCGGTCGGTCAGGCCGCGCGGACTGAGCGCCTCCGGGTGTTCGGGGACCAGGTCCGCGCCGTCCGGGCGCTGGGAGAGGATCGCCCGCCCCAGCGCGGTGGCGTAGGCCGGCAGCCGCCGCCCGACGCGGGAGACCGTGCGCAGCTGGTGCCGCGACTCGCGGCTGGCCAGGTAGACGATGCTGCCGCCGTCGAGCCGCGCCAGGTGCACGGTCTCGTTGACCTCGCTGCGCACCTCTTCGAGGATCGGCGCGGCGGCGCGGACCACCGGGTCGCGGTCGAGGTAGGAGGTACCGGCCAGCAGGGCGCGCACGCCCACCCGGTAGAGCGATCCGCGCGCGTCCGTCTCGACCCACCGCCGCTCCACCATGGTCTGCAGCAGCACGTACAGGCTGGACTTGGGATAGCCGAGCTCGTCGTGCAGCTCGGCGAGCGACAGCGGCGTGGCCGATCTCGCCAGCACCTCCAGGACCTCGAGTGTCCGGTCAGCGGATTTCACCGTCATGACGTGGCCCTTCGTCGCAGGATCACCCGTTACGCCCCCTTGACACCGGATATCGAAAATTTTACATTTCTAGCCATCTTTTACAAGGGAGATTTTCATTCATATATGTGAATTGAGATGAGATGCAGTTAGACGGCCTACTGTTCTTCCCGGTCACGCCATTCGACCCGGCGGGCGACCTGGCGCCCGAGGTGCTCGCCGACCACGTCGCCGACGGCGTCGACGCCGGTGCAGGCGGCGTCTTCGCTGCGTGCGGGACCGGCGAGTTCCACGCCCTGGACCTCGCCGAGTACCGGCGGCTCGTCGGTGCCGCCGTGCAGGCGGCGGCCGGGCGCGTGCCGGTGCTCAGCGGCGCCGGCGGCCCGCTCCCCCACGCCCGGGCCTGCGCCCGGGCCGCCGCCGAGGCCGGGGCCGACGGCCTGCTGGTGATGCCGCCCTACCTGGTGCAGGGGCCGGGAGGGGGGCTGGAGTCCTATGTCCGCCAGGTCGCCGCGGCCTCCCCGCTGCCGGTGGTCATCTACCAGCGCAACAATGCGCGCTTCTCACCCGAAGGCGTCGCGCGCCTGGCCAAGGAGCCGTTCGTCGCGGGCTTCAAGGACGGCCTGGGCGACATCGAGCACGCGCAGCGGATCGTGCTGGAGGTGCGCGAGGCCGTCGGCGACGAGTTCCTGTTGTTCAACGGCCTGCCGACGGCGGAACTCTCCGCCCCCGCCTACCGGGCGGTCGGCTTCGACCTGTACTCCTCGGCCGCCTTCGCCTTCGTCCCCGAGGTCGCCGGAGCGTTCCACACGGCTCTGCGCAACGACGACCAGGCGGCGGTGCAGCGGCTGCTCTCCGGCTTCTACCGCCCGTTCGCCGAACTGCGCGACCGCGTCCCCGGCTATGCGGTGTCCCTGGTCAAGGCCGGGGCCCGGCTGCGGGGCCGCGCGGTCGGCCCCGTCCGCGCGCCGCTGACCGACCCCGGCCCCGAGCATCTGGACGTCCTGCAGCGCATCATCGACGACGGCCTGCGACTGGTCAGGGGGTGACCGTGCGCATCAGTGGCATCACCGTGACTCCGGTGGCCTTCCACGACCCGCCGCTGCTCAACGCCACCGGCGTGCACGAGCCGTGGGCGCTGCGGGGCGTCGTGGAGGTCGCCACCGACGACGGCCTCACCGGACTCGGCGAGACCTACGGCGACGAGGCGCACCTGGCGATGGTGCGGGCCGCCGCCGACGCGCTCCTGGGCACCGACCCCTACGACCTCCACCGCGTCGGCACCCTGGTCGCCGAATGCGTGGGCTCCGCGGTCGTCACCCACCAGCACGGCCTCACCGGTGCGGGCAGCAACCAGAAGACCGCCGACGGCGTGTTCTCCCCCTTCGAGGTCGCCTGCCTGGACATCCAGGGCAAGGCGGCCGGCCGGCCCGTGGTCGACCTGCTGGGCGGACCGGTGCGT
The DNA here is from genome assembly GCF_039542725.1 of Streptomonospora halophila. Taxonomy (NCBI): domain Bacteria; kingdom Bacillati; phylum Actinomycetota; class Actinomycetes; order Streptosporangiales; family Nocardiopsidaceae; genus Streptomonospora; species Streptomonospora halophila. Next base: position 192,820 of record NZ_BAABIK010000001.1, on the reverse strand, counting down.
TCGGCCGTGCCCTACAGCGCCTACCTGTTCTACAAGTGGGCCGCCCACCCGGGGGCCCCGGAGGACCCCTTCGGTGCGGCCCTCGACCCCGGCGGGATCGTCGCCCAGGCGCGGCGCCTGGTCGCCGACTACGGGTTCGGCTCCATCAAGCTCAAGGGCGGCGTGTTCCCTCCGGACGAGGAGGTCGCGGCGGTCCGCGCCCTCGCCGAGGCGTTTCCCGGCATGCCGCTGCGGCTGGACCCCAACGCGGCGTGGACCCCGCAGACCTCGGTGCGCGTCGCCGCCGAGCTCGCCGGGGTGCTGGAGTACCTGGAGGACCCTACCTCCGGTATCGACGGCATGGCCGAGGTCGCGTCCCGCTCACCCATGCCCCTGGCCACCAACATGTGCGTGGTCACCCCCGACCACCTGCCCCCGGCCGTCGCCCAGGGCGCGATCGGCGTCCTGCTCATCGACCACCACTACTGGGGCGGCCTGCGGCGCTCCACCCAGATGGCCGCGCTGTGCCAGACCTTTGGCATCGAGCTGTCCATGCACTCCAACTCCCACCTCGGCATCAGCCTGGCCGCCATGACCCACCTGGCCGCCGCCGTGCCGAACGTCAACCACGCGTGCGACACCCACACGCCCTGGCAGAACGGGCAGGACGTGGTCGCCGCCGGCGCGCTGCGCTTCAGCGGCGGCGCGGTCGCCGTCCCCGAGGCGCCGGGGCTGGGCGTGGACCTGGACCGCGACGCGCTGGCGGCCATGCACGAGCAGTACCTGCGCTGCGGGATCACCCGGCGCGACGACACCACCTACATGCGGCGCTTCCAGCCCGACTACCAGCCGAAGACGAGGTTCTGGTGAATACCGTCTACGCCTACCCCTGGGACGTGGTCGGCGATCCCGGCGCACCCGACCGCCTGGCCGGACTCGGTGCCGGGTCCGTCGCGGTCGCCGCCTCCTACCACACCGCCCGTGCCGCCACCCCCCGCCATCCCGGCCACCGGTTCGTCCACGCCCGGCACGCCGCCTGCTACGTGCCCGTCACGCCCGATGCGTGGCAGGGCAGCAGGCTCGTGCCCGGCCGCCCGGACTGGGTCGCCGGGGACGACTCCTTCGCGGCGGCGCGCACGGCCCTGCGCGCCGCCGGCCTGGCCGTGCCCGCGTGGGTCGTGCTGACCCACAACTCGCTCCTCGGCGCGGCCCACCCGGACCTGACCGTGCGCAACGCCTTCGGCGAGCACTACGAGTACGCCCTGTGCCCCGCATCCGCCGAGGTCCGCGACTACTGCGCGCGGCTCGTCGCCGAGGTGGTCGCCCTCGGCGAACCCGACGGCCTCATCCTGGAGGCCTGCGGCCCGCTCGGCGTCCGCCACGGCGGCCACCACGAGAAGACCGAGGGAGCGGAGTACACCCCGGTCCAGCTCGACCTGCTGTCGCTGTGCTGCTGCGCGGCCTGCGACCGGCGCTACCGCGACGCCGGCGTCGATCCGGCCGACCTGGTCCGCCGGGTCCGCGCCGGGGTCGACGCCGCCGAGCCCCCGCCCTCGGTGGAGGAGGCGCTCGGACCGCTCGCCGCCCCCGTGCGCCGGGTGCGCACCGGGCTCGCCGCCGAGCTGCGCTCGCTGCTGCTGGGGCGGGCCCGCGAACTGCGTCCGGGAATCCGCGTCGCCGTCCACGCCTCCGCCGACGCGTGGGCGACCGGGCCGTTCGCCACCGTCGCCGACGACCCGGGCGGCCCCGCCGCCGACTGCCTCGTGGGCACCTGCTGGACCCCCGACGAGGAGGCCGCCGCCGGGCTGGCCGGGCTGGCCGCCCAGGCGCGGCCCGCGGACGCGGACGTGGGTGCCTACGTGCTCGCGCTGCCGCCGCGGCCGGCCGACCCGGCCGACCTGGAGCGGCGCCTGGACCTGTACGCCGACGCGGGCGCCACGGAGTTCCACGTCTACCACGGCGGCCTGGCCTCGGCCCGCCGCCTGGCGCAGATCCGCCGCGCCCTCGCCGAACGCGCCGCACCCGCAGGGGGTCGATAGCCCGTGCCGCCCAAGTTCCAGTCGATCGCGCGCGGAGTTCTGCGCGTGCTCGACCGCACGACCGACACCCTCGCGCTCACGGCACTGGCCGCGGTGGTGCTGGTGGTCACCTGGCAGGTGTTCGGCCGCTACGTGCTGCAGGCCAGTCCGCGCTGGGGGTCGGAGGTGGCGCTCATCCTGCTGGCCTGGGTGGGCTATCTCGGCATCGCCATCGGCCTGCGGGAGCACACGCACATCGGCGTCACCTTCATCACCGACCGGCTCCCGCCCAGGCTGCGGACCGCGGTGGAGACGCTGACCCCGCTGGCGTTCCTCGCCTTCGCCCTCTACCTGGTGTTCCAGGGCTGGCAGTTCACCGTGTCCACCGCGGGCACCAGCCTCCCGGCGACCGGCCTGCCCTCCTCGGTGCAGTACGCCGTCATGCCGGTGACGGGCGTGCTCGTGGCCGTGTACAGCCTGCTGCAGCTCGTCGGGATCGACACCCGCCGGGACACGCGCCCGAGCGGCGGGGAGGACGGCGCGCACGACATCGCCGCGGCGCCCGGAAGCGAGGCGGTGCCCATCTCCGGGGACGGACTGACCGCCGGCGCGGCCCGCTCGGCCGGGCCCGCGCAGACACGGGGCGCCGAGACGACCGGGGCGGAACCGGCTCCCGAGGAGGACGACGATGATCGGTGACCCTCTGGCCGTGGCCATCCTCATCGGGGTGTTCGTGGCCGCCCTGGCGCTGCGCATCCCGATCGCCCTCGGGCTGGCCCTGGCATCGCTGTGCACCGCGCTCTACCTGCAGATCCCCCTTCCGGTGGTGGGCCAGCAGATCGTCAACGCGCTGCTGACCTTCCCGCTGCTGGCGATCCCCTTCTTCGTACTCGCCGGCGAGATCATGGGGGCGGGCGGGATATCCCGCCGGCTCATCGACCTCGCGAACCTGATGATCGGGCGGCTCCGCGGCGGCATGGCGATGCTCAACGTCATGGCCAGCACCTTCTTCGGCGGCATCTCCGGATCGGCGGTGGCCGACACCTCCTCGATCGGCTCGGTCATGGTGCCCGTGATGAAGCGCACCGGCTACGACGCCCGGTTCTCCGTCGGGGTCACCGTGTCCAGTTCGATCCAGGGCGTGCTGATCCCGCCGAGCCACAACATGATCATCTACTCGCTGGCCGCGGGCGGCAGCGTGTCCATCGGTGCGCTGTTCCTCGCCGGGGTCCTGCCGGGCCTGCTGCTCGCCCTCGCGCTGCTGGGGCTGACCTACTACCTCTCCTGGCGCCGCAAGTACCCCAAGGGCGAACGCGTCCCCCTGCGGGAGTGGCCCCGGGTGATCTGGCAGGGCTCGCTCGGTCTGCTCACGCCGGTGATCATCATCGGCGGCGTGATGACCGGCGTGTTCACCGCCACGGAGTCCGCTGCCATCGCCTGCGTGTGGGCGCTGGTCGTCTCGCTGGTGGTCTACCGGGAGCTGACCCCGCGCGGGCTGATCGGTGTCCTCAACCGGGCCACGCGCACGCTGTCCTCGGTGCTGTTCCTCATCGCCTCGGCGGGGGCCTTCGGCTACCTGATGACCCAGCTCCGCATCCCCGCCGCGCTGACCCAGAGCCTGACCGGCATGTCCGACAACCCGATCGTGGTGCTGCTGCTCATCAACCTGATGCTGCTCGCGCTCGGAACCGTGATGGACATGGCGCCCCTCATCCTGATCACCACCCCGATCCTCCTGCCGGTGGCGACGAGCGTGGGCATGGACCCCGTCCAGTTCGGCGTCATGCTCATGCTCAACCTCGGCCTGGGCCTGATCACGCCCCCAGTCGGCGGCGTCCTGTTCGTCGGCGCCGCGGTGGGCGACATCCGGGTGGAGGACGCCACACGCGGCGTCCTCCCGTTCTACGCGCCCATGCTTCTGGTGCTGCTGGCCATCACCTTCGTCCCCGCCCTCTCGCTCTGGCTGCCGTCCCTGGCGGGCCTCTAGCGGGCCCGTCCCCCTCTCCCCCCGAGGAGTTCCTCATGAAGAAGCAGACACGTTCCCTACGAACCCTTGCCGCGCTGGGACTGGTCGGCGCGCTCGCCCTCACCGGCTGCGGCGGTGGCGGCGAGAGCGGCGGCAGCCAACAGTGGTCGCTGGGCGAGACCCACCCGAAGGACTACCCGACCACCCAGGCCGACATCTGGTTCGCCGACCACGTCCGCGAGCGGACCGACGGCCGCATCGACATCAGCGTCCGGCACTCGGCCCAGCTCGGCGAGGAGCGCGAGGTCATCGAGCAGGTGCAGATGGGCGCCGCGCAGATGACCCGGGTCAGCACGGCGCCCGTGGCGGAGTTCGTGCCCGCGTTCGGGGTGTTCTCGATGCCCTACCTCTTCGACGACGAGGAGCACCTGTGGCGGTTCCTCGAGGGCGACTACGCCCAGGGCATGCTGGGCGACCTCCGCGAGAGCGGCTTTGTGGGCCTGGCCTACTACGAGGCCGGCGCCCGCAACTTCTACACCGTGGACAAGCCCATCACCTCCCCTGAGGACCTGGAGGGCCTGGACATCCGCGTCATCGAGGGGTCCGTCAACGCCGACATGGTCGAGGCCATGGGCGGGTCCCCCGTGACCATGGACTACGGCGAGGTCTACAGCTCCCTGGAGACCGGCGTCCTCGACGGCGCCGAGAACAACGAGCCCAGCTACGTCAGCAGCGGCCACTACGAGCTGGCCAAGCACTTCACCATGGACGCCCACCAGCGCATCCCCGAGGTGCTGATGATCAACGCCGACGTGTTCGACTCCCTCAGCGAGAAGGATCAGCAACTGCTGCGCGACGTCGCGCAGGAGTCCGTCGCCGAGCAGCGCAAGCTGTGGGACCAGGAGGTCGAGGAGTCCCTCGCGGAGATGAAGGACGCCGGGATCAAGATCCACGACGTGGAGACCACCGAGTTCCAGGAGTCGGTGTCCGGCCTGCTGGACGAGGCCCGCAAGGGCGAGTACAGCGAGGTCATGGCCGCCATCGACGAGGTCCGCGAGAGCTGAGGCCCCCTCCGGCGCACGGGAGGCGGGGCGCGCGGCCCCGCCTCCCGCCCGGACCGCCGCCGGGGCACCGGCCCCGCCACGGAGCGCAGCGACCCGTTGCCCTTCTTCCTGTCGTCTTTCCCGCCGCGAAGGGACACCGCCGCACATGCCCACCAGCACCTCCGCCCACTCCGCTCTGGTCGCCGCCGGCCCCGCCACGGTGGACCGCGTCAGCGGGGTTCGGCTGTCCTCGGTCACCCTGCCCCTGGAGGCCCCGATCAGCGACGCCAAGGTCCTCACCGGCCGGCAGCGTCCGATGACCGAGGTGGCGATGCTGTTCGCCGAGATCTCCACCGAGTCGGGACTCGAAGGGGTGGGCTTCAGCTACTCCAAGCGGGCCGGAGGGCCGGGCCAGTTCGCCCACGCCGCGGAGATCGCCCCCGCCCTGCTGGGCGAGGACCCCAGCGACATCGCCAAGATCTGGGAGAAGCTCGCGTGGGCGGGGGCCTCGGTCGGCCGCGGCGGGCTCGCGGTCCAGGCCATCGCCGCCTTCGACATCGCCCTGTGGGACCTCAAGGCCAAGCGTGCGGGTCTCCCGCTGGCCAAACTCCTCGGTGCCTACCGGGACTCGGTGCGCTGCTACAACACCTCCGGCGGCTTTCTGAACGCGCCGGTGGAAGAGGTCCTGGAGAAGGCGAGCGCGGCGGTGGAGGCCGGGATCGGCGGCGTCAAGCTCAAGGTCGGCCACCCCGACAGCGCCGTGGACATCGCCCGGGTCCACGCGGTGCGCGAGCACCTGGGGCCCGGGGTGCCCCTCATGGCCGACGCCAACCAGCAGTGGGACCGCGCCACCGCGCGGCGGATGTGCCGCGCCCTGGAGGAGTTCGACCTGGTGTGGATCGAGGAGCCGCTGGACGCGCAGGACTTCACCGGCCACGCCGCGCTGGCCGCCGACTGCGCCACCCCGGTCGCCACCGGCGAGATGCTGACCAGCGTGGCCGAGCACGCCGAGCTCGTCCGCACAGGCGGTGCGGACATCGTTCAGCCCGACGCGCCCCGAATCGGCGGGATCACGCAGTTCCTCAAGGTGATGGCCATGGCCGACCAGCGCGGGCTGGAGCTGGCTCCGCACTTCGCCATGGAGATCCACATCCACCTGGCCGCCGCGTTTGCGCGCGAGCCGTGGGTCGAGCACTTCGAATGGCTCGACCCGCTGTTCAACGAGCACCTGGAGATCGCCGACGGGCGCATGCACCTGTCCGCCCGCCCCGGCCTGGGTGTCACCCTCAGCGACCGCGCTCGCGCCTGGACCGTCGACAGCACCGCGGTGGGGTGACGCCCACGGCGTTCAATCGGCCCGCCCCCGGCCCCGGCACCCGGGCGCAGCGGTTCGCCGCCCGACCTCCCCCGCCGCCGGCGGCCGGGCCGCCGGCGCGGCCGCAAACCGCCGGCGGGCGGAGCCCCCTGGTAGAGTTGTTCAAGTGAACAGTTCATTTGAACAAGTCCCGCCGGAACGGGCGCACTCCGGCGGGACGCGGCAGCGGCTGCTCGCTGCCGCCGCCGCTCTGATCGCCGAGGTGGGCTGGGGCCGGGTGACCACGCGGGCGGTGGCCGAACGGGCCGGGTTGCCGCTGGGGGCGGTGAGCTACCACTTCCGCGGCAAGCGGGAACTGCTCGCCCAGGCCGCGCTGGAGACGGTCGAATCCGCGTTGCCGATCGGCGAGCTGGCGGCCGTGGAGACCCTGACCCAGCTCATCGAGCTGATCACCGCATCGGTCGCCCGCCGCGAGGACTCCGAGCGGGTGCTCTCCGGTGTGCTGGTGGAGACCTTGCGCGAGGCGGGGCGGGATCCGGAGCTGACCGAGCGCGTGACCGCGCTGCTGGCCGAGTACCGGCGCGTGCTGAGCAGGCTGATACGTGCCGAGCAGGAGCGGGGCGCCGTGCGCGCCGACGCGGACCCCGACGCGGTGGCGGCCCTGCTGGCGGCCTCCGGCGACGGCCTGGTGCTGCACGCACTCCTGGACTCCACCACCGACACCGCCGGCGCCTTCGGTGCGCTGCGCGCCCTGCTGGAGACCTAGACCCGACCGCGCACCGGGAGGACGACGATGAACCGAGAACCGGACGCCGTGCTGTACCCCTTCGCCACAGCCGGTCGGCCCCCTGCAGCGCAGGTGGGCGGCAAGGGCGCGTCGCTGATCGAGATGACCCGCGCCGGACTGCCGGTGCCGCCGGGGTTCGTGCTGACCACGGCGTTCTTCAGGCCGTGGCTCGAACACCTGCGCGCCGCCCCTGCGTGGCGCGGCTTCGCCGAGGCCGTCGGCGCCGACGGCCCCTCCGACGACGACCTGCGCACGCGCGCCGCCGACCTGCAGGCCGCGGGCGAGGACCTGGCGCTGACCTCCGAGCAGGAGCGCCGTCTGTCCGAGGCGCTGGACGGGCTGGCGGGCGCGGACCCCGGGCCCGGCGGCGCGCCGGGGACGCGGCTGCTGGCCGTGCGCTCGTCGGCCCCGCACGAGGACCTCGCCGGAGCGTCCTTCGCCGGGGTCTACGAGAGCGTCCTGGGTGTCCGGCCGGACGAGCTGGCCGCGGCTCTGCGCACGGTGTTCCTCTCCGCTGTGGGCTTCCCGGCGGTCTCCTACAAGCGCCGGCGCGGCTTCGACCCCGCCGCGGCGGAGATCGCGGTGGTCGTGCAGTGCCAGCTCGACAGCGCCTCGGCGGGAGTCGCCTTCTCGCTGAACCCGCAGAACAACGACTACGACGAGGTCGTGATCCAGGCCAACTGGGGCTTGGGCGAGACCGTGGTCGCAGGCAGCGTCACACCGGACCGGTTCGTGGTGGACAAGGCGACGGGGCGCCTGCTCGAAACCAGGCCGGGCGCCAAGGAGACCGCGCTGTGGTCGCGGCCCGAGGGCGGCTCGGTGGAGAGGCGCGGCGAGGGCGGCGGCGACCCCTCGCGGTGCGCTCTGACAGCCGAGCAGGCCGCGGCCCTCGCGCGGATGGTCGCGCGCGCCGAGGCGCTCACCGCCGCCCCGGTCGACGTCGAATGGGCCTACACCGCTGACGGCGAACTCTCGCTCCTGCAGGCGCGCCCGGTCACCGCCTACTTCCCGGTGCCGGAGGAGCTGCGCACCGCACCGGGGGCTCCCCGGCGGCTCTACCTGGACACCACGCTGCTCGAGGAGGGGATGCAGGAGCCGCTGTCGGTGCTCGGCGAGCAGTGGATGGCCGAAGCCGTCGTCGAGATGATCCGGCAGGTGACGGGGCGCCGGTTCTCGACGCGGGAGAGCGGCGGCCTCATGCACACGGTGGGCGGCCGGTGGTACCTGAACGCGTCGAACGTGCTGTGGCTGGGCACCGAGCGGCTGGCCGCGTCGCTGGCGACGCTCGACGTCCACGCGGCGCGGACCGTGCGCAACGTCGACGCGCGGTACTACCGCAGGGCCGCGAAGAGGCCGGCCCCGGCGGACGCGGCACGGACGGTCGCGGGCACCGTCGCCCACGCCTCGGGCCTTGTCGCCAGAACGCTGGGCGCGCTGGCGGCTCCCGAGCGGGCGCGGCGGCGCTACGCGGGCGCCGTCGACCGGCACCGCCGCCACCTGGACGACGTGGAACGCACCGCGCCCTCGCTCCGGCACCTGGGCGAGCAGACCATGAAGCCGGCCGTGCGCCTGCTCGTCCGCGAGGGCCTGCCCCTCACCGCCGCGGCGGAGGCGGCGACGTCCCTGCTCACGGCGCTCTACCGGCGCTCCCCGGCCGAGCAGAGGCGGTCTCTCGGCACCGCGCTGCGCTCGATGCCCGACAACACCACGATCGAGATGGGCCTGGCTCTCTACGACCTCGCGCGGTCGCTGGAGGAGCACGCGGGACCCGACGCCTACACCGATCCCGCGGCGCTGGCCCGCCGCATCGGTGAGCGGGATCTGCCGCCGGCGTTCCTGGACCGGTGGGACGCGTTCATGGCCGACTACGGGTTCCGCGGGCCCGACGAACTGGACCTCGCCACGCCCCGCTACGCCGACGACCCCCGGCCGGTACTGGAGCAGATGCGCCACTACATGCTGCTCGACGAGGAGACGCGGGAGAACCCGCGGCAGGCCAGCGAGCGGCGCCGGCGCGAACGGCGCGACGCCTACCGCCGGCTCCTCGACGGGACCCGCAGCCCCCTGAAGGCGCGGCTCGTGGCACGTCTGTACCGCACCGCCGAGGTTCTCGGCGGCCTCCGGGAGATCCACAAGTACCAGCTGGTCAGGGACGGCTACCGGGTGCGCCGGCGCGCCCTCGCGGCCGGTCGCGAACTCGCCGAGGCCGGTCTGCTGGACACAGCCGAGCAGGTCTTCGACCTGACCTGGGAGGACCTCGCCGAAGCAGCCCGGACACCCGGCACGCCGGAGGCGGACCTGCGCGCCCGCGCCCGCGGCAACACCCGCTACCGCAGGCTCGTCCGGCAGATGCCGGGCACCCGGTTCCCGGTCGCGGTGGACTCCCGCGGCCGCATACCCCGTCCCGCGCCCCGGGCGGCGGCCGCGAACGCGCTGGTCGGAGAGGGGGTCTCGCCCGGACTGGCGTCGGGGCCGGCGAAGGTGCTGAGCACGGTCGGCGAGAAGCCCGTGCTGCCCGGCGAGGTGCTCATCGCCCGGGCCACGGATCCCGGCTGGACTCCCCTCTTCGTCAACGCCGCGGGCATCGTCCTGGAGACCGGCGGCAGCTTCCAGCACGGCGCGCTCGTCGCCCGCGAGTACGGCAAACCCTGCATCGTCGGCATCGAGGACGCGACCCGGCGGATCGCCGACGGCCAGGCCGTCGAGATCGACGGCACGGCCGGGACTCTGACCGTCGTCTCCGACCCCGCGGAGTCGCGGCCCTGAAGTCCCGCCCCGGCCGCACCCCGCGGCCTCGGCCGGGCCGGCCGTGTGGCGCGCTGCCGGGCCACACGGCCGCGGTCGCCGCCGGGCTCGCATGCGCCGCCGGTCGGGGCGAGCCCGCGGCCGGCGGGGAGCGGTTCGTGGCGCTTGATCGATCCGGCGGGCGGCGCGGCCGTGCCGCCGGGGGCACGGCACGCCGCAGCCCCCGATCCGCGGGGGGACGTGGGCGCCCAATGGAACGGGAGAACGATACGCCAGGAGATCATGGATTCATCTTCACAAGGATTCAGAGAATTGTGTATCGTCGGCGTATGCTGACCCTCGCCACCGACGTCGACGCCCTCTCCCGCTTCGGCCGCGCCCTGGCCGACCCCATCCGCTGCCGCATCCTCCTGCGGCTCCGGCAGGCGCCCGCCCACCCCGCCGACCTCGCCGACGCCCTCGACATCAGCCGCACCCGCCTGTCCAACCACCTCGCCTGCCTGCGCGACTGCGGCCTGGTCGTCGCCGTGCCCCAGGGCCGCCGCGTCCGCTACGAGATCGCCGACCCCCGCCTGGGCCACGCCATCGACGACCTGCGCTCAGCGGTGCTCGCCGTGGCCGACGACACCACCTGCCCGGAGGCCGACGAGAAGGACTGCTGCTGATGGCCCACCAGATCACGCCGCGGGTATCGGACCGGCGCCGGGAGGTACTGACCCGTCGCATCCGCCTGCTGGTGGCCGCCACCATCGCCTACAACGTGGTCGAGGCCGTCGTCGCCCTCACCGCCGGAACGCTGGCCTCCTCCACCGCCCTCATCGGCTTCGGCCTCGACTCGGTCATCGAGGTCTCCTCGGCGGCGGCTGTGGCCTGGCAGTTCTCCGCGCGCGAAGCCGCACTCCGCCAGCGGCGCGAACGCCGTGCGCTGCGCATCATCGCGGTGTCGTTCTTCGCGCTGGCCGCCTACGTCTCCTTCGAGGCCGTGCGCTCCCTGCTGGGTGCGGGCGAGGCCGAGCCCTCGCTGACCGGCATCGTTCTGGCGGGACTGTCGGTGGGGATCATGCCCGTGCTGTCGCTGACCCAGCGCCGCACCGGTCGCGAGCTGTCCTCGGCGTCGGCGGTGGCCGACTCCAAGCAGACCCTGCTGTGCACCTACCTCTCCGCCGCCCTGCTGGCCGGCCTGCTGGCCAACGCCCTGCTGGGTTGGGCCTGGGCCGATCCGCTGGTCGCCCTCGCCATCGCCGCGGTCGCAGTCAAGGAGGGCCGCGAGGCCTGGAAGGGCGACGCCTGCTGCGCCCCGGGCGGCATCGCCGCCGCCGTCGGCACCCCCGCCCCCACCCACACTCACACCGGCGCCGCGACCGGCACCGCGACCGGCACCGCGAGCGGCACGGCCGAAGACGCCTGCGGGTGCGAGCCCGGCTGCTCCTGCTGCGCCCGCGACTGAGGCGAGCGCACACCCGGCGCCCGTACCCGATGCCGCGGTGGGGGCATCCGGGCTCAGCGCCCTGGTCGCCGCAGGCCCCGGCGGCCTCGCCCCGGCTCAGCTCTGCCCGGTGGCGGTGAGATAGACGAGCGCGACGTTGAGGGCGACCACGGCCGCCGCGACCGCGACGGCGGCGGCCGTGACCCCGCGCCCGTTCACGTGCCGTCCCATGACGTCGCGCCGGGCGGTGAGGACGACGAGGGGAACCAGCGCGAAGGGGATGCCGAAGGACAGCACCACCTGCGACAGGACCAGGGCCCGGGTGGGGTCCAGCCCCAGGGCGAGCACCGCCAGGGCCGGCAGGAGGGTGATCAGCCTGCGTGCGAACAGCGGGATGCGCCGGCGCAGCAGGCCGTCCATCACCACGGCGCCCGCGTAGCAGCCCACCGCCGTCGAGGAGAGCCCGGACGCCAGCAGCCCGACCGCGAACAGCAGCCCGACGGCCGGACCCAGGTTCGCGCTCACGGCGGCGTGGGCGCCCTCCAGCGACTCGCCCGTCTCGCTGCCCTGCAGCGCACTCGCGGCCAGCAGCAGTATGGCGAGGTTGACCGCGCCGGCGAGCAGCATGGCGGCCCCGACGTCGACCTTGTTGGCATCGAGCAGCCGCTGCAGGAGCGGCCCGCGCCGGCGTCCGTGCCGGTCGCGCGCCAGTGCCGAGTGCACGTAGACCGCGTGCGGCATCACCGTGGCCCCCAGCATGCCGGCCGCCAGCAGGACGCTCTCGGTCCCCGCGAACCGCGGGGCGAGACCGCCCAGGGCGCCGGAGGCCGAGGGCGGCTCCACGACCAGTCCCGCCATGAACCCCAGAGCGATCACGCCGAGCAGTCCGGTGATGGCGCGCTCGAAGGGGCGCTGCCCGTAGCGGTTCTGCATCGCCAGCAGCCCCAGCGAGACCACCCCGGTGATCACGCCGCCGAGGAGCAGCGGGACGTCGAAGAGGATGCGCAGCGCGATCGCCCCGCCCAGCACCTCGGCCAGATCGGTGGCCATGGCCACCAGCTCCGCCTGTGCCCAGTAGCCCAGCCGGGCGGCGCGCGGCAAGCGCTCGCGCAGCGCCTCCGGCAGGGACCGGCCGGTCACCAGCCCGAGCTTGGCGGAGAGGTACTGCACCAGGAAGGCCATGGCGTTGGCCGCCACGATGACCCACACCAGCAGGTAGCCGTAGGTCGCGCCGGCGGCGACGTTCGTGGCGACGTTGCCGGGATCGACATAGGCGATCGCGGCGACGAACGCCGGACCGAGCAGAGCGACGCCCGAACGCAGGCGCGACGTCGTCGAGCGTGCCGCGCCGGTCGGGGAGTCGAGCAGTCCCACGCCAGACCTCCGTGCCAGAGCGATCGGAAAAGTTCGGCAGGGCCAACTTAATGCCACGGGTTGCCGAACTGGAAACGCCCCCCGGCACACCGGCCGTGCGGGGCCGGGCACGCTGCTCTCCGCCGCAGACCACCGGCGTCCCGCGGACGGCAGCGGCCCGCGGCGGTACCGTGGGCCCGAACCGGCACCCGCTACCCAGTGAGCACGCCATGTCCCAGCCGACTCCCGCGCCCCCTCCGGCGGCGGCCATCGCGGCGGCCGCCTCCAGCGAAGTGCGCTCCTGCACCCCGCTGGGCTCCTCGCACGCGTGGACCCTGCACCGCGGCGAACTGGCCGACGGGCGCCCCTTCTTCGCCAAGGTCGCCGACGGCTGCGCCGAGGCGCTGGGCTCGGAGGCCGCCGGGCTGCGCTGGCTCGCCGAGGCGCCCGGAGGTGCCGCCGTGCCTGAGGTTCTCGCCGCCGACGAGGGCGTACTGGTGCTGGAACTCGTCCGCGAGCACCGCGCGGACGCTGAGGCCGCCGCCGAGCTGGGTCGGCGCCTGGCGCTCACCCACCGGGCCGGGGCACCGTCCTTCGGCGCGTCGCGGCCCGGGTGGCTGGCCACACTGCCCTTGGACAACACACCGGGCGAACGGTGGCCCGAGTGGTACGCGCGGCGCCGCCTGCTGCCCTACCTGCGCGACGCCCGCGACCGGGCGCACCTGGACTCTGAAGACGTGGCGCTCCTGGAGCGCGTCCTCTCCCGCGTCGCCGCCCTCGCGGGCCCCGACGAGCCCCCGGCCCGCATCCACGGCGACCTGTGGGGCGGCAACGTGCTCTGGGGGCCTGAGGGGGCGGTGCTGATCGACCCCGCCGCCCACGGCGGGCACCGCGAGACCGACCTGGCCATGCTGGAGCTGTTCGGCGCGCCCCACCTGGACCGGATCCTCGCCGCCTACCACGAGGCCTATCCCCTGGCCGAGGGCCGGCGGGCCCGCGTCCCGCTGCACCAGCTGCACCCGCTGCTCGCCCACGTGTGCCTGTTCGGGCGCAGCTACCGCACCCCGCTACTCGACGCCGCGCGGCGCCTGCTCTAGGAAGCCGCCCCCGCGGCACCCGCGGGGGCGTTCCGGCCGACGCGGCCGCCGCGCGGTTCGACGAGCACGTGTCCACCTCGGCCCTAGCGTTCGGCGCGGGAGCCCAGCGCCCAGATGTTCATGGCCGACAGCAGTTCGCGCGGATCCCAGACGACCCACTCCTCGGCCAGCAGCGCGCCCTCGAACCGGCAGAAGGACGCCCCGGTCACGGTCACCATCCGGTCCGTGGGCGGCACGCCCATGAACTCGCCGGTGTGGGTCCCCCGGCTCTGCCAGCGGAGCGCGAGGAGCGCGCCCTCCTCGACGGTTTCGAGGATCTCGGTACGCAGGTCGGGAAACGCCTTCTGAGAGGCGGCGATGGCGGACCTGACCGATTCGAGGCCCTCCGAGCCGCTCTTGGTGTGGCGCACGTAGCCGCTGGTGAGCAGGCCCTCGAAGGTGTCGATGTCACCGTTTCCCCATGCGGCGCGCCAGGCGTTGAGCAGGTTCCGGCGCCGGTCCTCGTTCATGCCCCGCTCCTAACCCGCAACCGCTGCGCTGTCGGACAGACCGGCGTACCGGCCGAACTCGCCGGCCTGGAAGAGCAGCGGCTCCCCCGCGGCCGACTCCATCGAGACCACGCCGCCGACGACCATGAAGTGGTCGCCGACCACGATCTCCGCCTGCACCTCGCAGTCGATCCAGGCGATCGACTCCGGCAGGTGCGGGGTCCCCAGTGGGCCGCTCGTGTACCGCAGGCCCTCGAACTTGCCGGCCCCCTTGCGGGAAAGCGCGCGGCACACGTGGGTCTGGGCGCTGGCGAGGACGTTCGCCGTGAAGTACTGCCGGCGCCGGATCCTGGGCCACGTGGAGGACGCCTCGCCGACGCTGAAGGTCACCAGCGGCGGTGTCAGCGAGAGCGAAGCCAGCGTCCCGACGATGAAGCCGAGCTCCTCGCCGTCCTTGTCCAGGCCGGTGACCGCCGCCACGCCGGTGGGCAGCCGCCCCATGACACTGCGGTAGTGCTGCTGGGAGATCGGGGACTCGACCGTCAACATGGACCACACCTCCTGTCGATGCGTGGGCTTTGCTTCTAGGCGCCGACGCCCTGCGGTCGGCGCTCGCGGTGGCCCGCTCCGGGGTGGTCGTCGCGGAGCCGGGTCACACCGGGTCCGTAGAGCTTCTCCCGCAGGGTGGAGCCGTCGTAGTCGTCCCACACGAGCTCGCGGCGCTGCAGCTCGGGGACGACCAGTTCGATGAAGTCGGCGATGTCCCTGTGCTTGAGGGCGTGGCCGATGTTGAAGCCGCTGACCCCGGTCCGGCGCATCCACTCCTCCAGCTGCACCGCCACGGTGGCCGGCGAGCCCACCAGCGTCGGGCCGGTCCCGCCCACGCCGATGTACTCGGCGATGTCGCGCGGGGTCCAGTCGCGGTCGGGGTCGGCCTTGGAGAAGATGTCGACCATGGTCTGCCCGGCCTCGGTCTTGACGTTCCGCAGCGGGACGTCGGGGTCGAACCGCGCCATGTCGAGGCCGGTCCAGCCGCTGTAGCGGGCCATCGCGCCCGCATAGCTCACCAGGCGCCGGTACTCCTCGTAGCGCTGGTGCGCCTGCTCGTCGGTCGGCGCGCAGACGACGGTCAGCATCTGCAGGACCCGGACGCTCTGCGGGTCCCGCCCCGCCGCCTCCGCCTGCGACCGCAGGTCGTCGACCTGCCGCTTCAGTGCGCTCATCGAGGTGGCGTTGGCGAAGACCGCCTCCGCGCTCGCCGCCGCCAGGGCCCGCCCCTTCGACGAACCGCCGGCCTGGAAGAGCGCGGGGGTGCGCTGCGGCGACGGCTCGCACAGGAAGAAGCCCGGCACGGTGAAGTAGGTGCCCCGGTGCTCGATCGCGTGGATGCGCGAGGGGTCCGCATAGACACCGCCCGCGCGGTCGCGGCGGACGGCGCCCTCCTCCCAGGACCGCTCCCAGAGCTTGTAGCACACCTCCAGGTACTCCGCGGCCATGTCGTAGCGCTCGTCGTGCGGGACCTGGCGTCCGGTGCCCATGTTCCGCGCCGCGCTCTCGGCGTAGGAGGTGACCAGGTTCCAGCCGATGCGTCCGGAGGTGAGGTGGTCCAGGGTGGTGAAGCGCCGCGCCAGCGCGTAGGGGTGTTCGTAGGAGGTGGAGGCGGTGATGCCGAACCCCAGGTGGGTGGTGGCGCTCGCCATCGCCGGCACCACCAGGGCCGGGTCGTTGACCGGTATCTGCGCCGCGTCGCGCAGGGCCGCGTCCGCACTCCCCTCGTAGACGTCGTGGTAGCCGACGTTGTCGGCCAGGAACAGGCCGTCGAACCGGCCCTCCTCCAGCAGCTTCGCGTACTCCGTCCAGTACCGGACGTCGGTGTAGCGCGCACCCCGGTCGTCCGGGTGCCGCCACAGTCCGGCCGACAGGTGCGCCGGCCCGTTGAAGTCGAAGGCGAACAGCCGCATCCGCTCGTGGGACATTGATCCCCCTAGTGTTCAATAAATGAACATATAAGCCACTATATGAACGCCATGAACCGCACAGTACGGTCGGCCGCTCCGCTCCGTCAAGATGCGACGCAGAGGGTTTCCACCGGCTGCCACCCGACCGGAAACCCGGTCGGGAAACCACTGCCACCAGCGGTTTCTTCGGCAGTGCAGGCGCGAGGGCCGCAGCCGCCGCCTTGCAACGGCCGCAGCACACCACCGAGCAGGGCCGCGCACTCCGCCGCGGGCCGGAACGCGCACTCCCACCGACCCACGCCCGTACCGTCCAGTTTTGGCGTGTCCAGAACCAGTAATGAACGCGGTGCTCAGGAGCGCACGCCGCTCGGGCGGCGCCGTACCGGCGCCCGCGGCACGGCTGTCGGACCCCACAGGGTGGGGTGTAAGCCGCGCCTCACAGGCGGAGAGCCCTGCAGCCGGGGGCAGGGCCGCGGCGGCTTCGTCGGTGCTCGGCAGGGGCATCGATCTCTCTCCGCCCATGGCGCACTGTTGTTCCTGTTCTCATACAGAACGCTGCGTCCAATTACTGCGACACTGTGACGACCATCGCGGCCAAGGACAGCAGCCGCAAACCGCCTCATCGGTACGCCCTCTCCCGCGAACCGCGAGAACCACGCCTTGACGGCCTCGACTACGACTCCTTAAACTGAACAATACGTCCGTATATTGAACGTCAATATGTGCAGCTGAATCCCGGTTCCGGGTGCGTCGTCCGGACCTCCCGCCGACGATCGACGGTTCGTTCCCCTCCTTCGCCTTCGACGGGCAGACGCCCGTCCGCGGGCCGCCGGTCGCGCGGCCGCCCGGAGCCGAAGGCCCGCCTCCGTCGGCTTCGGCACCGGGAGCCGAAGCATCCGAGAGAGGCACGCCATGCAGGAGAAGACCGACGTCGTCATCGTCGGGGCCGGGATCGCCGGCCTGGTCGCGGCGCGCGAACTGGGCCGGAGCGGGCTGCGCGTCACCGTGTTGGAGGCCCGCGAGCGCCTGGGCGGGCGCGTGTGGACCGACGAGCGCCTCGGCCGCCCCCTGGAGATCGGCGGCACGTGGGTGCACTGGGTGCAGCCGCACGTCTGGGCGGAGATCACCCGCCACGGGCTGCCCGTCACACGCGGGCCGCGCCCCGAAGAGGCCTACTGGCTGGCCGGAGACGAGGTGCGCACGGGCTCGCTCGACGCGTTCATGGAGCTCATCGACCCGGGCATGCGCCGCCTCATGGCCGGGACGATGCGAGCGATCCCCCGGCCGGACATGCCGACCGCGGCGCCCGGGATCGGCGCCCTCGACGGCGCCACCGTGCAGGAGAAGCTGGACGAGCTCGACCTGCCCGTGGAGGAGCGCAACGCCAACGAGGCCGCCTGGGTCGGCCACCTCAACGCCCCACTGGACCAGGCCGGCTTCAGCAGCGCCCTGCGGTGGACCGCGGCCACCGCCGGGTCCTGGCACCTGATGCACGAGGCCTCGGCCGTGTTCCGACTGGCCGGCGGTACCCGCGCCCTGGTCTCGGCGATCGCCGCCGAAACCCGCGCCGACATCCGCACCTCCTGCCCCGTCGAGCGGATCGGCCACGGCCCCGGCGGGGCGGTGGTCACCACCGCGGGCGGCGCCGAGATCGCGGCGGAGCGGGTCGTCGTGACGCTGCCGCAGAACATCCTCCCGGACCTGGCCCTGTCCCCCGCGCTCCCGGAGGACAAGCTCGCCGCCGGCCGGGAGAGGACCGCGTCCCAGGGCGTGAAGGTGTGGATCCGGGTGCGCGGCCCGGTCGCCCCCTTCTTCGCCTACTCCTCCGCGCACCACCCGCTGTCCGTCGTGCGCACCGAGTTCCTCGGGGAGGACGACGCCGTCCTGGTCTCCTTCGGGGCGGACTCGCGGCGGATCTCCCCCCACGATCGCGACGCGGTCCAGAAGGCCCTCCGCGTCTGGCGGGACGACCTGGAGGTCCTCGAGGTCACCGGGCACGACTGGATGGCCGACCCGCGCTCCGGGGAGACCTGGCTCATCCACCGCCCCCACCAGCTCACCCGCCACCGGGACCGGCAGCGCAGCGCCGAAGGCGTCGTGCACTTCGCCGGAAGCGACCACGCCGACCTGTGGCCCGGGTTCATCGACGGCGCGATCGAGAGCGGCCTGCGCACGGCCGCCGACGTCGCCGCCGCGGCCGGTCGGACGACTGGCGCGACCGAGCCGCCCCGTACCTGACGACAGGGCCAGACCACCGTCCTGGCCGCCATCGAGAACCTGCCCGCAGCCGAAACCGGTGCCCAGGAGGCTCGACCGGGCCCTCGCACCCGCCACGCGCGCCGCCGCGCTCGACTCCGAGCGGGACGCCCTGCTCGCCGCGGTGCGGCCGCCGCACCGGGAGTGGAGGTCCGCTCCACGGTGGGTTCGACGCCGCCGCGGACGACGTGCCCGCCGCCGGCGCGACACCGCTCCGGGCGCACGCGCGCGACCTGCCGACCAGGCGTCCCCTGCTGGAGACGACGCTCGGCCCGACGGCCACCGTCGTCGAGTACCCCTCCCGGGAGGAGCTTCACCGGGTGCCGGTGCGGCTCCCCGGCGGCCTCGCCGCCACGGTCCGCACCTCCGCCCGGCCCGGAGACACCGGGTCCGCGGAGGTCCGCGCGCTGCCAGCGCCGGCGGCGGCGCCGAACCCGCCCCCGGCCCGGGCCCCTCGGGCCGCGGCCCGAGGGATGCCCGCCCGGGCGGCCGCGAAAGCGGCGCTTTCGCGGCCGTGCGAAACAGGGGAATTGACCGCTCCATTCACGGCGAATTCCGCGGGGCAGACGATGCATTCCCGTCCATTCTCCTGCGCACTCGAGGAAATCACACCGGCGGCCTTTTCCGCCGGCGGCGCTCGGAAAGGCGATCGGTTCGGCCGCGCAGGCACACGCCGCAGGCGGGACCGGCGTGCGGTGCCGCAGAGGACGGAGCCACCACCGGTGACGCGCTCGCAACACGTCGTCCCTGGTCCTCCCGATACAGTGGCAACTGCAATGCGTCCCGCAATAAGCGGGCGAGGACAAGCTGGAGGACCAACCCATGGGCGACTCACCCGAACCGGCGGACATGACCAACAAGTCCGTGGTCAAAGCCGTCCGCCTGCTTCGGGAACTCGCCAGGCATCCGAACGGCGCGACGGCGACGACCCTGGCCGCCGCGACGCGCATCGCCCGCCCCACGGCGTTTCGGCTCCTCCACAGCCTGGAGCAGAACGGCTTCGTCGACCGGGTGGACAACAACTACATCCTCGGCTGGGAACTGGCGCGGCTCGGCAAGATCGCCGACCCTTACTCAGGGCTCGTGAAGCGGGTCCATCCCCTGCTGGACGACCTCGCCGCCGAACTCGGCGAGACGGTGACGATGTCGGTCACCGTGGGCGACGACGGCCTGGAGCTGATCGCCCAGGCCGACAGCGCACACCTGGTCGGCGTCGCGATGGGCAAGCAGGTGGGCCGGCACTTCCCGCTGCACGCGAGCTCGACCGGCAAGGTGCTGCTGGCGGAGATGCCGCAGGACAAGGTCACCTCGCTCCTTCCGGAGAAGCTCGAGTCCTTCGCGCCCCGAACCATCACCGACCGCGATGCGCTTCTGAAGGAACTCGGCGAGGTCCGGGAGCAGGGCTACTCGGTGATCGACAACGAGTTCGAGGAGGGCCTGCTCTCGCTGTCGCGTCCGGTGCGCGACTCCTCGGGCAACCTCGCCGCCATCCTCACCGTCGACGGACCGCGCTACCGGTTCGGCCGTGACCGCATCCCCGACGCACTGCAGCACATGCAGGCCACGGTGACCCGGATCTCCGACCTGCTCTGGGGCGACGCACCGGAGTAGGTACTCCGCGCCGCGGGGAGGCCGCCCGCCCGGCGGTGCCCGTCGCCGCGGCCCCGCACCGGCCCCGACCGCGCGACGCCCCGCAGGGGGCGCCGCCCGCCGGCCCTCGGCCGGCGCCGCGGTCGGTGGCGGCCGGCTCCGGGCGGCCCGCTCCGCGCGGGGCCGCCCCGTGGAGCGCCTGGTCGACCAGGCGCTCGGCGATGGACTCGTCGAAGGGCACCCTGAGCACGAGCAGCCGGTGGTAGCAGGCGCCCCACAGCTGGTCCACGATGATGTCGAGGTCCGCGTCCTCGCGCAGCTGGCCCTGCCGCCGAGCGATGCGCAGACGCTGGCGCGCGAGTTCGCGCCGAGGCAGCGCGTAACTCTCCGACCAGGCCTGGGCGAGGCTCTCGTCCATCTGGGCGGCGCCGATGAGCTCAGACAGGGGCTTCTCCGCGCCGTCGTCCTTCAGCCAGCGCACGAACGAGCGGAGCTGGGCGACCAGGTCGGCGCGCACATCACCGGTGTCGGGAAAGTCCAGCAACCGCCGGCTCTGGGCGAAGTACGCCTCGGCCGCGAGCGCACCCGGCGACGGCCACCACTTGTAGAGGGTCGTCTTGCTGGCCCCCGCTTCCGCCGCCACGCGGTCGAACCTGACCGCCTGCATGCCGTCTCGCAGCAGAATGCGCCCGGCTGCGGTGAGCACGTCGGCGCGCACCTCCGCGGCCGGCCGACGGCCCCGGCCCCGTTGCACGGCAGAGCTTTCGGACATCGCCACCCCACTTATGGACAGACTGTGCATTTCTGCGTATCGTCGTATGTGAACAACTAGTCCATATCGTAGCGGAGGATCGGATGACGGCCCACAGCACAGCGCGGCTCGCGCTCGTCAGCGCCGGCAGGCCGATCGCCCCCTCGGGCCCGCCGGGACGGCTCGGCTCCGCCGAGGAATCGCCGAGACCGGCGCGTTCCTCGCAGGGCCCCGCGCGCCGGGTGAGCGGACGGATCCGCCACGTCAGCGCGGAGCCGCCTGAAGGGACCCGCCAGAAGGAAGGGAACCGAAGATGTCCATCGCAGTGATCACCGGTGCCGCCACCGGCATCGGGCGCGTGACCGCCGAGACCCTCGCCGCGGCAGGCCACACCGTCTACGCGACGATGCGCGACCCCGGCGACCGCAACGCCGCCGCCGCGGCCGAGCTCCGGGCCCGCGCCCGGTCGCACGACCGCGACCTGCACGTCGCCGAACTCGACGTGACGTCCCAGGCCTCGGCCGACAGCGCCGTGGAGCGCATCGTCGGCGAGACGGGCGCGATCGACGTCGTCGTGCACAACGCCGGGCACCTGTCCATCGGGTACGTCGAGGCGTTCACCGACGACGACATCGCCCACCTGCTCGACGTCAACGCGATCGGGGCGCACCGGGTGAACCGCGCGGTCCTGCCGCACATGCGCCGGCGCCGCTCGGGAACGCTCGTCTACGTCGGCAGCACCATCCTCGTGACCACCCCGCCCTTCCTCGGCCCCTATGTGGCCTCCAAGGCGGCGTTCGACGCGCTCGCCGTCGTGACCTCCTACGAGGCGTCGCAGTTCGGCATCGCGACCTCGATCGTCATGCCGGGGGCGATCACGCAGGGCACGCAGCACTTCCCCAACGCGTCGAGGGCCACCGACGAGAACGTGGCCGCCCAGTACGCCGAGCTGGACCCGCTCGTCGAACGGACCCACGAAGCGCACGAGCGGCTCTTCGAGCCGGGGACGACCGCCGACCCGCAGGAGGTGGCCGAGGAGATCCGGCGCGTCCTGGCCCTTCCCGCCGGAGGCAGGCCGTTCCGGTCCGTGGTGGACGCCGCCCGTGCGGGGGCCGACCACGTCATGGCCTTCAGCGACCTGACGCGCGAGGCCTTCGTCCGGCGCCTCGGCTTCGCCGAGACGTTGGAGCTCAAGCGATGAGCGGCCACGGGACAGGGCGGACGGCCGCGGGCGCGCGATCGCTATCGCGCGCAGCGATCCTCGCGGCGTCGGTCGCCGTCGCGGCGAGCGGGTGCTCCGGCGCGCCGGACGGTCGCGTGGCGGTTCCCTCCCCCTCCGCAGCCGCCGGCACCGCCCCGGCCGGCGCGGTCGCCGACCTCGGCGAGCCGGAGGAGCTGACGACGGGGCTGGAGGCGCCCTGGGGGCTCACCTTCCTCCCGGACGGATCGGCGCTCGTGTCCGAGCGCATCAGCGGTGAGATCCTGCGCGTCCCCCCGGAAGGGGGCGATCCGCGCACGGTCGGCGCCGTCCCCGACGTGGAGGTGACCTCGGAAGGGGGCCTGCTCGGCATCGTCGCCTCCCCCGGCTTCGCGGACGACCGCACCGTCTTCGCCTCCGTCTCCGGGCAGGACCAGAACCGCGTCGTCGCACTCACCGTGGCCGACGACTACGGCTCCCTGACCGTCGACCGGGTGCTGCTCGACGGCATCCAGACCGCCGACCGCCACCACGGCGGCCGTCTCGTCGTCGGGCCCGACGGGCACCTGTGGATCGGGACGGGTGACGCGTTCGAACCCGAGAACGCCGCCACCGGCGACTCGCTCAACGGGAAGATCCTGCGCATCGCCCTCGACGGCTCGATCCCCGGCGACAACCCCGATCCGGCGTCGCCGATCTACTCCAGCGGCCACCGCAACGTCCAGGGGATCGCGTTCGGGCCCGACGGCACGCCCTACGCCTCCGAACTCGGCCACCGCACCTGGGACGAGGTCAACGTCCTCCGCGCGGGCGCCGACTACGGATGGCCGGAGACCGAGGGCATCGCGGGATCCACGGGGGAGGCTCCGATCGCCACCCTCCGCCCCGACGACGCCAGCCCCTCCGGCGTCGCCTTCGCCGAGGGATCGCTGTGGATCGGCGCCCTGGGCGGCCGGCGGCTCTGGCAGCTTCCCGTCGAGGGCGGCGCCGCGACCGCCGAACCGATCGACCACCTCGCCGGCGACCACGGCCGCATCCGCACCGTCGAAGCCGCCCCGGACGGCGCCCTCTGGCTCATCACGTCGAACACCGACCGCGCCACCTGGGGCGGTACCGACCCGCGTCCGGGCGACGACCGGATCCTCCGCGTCGAGGTGGACCGGGGCTGACAACGGGTGCGCGACACGGACCGTTCCGCGCCGACGCGGCCGAGCGCCGATATGCCCCCCCTTAGCGCAGGGGTATTCGGGGTAGCGGGCCCGGTGGCGCGGCGGGGCGACGTCGAGGGCCCCGAACAGACCTGGGAGCGATGATGCGTGTCGCGGCCGTACGAACCGTGCTGCCGGAGCACTACTACAGCCAAGAGGAGATCACCGACGCGGTCGCGCGGTGGACACAGGCCGACGAGCGCCTTCTGCGCCGGTTCCACGCCGCCACCCGGGTCGCCGGGCGGCCGCTGGTGTGGCCGGTCGAGGCCTACCGCGACCTGGACGACTTCGGCACCGCCAACGACGCCTTCATCGACAACGCGCTCGACCTCGGCGAACGCGCGATGCGGGAGGCCCTCGCGCGGGCCCGGACGGACGCGGACGAGGTGGACCAGATCATCGTGTGCTCCTCCACCGGCGTGGCCACCCCGACCCTCGACGTCCGCCTGGCCCAGCGCGTCGGGCTGCGCCCCGACGTCAGACGCGTCCCCGTGTTCGGGCTGGGCTGCTCCGGAGGCGCCGCCGGCCTGGGGCAGCTGCACGACTACCTGCGCGGCCGGCCGGAGCAGGCGGCGGTGCTCGTGTGCGTCGAACTCTGCTCGCTGACCTTGCAGCGCGACGACACCTCCACCGCCAACCTGGTGGCCAGCGGACTGTTCGGCGACGGGGCCGCGGCCGTGGTGGCGCTGGGGGAGCAGGCGGCCGAGCGCGGGGACAGGGCCTGGGACGGCCCCCGGGTCGTGGCCTCCCGCAGCAAGCTCTACCCCGACACGGAACGCCTGATGGGCTGGGACATCGGCGAGCACGGTTTCCGCACGATCCTGGCCGCCGATCTGGCGGACCAGGTGGAGGCCGTCCTCGCCGACGACGTCGCCTCGTTCCTCGGCGACCACGGCCTCTCGCCGAAGGAGGTGTCCTCGTGGGTGTGCCACCCCGGCGGCCCCAAGGTCATCGAGAGGATCAGCGACGTTCTCGGCCTCCACCACGGCGAGCTGGACCTCACCTGGCGCTCGCTCAGGCGGCTGGGCAACCTGTCGTCGGTGTCGGTGCTCGACGTGCTGGAGGAGACGATCGCCGACCGCCGCCCGCCCGAGGGCGAGCCCGGCCTGCTGATGGCCCTCGGGCCCGGGTTCTCCGCCGACCTGGTCCTGCTGCGCTGGTGAGCTGCAGCCGGCGCGCCCCGAGCCGGAACGGGCGGACGGGACGGGTGACGGCATATCACCCGTCCCGCACCGCACATTCACCTCAGCAGTAGTACGTGTAGCTCTCCGCCTTGTTGTCGAAGCCCTGCCGCTCCAGATTGCCCCAGCGGCCGGGGCCGAGGTCCACATATCCGCCGGCGAACCCGTCCAGGTCCCAGAGGCGGATGGTGCAACCGGTCTCGTTGATAACGGACGAAATCTCGTTGTCGCCGTCCCACCCGTCGATGTCGCACCCCTCGGGCGGACACTGACCGCGCGTGGTCTGGACGTACAGCGACCCGGTGAAGTCGGGGTCCTCCCACATGCGCACCTCTCCGGGCGCCGCCGTCATCGGCGAGACGGGCGCTGTATC
Source organism: Streptomonospora halophila (assembly GCF_039542725.1). Lineage (NCBI taxonomy): Bacteria > Bacillati > Actinomycetota > Actinomycetes > Streptosporangiales > Nocardiopsidaceae > Streptomonospora > Streptomonospora halophila. The sequence goes on along the minus strand of NZ_BAABIK010000001.1, from coordinate 168,088 downwards.
CGGGGTGGAGGCGAACGCGCTCGGCGCCGAAACCACGCCGGCCGCCACCATGAATCCCGCCGCACCGAGAACCCGTGTTTTTCTGCCAAGCAAGATGACACCTTCCCTTCGAGGTGTTCGACTTGATCCGGCAGAGAAAACGCTAGGAGTCCGAGGTTGGGCACTAGTTGGACAATGGTTGCGCCGAATCGGGACGATTCCGATTCTTCGGCATAATCTGTTCCGCCGACTCCGCTATTCGCACCCGTACCCGCGGCGTTTTCCGCCCCTGCTCATCGGCGGCCGGCACCGTCGGCCGGCGGGCGGGAGGCTCACGCGCTGGCCCCGTCCTCGGCGCGTGCCGCGGCCCGCCGCCGCACCACCACGACGGCCAGCACCCCGGCTGCAGCGAACGCGCCGAGCGCGACGGCGATGTAGGCCGACACCCCCGCGGCCGAGTTCTCCGTGGACCCGCCGACGACCACGTCGGTGGACTCGAGCACCGCCGCGCCCACGAAGTTCAGCACCACCGAGCCGATCGCCACCATGACCATGACCAGGCTGGACACCCCGCCCTGGCGGTCGGCGGGTGCCAGGGCTCCCGCCATGTTGAAGCCGGAGGTCACCAGCGCGCCCGCCGCCAGACCCAGCAAGAAGACGAAGAACACCGCCGCGGCGAACACGGAGGCGCCGAGGAACATCCCCACGGTCCCCACCGTTCCGAGCGCCACGCCGGCGGCCAGTGCCGGGGCGGGTCCGATGCGTGTCGCGAGCGCTCCGGCCACGGGTCCGCCGACCATGATCCCGACCGCCGGCACGGCGAGCACCATTGCCAGCGACCCCTGGTCGGCGAGCCCGTACCCGAGCCCCAGAGCGGCCGGCACGTCGGCGACGATGGAGACGAGCTGCAGCATGCTCTGGTATGCGCCCGTCCCCAGGACGACCACCAGCAGCGTGAGCACGAGGGGCCCGCCGAGGTTCCTGACGTCGATCACGGGTTCGGGCTTGCGGCTCGAAACCAGGAACCACCGGGCCAGTGCTGCCGTACCTCCGCCGAGCAGGGCGAGTGGGCCGGGGGCGAACCAGCCGAGCTGCGATCCCAGGCTGATGTAGCTGAGCGCCATCACCAGGCCGCCGCCGAGCAGCAGGGCCCCGGAGAAGTCGATCCGGCCCGGCGTCCTGATCCGGGACTCGGGGATGAGGAAGCGCACGCAGACCGCCGTGCCCAGGGCGAGGCCCGCCGACAGCAGGAACAGGCTCCGGAACCCGAACTGCGCGGCCAGCGCCTCGACGAAGAAGGAGTCGGCGATGCTGAGGACCGCGGAACCGGAGGTCACGACGCCGACGACGACCATGCCGATGCGGGAGGCGCAGATGTCGCGGACGAGCGCCACCGTGAGGAACATGGCCGCCACGGCCGCGCCGTGCAGCATGCGCCCGACGATGAACACCCAGATGTTGGGCGCGGCCGCGCACGCGAGGGCGCCGGCGCAGCTGATGAGCAGTGTCACCCCCAGCACCTTCCGCTTCCCGTGGACGTCGGCGCTCTTGCCGAGCAGCGGCGCCCACATCGCCCCCGCCAGCATGGCGCTGGCGTTGAGCCAGGCCGCCTGGTCGGTGTCGAAGTGGTCGAGCATCCGGGAGAGGACGACCAGCGGCGCGCCGATGGCCGTGTCGGCCATGAAGTTCACCGTGACCAGCACGGCCGCCTGGACGGCGAGCAGCGCGTTCCAGCGCGTGTGCCGACCGCCGCCGGCCGGTTCGGTGCCGGTGGTGCTGCTGTCGTGCATGGGGCCCTTTCGTGGTGTCTGGGTGCGTCTCGTGGTGTCTGGTACGCCGCGGACAGGCGGCGGCTCCCCTGGGGGAGTGCCGCGGGCGCGGCCTAGTAGGGCCGGACTCGGTTGCCGCTCGACCGGAACGGAGCCAGGTGCTCGATGAGGGCCGCCTCCCGGCTCGCGGGGATTCGGGCGATGATGTGGCCGTCGGTCCTGATGAGGATGAGCTCGCCGCGGCGGGGCCGGTAGGCGCGCTGGAAGTCGCCCTCGGCGTCGACGATGGCGCTGTCCGGCCCCGGCCCGATGCGGTGCACGTGCATGTGGGTCGGTTTGGCGTTGTCGAAGATCACCGGCCGGGTGTGCTCGTAGGCGATCAGGGACCAGTGCGGCCCGCGCAGGAGGTCGAAGAGGTCGCCGCTGAAGTCTGCGCCCTCCAGCCCTCTCGCGTTGGGAGCCCGGTCGCCGGGCGCCGGTCCGGAGGCGGGCTGCTCGCCTTCGCGGTAGACGAGCGGGCTCGCTCGGTAGTGGATCCCCAGTCCGCTGTTCCGGCCGCCTTCACCGATCCCGGCCAGGGCCGAGCTCAGGCCGTCCGCACTGCCCCGATCGACTTGTTCCAGGGTCCGCGTCATCTTGTCCGCGCTCATCTCCAGCACGGTGCGGGCGACCGGCATGCGTTCGGCGCCGTAGGTGTCCAGCAGGGCAGTGCGCGCGCCGTCGAGGACGCTGGTGATCTTCCAGCCGAGGTTGTAGGCGTCCTGGATGCCGGTGTTCATGCCCTGGCCCCCGGCGGCGGAGTGCACGTGGGCGGCGTCGCCGGCGAGCAGGACGCGGCCCTGGCGGTACCGCTCCACCATGCGGGCGTTGACCTGGTAGACCGACAGCCAGCTCGCGTTGTCCAGCGCCACGGCTCCCGCTCCGGCGCGTTCGTCGAACAGCCGCTGGTAGAGCTCCAGGGAGGGGGTGTGCGCCTCCTGGCCGGGCAGGATGGGGCTCTGGAACTGCCACAGGCGGGCGCCGAGCGGGGTGAGGCCCAGCATGCCGTGTTCGGAGGGCCAGATGTGCATGCGGTCGCGGTCGAGGTCGGGGCCGGTGACGTCGCCGAGGTACCAGCGCTGCCGTTCGCCGGTCCTGCCGACCAGGGGGAGGCCGACGAGCCTGCGGGTGCCGCTCCTGCCGCCGTCGGCGGCCACGACGAAGCGGGCGCGGACGGTCCGCTCGCCGTCGGGGGCTGCCAGGGTGACGGTGGCACCGTCGCCGTCCTGGTCGAGTCCGACGGCCTCGCGGCCGAACTCGACGCTTGTGCCGAGCTCCGCGAGCCGGTGCCGCAATGCGTGCTCGACGTCGAACTGGCCGATCCACAGCGCGTCGGGGTAGGGCGTGCGGAACGCGTCGTCGGCCCGGACCGAGATCGACGGCTTGTCCACGACCGCTCCGGAGGGTTCGTGGAACCGCATGGGCAGCCGGGCGACCCCGTGCCGCAGGACGTGGTCGACGGCGCCGAGGTCGTCGAGCACTTCGAGGGACCGGGGCTGGACGGTCTTGGCCCGGGTGGCGCGGTTTGGCTCGGGGTCCCGCTCGACGACGCGGTGGTCGACGCCGCGGCGGGCGAGGTCGCAGGCCAGGGTCAGGCCGGTGGGCCCGGCTCCGATGATGAGGACGTCGGTGTCGGATGCGTCGGTCATGGTGTCCTTCCGGCTTTCGGTGCACGGCGGCGGGTGCGGGAGCGGCAGCCGGCCCGGGAGGGCGCGGCCGGGCGCCCGCTCGGGGGCGAGGGGGTCATCGGGAATCGCCGGCGCCGGGAGCGGCGGCCGGTGCCGGAGGGGGTGCGCCCTCACGGCCGGTGGAGCCGGTCCCGGGTGGCGGAAGTGCGGACTTGCGGACGACTCCCTGCTGGGCGACCAGGACGATGTTGTCCGGCTCGGCCAGGACGCCGATGTCGCGCAGCGGGTCGCCCGCGCAGACGACGACGTCGGCGAGCATGCCCGGCCGCAGGGCGCCCAGCCGGTCCTCGACCCCCAGCAGGCGCGCGCTGGTGGAGGTCGCGGCGCGGATCGCCTCCATCGGGGCCATGCCCAGCTCCACCAGGTGGGCCAGCTCGGCGAGGTTCCTGCCGTGGGCGGAGATCCCGGCGTCGGTGCCCATGGCGACGGTCACCTTCCGCCCGATCGCCGCGGCGATGTTCTCCTTGGTGCGCTCGTTCCACCGCATCTTCTTCTCGTAGCGCCACGGCGGGCCCGTGGCCGCGTCCAGCGGCTCGAAGACGGTGGCCAGGGTCGGCACGAGGACCGCCCCGCGCTCGCCGAGCAGGTCGCAGCCCTGCTCGTCGATGCCGAAGCCGTGCTCGACGGAGGCGGCGCCGCCGCGGATCGCGGCGAGGACGCCCGCCCCGCCCTGGGCGTGTGCGGCGACCGCGCGCCCGCGGTGCCGGCGCGCCTCGTCCACGGCCGCGGCGACCTCCTCCTCGAGCAGGTCCTCGTCGTCGGGGTCGTCGCCCGCGCTGCTCATGCCGCCGCTGGTGCAGATCTTGACCAGGTCGGCGCCGGCGCGCAGCAGCCGGCGCGCGGCCAGGCGCACCTCGTCCGCGTCGTCGGCCAGTGCGCAGAAGTCGAAGCCGAGGTCGACCCCGCCGGGCAGGGTGGTGTCGGCGTGTCCGCCGGTGTGGCTGATGATGCCCACGGACGTCTGCAGGCGCGGGCCGGCGACGAGTCCGCTGCCGACCGCGTCGCGGAACCCGGCGGGAAGCGCGCCCAGATCGCGCGCCGACGTGATCCCGGCGTCCAGGGTGCGGCGCAGCCGCTCGGCCGTCTGCAGCGTGCGCAGGGCGGGGCTCGTCATGAGCGCCTCGTCCACGATCGACCGGTCCGAGGGCATGCCCAGGTGCACGTGGCAGTCGAAGAACCCGGGCAGCAGGGTCCCTCCCCGGCCGTCGACGGAGCGGACGTCCGGGGAGGGGGCGGGCGCCCCGCTCGCGGGGCCGGCGTAGGCGATCCGGCCGTCGGCGCCGGCGTCGAGCACGGCGTCGGCCACGACCGCCGAACCGAGTCCGTCGACGAGCCGGACGTTGTGCACGCGCAGCGCCGCACTGCTGTCGATCTCCATGACAGGTCCTGTTCCGCAGCGATCTCGTTCTGACCGTCGTGACGCTACGGTGATCTCGCATGAGAACGCCGAAGTTGCATGTTCTCGTCGAAATCGCGCTGTCTGTGCATGAAAGGTGCTGTCGCCGAACATGGGAGAACCGGACTTCGACGAACTCGACGTCGCCGTGGTGGACGCCGTGCGGTCGGCTCCGCGCGCGAGCTGGCGGGAGCTGGCGCCGGTGCTGGGGATCGACCCGGCGACTGTCGGCCGGCGCTGGTCGCGGATGCAGTCCGCAGGGGCGGCGTGGGTCACCGCCCACCCGGCCGGCGGTGCGACGCCGACCTGCGCCCTGGTGGAGATCAGCTGCGCGCCGGGGCGGTCGGGCGAGGTGGCCGGCGTCCTGGCCGGCGACGTCGAGGCGGCCACCGTCAAGCTGACGGCCGGCGCGCGCGACGTGCTCGTGCTGGCGCAGGCCCCCGACCTCGGCGCGCTGTCGGACTACCTGCTCGACCGGGTGGGACGGGTCCCGGGCCTGACGGACATGCGCAGCCACCTCATGACGCGGTCGGCCCTGGAGGGCAGCCGCTGGCGCGAGGGCGCCCTGGACTCGGAGCAGCGCACCCGGCTGCACACCCGCGCCGGCAGCCGGCCGGACTCGGGCGCCGCCCTGCAGGAGCCCGACCGCCGCATCGTCCGAGCGCTGAGCGCCGACGGCCGGATGCGCTTCGAGCGGCTCGCCGAACAGGTCGGCCTGGGACCCGTCGCCGTGCGGCGCCGCCTGGCGCGGCTGGAGGAGACGGGACTGGTCATCCTGCGGTGCGATGCCTCCCGGCACCTGTCCGGGCGTCCGGTCGCCGCCGTCTACTTCGGCTCGCTGGACGTCGACGAACTGGAGAACGCCGAAGGGCGGATCCGCACGCTGCCGGGGGTCCGGGCCTGCAGCCTCGTCGCCGGCCCCTACAACGTCGTAGTCGACGCGTGGCTGCACTCGGCCGCGGAGGCCCACGACCTCGAACGGCGGATGCGGCGGGTGCTGCCCGCGCTGCGGATCGAGGACAGGTCGATCGTCCTGCGGCCGGTCAAGCTGCTCGGCCGCATCCTGGACGCCGAGGGGAGGTCGGTGCGCTCCGTGCCGCTGCTGGCCGACGACCCCTGACCGGTGCGGTCCGCCCGGAGCCGCATCCGGGTGCCCGGGGCGGTAGGTTTATAACAGTCGTCATAATCACTGCCTCGCCGTCCGGAAGCCCCCCCATGCCCCGCCGACACCGCACCGACGCCCGCGCATCCGCCCACGACGGGCCCGCGCACGACGCCGACACCGTGCGGGAACCGCTGTTCCGCCGCACCGGCGCGCCGCGCCGCTCGGGGCCGCCGCGCCGGGAGAGCCGCCGGCCGCTGCTGCGCCGCGGACGCGACCACCCCCGGTCCGGAAAGGGAGCTTCCGCAGCGGTCAGTCGGACCATCGGCGTGTCCGCTCCTCACATTCGCTGGGGCAGTCGACATGAGCAGCGTCAACGCTCGACCATGACGAGCGTTGCAGACACCGAGGAGGCGCACAGATGAGCGGGAGCGGCCCGCAGGCGCGCAGGCGGATCGTGGCCGGCGCGGCCGACATGATCAGCCGGCGCGGGCTCAACGCCACGAGCATCCGCGAGACGGCCAAGCACGCCGAGGCGCCGCTCGGCTCGACCTACCACTACTTCCCGGACGGCAAGGAGCAACTGGCCGCCGAAGCCGTGCGCTACGCCGGGGAGCGGGTGGCCCGCCGGCTGGGCTGGGAACTGCGCGCGGGCCCGGTCGCCGGTCTGGAGGCGTTCCTCGCGCTGTGGCGCACGGTCCTCCTCGAATCCGGCTTCCGCGCCGGCTGCCCGGTACTCGCCGTCTCCGTCGAGGAGCCCCCGTCCAATGAGGCGCCCGCTCCCCTGGCGGCCGCCGCCGAGGCCTTCGACTCGTGGGAGGAACTGCTGTCCGCCTCGCTGCGCGAGCACGGCGCCCCGCCCGAGCAGAGCGACCAGACCGCGGCGCTCGTCGTCGCCGCCGTGGAGGGCGCCGTGGTCATGTGCCGCGCGAAGCGCAGCACACTGCCCCTCGACCGGGTCGCGGAGCGGCTCCACGCGCTGGTGAGCGGCGCACTCAGCGGCTGAGCCGGCCGGCGGCGGCCTCCCGGCTCCCGGCGGGCTCGGGCGCCTTGGGCGCTCCGGCCCGGCGGCGCGCCCCTTCCTCAGCGGCTCACCGCGGTCTCCCGCTCGATGCGGGACAGCTTCTCCGGATTGCGGACGGTGTAGATCGCGGTGATCCGGTTGTCCTCGACCCGCAGGCTCATGACGCTGTCGATCCTGCCGTCCAGCAGGAGCGCGAGGGCCGGCCGGCCGTTGACGTGGACGGGGGCGACCGTCAACGCGGCGCCGACCCGGTCCAGGCCGACCTTCAGCACGCGGGCGACCTGGTCGGCTCCCGTGATCGGCCGCGGCAGCGCCTGCTTGACCCCGCCGCCGTCGGCCAGGGCGACGACGTCCGGCGCGAGCAGGTCGACCAGCCCCTGGAGGTCGCCGGTCTCGACGGCGCGCTGGAAGGCCGCGGTCACGGTTCGCGTCTCCTCCGGCGATGCGGCGCCGCGGGGGCGGCGCGCGGCGACGTGGGAACGGGCCCGGTGGGCGATCTGGCGTACCGCGGGCCCGCTCTTTCCAAGGGCCTGCGCGATCTCGCCGTAGCCGAAGTCGAACACCTCGCGCAGCACGAACACCGCCCGCTCGGTCGGCGTCAGCGTCTCCAGCACCAGCAGCATCGCCGTCGATATGCTCTCGGCCAACTCGACGTCCTCGGCCACGTCGGGCGCGGTCAGCAGCGGTTCGGGCAGCCAGGGGCCGACGTAGGTCTCCCTGCGCCTGCCGAGGGTGCGCAGCCGGGTGAGCGCCTGCCGGGTGGTGATTCTCACCAGGTACGCGCGCCGGTCGCGCACTTCGGCGAGGTCGACGCCGACCCACCGCAGCCAGGTCTCCTGGAGGACGTCCTCGGCGTCGGCGGCCGAGCCGAGCATTTCGTAGGCGACGGTGAAGAGCAGGTTGCGGTGGGCCACGAACGCCGCCGTCGCGGGGTCCGCGCCGTCGTCCCTGTCCGTCCCGCGGTCCGGGCCTGAGCGGTTCATGCCGTGCTCCTGTCGCTTCTCGTGAGCGTGTCCGCCCACGAGACGCCGGCCCCCGCGGTTCTGTGACACCGCATCGGGGCGGTGTCACAAGTATCGGGTCGCGGGCGTCCTATGCGCGAACGGATACGCCCCATCCCCTGTCCAGGAGACCTGATGGATTTCGCGCTGTGGATCGTCGCCGGACTGCTGGCCCTCGCCTTCGGGGCCGGCGGTGCGGGCAAGATCGTCGTTCCCAAGGAGAAGATCACCGCGATCAAGACCGGCCGGTGGGCCGAGGACTGGAGCCCCCGCGCCATCAAGGCGATCGGCGCTCTGGAGCTCCTCGCGGCGGCGGGTCTGATCCTGCCCGCCGCACTCGGCGTCATGCCGGTCCTGGTACCGCTGGCCGCCGTCGGCCTCGTGCTGGTCATGCTCGGCGCGATCGTCGTGCACGCGCGCCGCGGCGAGAACGGGCAGATCCTGGTGAACCTGGCCTACCTCGCCCTGGCGGCCTTCGTGGCGTGGGGCCGGTTCGGACCGGAGGCCTTCATCGGCTGACGCGTTCGGAGCGGTCCGGACCGGGGCGGGCCGGGGCGGGGCGGCCCGCGGACGCCGCCCCGGTCCGGCTACGCGTCCGCCCCGCCCGCCACGTCCGCCAGGTGCGGGCGCAGTGCCTCCAACGCGTGCGGGATCGACAGCGGCGTCGGGGTGTTGAGCGCGACGATCGTGGGGTAGTCCAGGACGGCGACCGTACCGGGAAGCTCGTCGAACCCGGGGATGTCGCCCAGTTCGCCCTCGTCGCCGCCGTTGACGAGGAAGGCCACGAAGTCGGCGCGCAGCAGGTCGGAGCGCTCGGTGCTCACGCCGATCCGCGCGTCGCCGGTCTCCTCTCCCCTGCGCTTGACCTGCGGGTACATCCGCATGCCCAGGTCGTGGAAGAACGTGCTCGACCCGTCCTGCTCGTCGGCGACGATGTACAGCTTGTCGCCGACGACGTACTGGGCGAGTGCGAACGTCCGGCCCTTCAGCTGCGGCATGTCCGCCGCGGCCGCCTCGACCTCGTCCTGGACCGACGCGACGACCTCGTCGGCCGCCGCGGGCTCGTCGAGGACCTTGCCGGCGATGCCGACCAGGTCCGCCCAGGGCATGACCTGGCGCTCGTCGAGTGAGGCGATCGTGGGGGCGATGCGCGAGAGCAGCCGGTAGCTCTTGCGGTCGGGGATCGTGTAAGTGCCGACGATCAGGTCCGGTTCGAGCGCGGCGATCCGCTCGATCGGAAGCCCGTCCGCGACCGACAGCGACTCGGCGTCCCCGGAGAAATCCTGCCAGGGGACGCCCGATTCGGGCATCGCCGTGTCGGCCGGATAACCGACCGGTTCGACGCCCATGGAGAGCATGACGTCGGTCCACTGCAGGTCGAGGGTGACGACGCGCTTGGGCACCGCTTCGACGGTGGTGGTGTCGAACCGGTGCTCCACCTCGACCGGTTCGGGCAGGGAGGGCCCGTCGGCGGAGGGCTCGGAGTCAGGGGCGCCGCACGCGGCGGCACCGAGCACGAGGGCGGCCGCGAGCGCGATCGGGCGGACGAGGCTACGGGGGACGATTTTCATGAGGTGAGGCTAACCTCAGCCGATCGCCCTGTAAACCGCCGACCCCCCGCCGTGGCCTGGGCCGTTCAGTCCGCACACCCCACCGGCGCCGCCCCCGCCCGCGTCCGACACTCCCTTGAAGACCGCATTGGGGTTCATTTAGGTTAATCTAACCTAAGCGACTTGGAGGGCGTGTCATGACCTCGGTGCGGGAGGAGATCCGGCGGCTCAGCAAGCAGGGACAACCGTTCAACTGCCGGGTGCGGGTCGAGTCGGTCGCCGCGGTCTCCGACGGCTTCACCCGGGTCGCGGTCGTCGGCGACGAGCTGGCCGGCTACCGCGACGCGCTGCCGGCCGACGCCTTCAAGCTCCTGCTCCCTCCGGAGGGCCGCGGCGGCGTGGAGTTCCCGGAGCGGGGCGGGGACGGGCTGCCGTACTGGCCGCCGGACGCCCGGCCGCCGGTGTTCCGCGCGTTCACCGTCCGCCGCTTCGACCCCGGCAGCCGGCGGATCACCTTCGACGTCCTGCGCCACGACGGGTTCACCCGGCGGTGGCTGGACAGCGCCGCCGTCGGCGACACGATCGGCCTGGCCGGGATGCGCCGCGAGTTCCACGCCGGCACCGGCGTCGACCACCACCTGCTGATCGGCGACGCGAGCGCCCTGCCCGCGATCGCGGCGATCACCGAGTCGCTGCCGCCGCGGGTACCGGCCTCGGTCTACCTCGCGGCCGGACACGCCTCCGACCGGGACCTGCTGCGGCCGCGCGCGAACGTCACCGTGCACTGGGTGGCGGGCGGCTCGCCCACCGGCTCCGGATCGCCGCTGGAGCGGGCCGTACGCGACGGCGGGCGGACCGGCGGGCGCGTCCAGGCCTGGCTCGCCGCCGAAGCGGGGGTCATGCGCGAGGTGCGGCGCCTCCTCCTCGGTGAGCTCGGTGTCGGGCGCACCGACCTGCACTCCGCCGCCTACTGGAAGTCGGGCCTGGACGGCACGCGGCTGGACGGGGTGGGCCTGCGGCGCTACCAGCAGGAGGTGGCCGCCGGCGCCGACCCGGCGGACCCCGACACCCGCGACACCGTCGAACTCGACTACTAGATCGTTGGCGGAGGCTTGCCGAACCGGCTGCGGACGTGGCGAAGGGCGCCCATGCTCGAGCTCTGAACGCGAACCTGGACGCCCCGGCTGCGCCGGCGCATCGAGGCCGTCATCCGGACGCCGAAGAGCCGGCTCGGGCTGCAACGCCACGCCGCCCGCACCACTGCGGGCCTGTGGGCGCGGGTGTGCCGGCGCATCTGCGCGCTCAACGCGGCGATCCCGCACAACCGCCTGATCGGCGCCCCCGGTCAAGCGGTCCCTGATCGCTTGTGTCCCTCGGCCCCGGGCGCCCGACAACTCCCATCGACGATCCAGCCGTCCGGCCACCGCCCCGCTCACTCGGCCCCCGCTCCCCCGTTTCCCCGCGCCGACCGCCGGCGGCGGCCTCCGGCGCGCCAGCCGACCGGCGGGGATGTGGGCAGGCTCTCGTACGCGGCGAGTGATCATGACACTCACGTAACTGTAGGCTTGTGGCGCGCCGAGCCCTCCGCGGCTCGCGCCCCTCTTCGCCTCGACACCCTGGACCGCGGACCGCGGCGACGGCGCCGCTCCCGCGGTCGTCTCGCGCGCCCGTACGGCCGCGCGAAGGCACCGAGGCGCCGCGTTCCCATCCCAGGTATCCGCCCGCCGCGCGCCGCGGCGTGTCCGGGCCGCAGGCACAGCGCCCGCGGCCGGCCGCGCCGCGGACGCGACCCACGACGAGATTGGCTTCATGACCGCCCAGCAGACCCGACCCCGCCCGCGCCTTCCGCTCCCGTCCCTGTCCGTCTCGCGACTGCGCACCGAGGTCCTGGCCGGCCTCGTCGTCGCCCTGGCCCTGATCCCCGAGGCGATCTCCTTCTCGATCATCGCCGGCGTCGACCCCCGCATCGGGCTGTTCGCGTCCTTCACCATGGCGGTCTCCATCGCCTTCCTCGGCGGGCGCCCGGCCATGATCTCGGCGGCCACCGGGGCCATGGCGCTGGTCGTGGCGCCGCTGGCACGCGAGCACGGCGTCGACCACCTCCTGGCCGCCACCATCCTGGCCGGGCTCTTCCAGGTGGTCCTGGGCCTGGCGGGCGTGGCCAAACTGATGCGGTTCGTGCCGCCCAGCGTCATGACCGGGTTCGTCAACGCCCTGGCCATCCTCATCTTCCTGGCTCAGGTGCCGCACTTCGCGGGCGAGGGCTGGCCGGTCTACGCGCTCATCGCGGCCGGGCTGGCGATCATCTTCGTGCTGCCGCGGCTGACCACGGCGGTGCCGGCGCCGCTGGTGGCCATCATCGTGCTCACCGGCGTGACCGTGGCCTCCGGCCTCGCGGTGCCCACGGTCGGCGACATGGGGAAGCTGCCCGAGAGCATGCCGGTGCCGCTGCTGCCCGATGTCCCGCTCACCTGGGAGACGCTGAAGGTCATCGCGCCCTACTCCGCGACGCTGGCGCTGGTGGGGCTGATGGAGTCGCTGATGACCGCCAAGCTGGTCGACGACATCACCGAGACCCGCTCGGCCAAGGGCCGCGAGGCCCGCGGCCAGGGCTGGGCCAACATCATCACCGGCTTCTTCGGCGGTATGGCCTCCTGCGCGATGATCGGCCAGACCATGATCAACGTGCGCTCGGGCGCCCGCACCCGGTTGTCCACGTTCCTGGCCGGAGCCTTCCTGCTCGTCCTGGTGGTGGCGCTGGGCGACGTCGTCGCCGTCATCCCCATGGCGGCCCTGGTCGCCGTGATGATCTTCGTGTCGATCGCCACCATGGACTGGCACAGCATCGCCCCCGCCACCCTGCGGCGCATGCCCTGGACCGAGACCGCGATCATGGTGGTCACCGTCGCGGTGGTGGTGGCCACGCACAACCTCGCCATCGGCGTGATCGTGGGCGTACTGGCCTCCACGGCGCTGTTCGCCCGCGGCGTGGCCCACCTCTCCGGGGTGACCAGCGTGCTCGACCCCGAGGGCGGGGTGCGGGTCTACTCCGTGCGCGGCGACCTCTTCTTCGCCTCCAGCAACGAGCTGACCGCCGAGTTCGACTACACCGAGGAGGGGGTGGACCGGGTCGTCGTCGACCTGTCCCGCGCGCACATGTGGGACTCCTCGGCGGTGGCGGCCCTGGACCACGCTGTCGACAAGTTCGCCAAGCACGGCATCACCGCCGAGATCACCGGGCTGAACATCCCCAGCGAGGAACTGCACAAGGACCTCTCCGGCAACCTCAGCGCCGCACACTGAGCCCCCGCCCCGCGTCCGCCGGCCGGTGGTCCCGGCCGGCGCCGGGGCGGCCTCCCTCAGGCGGTTTCGAGCAGGGCCGCCGCGAGCTCGCTGTCGACGACCAGCGTGTGCACGAGCCCGGCCCGGACCGCGGCGCGGGTGGCCTCTGCGCGGAAGGCGCCGTGGCTGGAGACGATGCGGTGCGGCACGGCCTGCAGCTCCTCGGCCGTGACACCGATGACCCGCTCGCTCAGCGAGGCGGCGACGATGCGGCCCGCGGTGTCGAAAAGGCGCCCGGAGATCTCGCCGCAGGCCCCGGCTGCCGCGATCTCCTCCTGCTCCTGCGGTGAGAGCAGGTCGTAGACGGCCGACGCCGAGGGGTGCCAGGCGCCCACCGACATCACGGCGAGGTCCAGCGATCGCGCCCGCTTGAGCACGTCGTCGATCTCGGGCTGGCGGAGCAGACCGCCGGCCGTCTCGGCGTCGGCGACGACCAGCGGCGCGTAGATGGTGTGGGCGTCGCCGCGGGCCACCTGCGCCAGCCGGCGGGTGATCTCGACCGAGCCCGGCACCCCCGCCGGCGGGTAGATGGCGCCGGCGAGCTGGACCACCGAGCACGGCCGCAGCTGCGCCAAGGCGTCGGCCATGGCGACGGTGGTGCTGCTCCAGGCGACCCCCAGCGCGTCTCCGGCCTTCACCGCCGCGGCCACCTCCTCGGCCAGGGCGCGGCCGACGTACTCCACGGCCATGTGCGGCGAGGACGGCGCCGAGGCGACCACCACGGCCTTGGCCAGCCCCAGGCGCTCCTGCAGGGCCGCGGCCAGCTCGCGGTCGCGGCTTCCGGGCGCGCCGATCTCGATCCGCACGAGCCCGTCGCGGCGGGCGTCCTGCAGCAGGCGCGCGACCTGGAAGCGGCTGAGCCCGAACGCCTTCGCGATGGCCACCTTGGACTCGTCGCGGTGGTAGTAGCGGCGGGCGATGGCGATCTGGACCGCGACGTCGTCGCCGGATTCCAGCGCCCTCGACTCGGTCTCGGAGAGGTCGCTGCCCCCGGTCGCCACGGCTTTCACTCCCTCACTCCGTCGCACGTGTTCCCTCCGCCAAATCTTGACACGGCCGACGGCGTCCATGAGCATGTGCTCTACATCATATCTCATGTGAGCGCACAAATCCGCTCATTTGAGCCTAGGAGTGTTGTACATGAGTCAGACCAAACCCCCCGCCAAGGCGAACACCACCGTCCGCGCCCTCGTCGCCTCCGCTTCGGGCTCGTTCCTGGAGTGGTACGACTTCTACCTGTTCGGCATCGCCGCGTCGCTGGTCTTCCCGCAGCTCTTCTTCCCCGACTCCTCCGAGACGGCCGGCATCCTGGAGTCCTTCGGCGTGTTCGCCGCCGGGTTCGTGATGCGCCCGATCGGCGCCGTGCTGTTCGGCCACTTCGGCGACCGGATCGGCCGGCGCCGCATGCTGCTGATCACGATCCTGCTGATGGGCGGCTGCACGTTCGTGATCGGCCTGCTCCCCACGCACGCCGCCATCGGCACTGCCGCGCCGCTGCTGCTGATGGTCCTGCGCCTCCTGCAGGGCCTCGGCATCGGCGGCGAGTTCGGCGGCGGCGCACTCGTCGCGCTGGAGAACGCGCCCACCGGCCGGCGCGGCGTCATGGGCAGCGTCCACCAGATGGGCACCCCGTGCGGTCTGCTGGTGGCCACCGGCGTCTTCTCGCTGGTGCAGCTGCTACCCGAGCCCGACCTGCACAGCTGGGGCTGGCGGGTTCCGTTCCTGCTCGGCGGCCTGTTCCTCGCCGTCGCCTACTACATCCGCCGGAACCTGTCCGAGACCGAGGTCTTCCGCGGCGAGGCCGACCGCCCCCGCCCCCTGCCGGTGCTGTCGCTGCTGCGCGAGCACCCGAAGAACACGCTGCTGGCGGTCGGCGCCCGGATGGCCGACGCGGTGACCTTCAACGTAATCAACGTGTTCGGCATCGCCTACGCGACCACCCATCTCGGCCTGAGCGGGGCGATGATGCTGAACGGCTTCACCATCGCCGCGGCGGTGGAGATCGCCACGATCCCCGTCATCGGCCACATATCAGACCGGATCGGCCGGCGACCGGTCTACATGTTCGGCATCGCCGTCTGCCTGGTCACCGCGGTCGCCTACTTCCCGCTGCTGGCGACCGGCAACACGCTGATCGTCTGGGCCACCATCGTCGTCGCGCTGGCCGTGGGCACCGGCTGCATGTTCGCCATCCAGGGCACGCTGTTCGCCGAGATGTTCGGCACCCGCACGCGCTACACCGGGCTCGGCGTGGTCTACCAGTCCTCCGCGCTCATCGGCGGAGCCCCCACGCCCGCGATCGCGACCGCGCTGGCGGCGGCGTTCGGCCAGTCCTACTGGCCCGTCGCGGTCTACATGGGCGCGATGTGCCTGCTGAGCCTCGTCTGCGTCGGCCTCGCGGCCGAGACCCACCGCAGCGGACTGGTCGCCACCGCCGCCCGATGACCCCGCACCCGCACCGCACGCACGGCCGCCGCGGCGGCCGCCCACGCGCAACCGAAAGGCCCGGAAACGCATGAGCAGCGACGAGACCCGTCCCAACATCGTCTTCGTGATCACCGACCAGCAGCGGTTCGACACCGTCGCCGCGCTCGGCCACGGCCACGTCGACACCCCCAACCTCGACCGCCTGGTACGGGAGGGGACGGCGTTCACCGCCACCTATGTCACCGCGCCCTCCTGCTCGCCCTCGCGGGCGAGCCTGTTCACCGGCGTCTACCCGCACTCGCTGGGCGTCCTGCGCAACGAGGAGCATTGGCGGCACTCGTGGGTGGAGACCGTCGCCGACTCGGGCTACCGCTGCGTCAACGTCGGCAAGATGCACACCCACCCCTGGGAGACACCGCTGGGCTTCCACGAGCGCACCGTCGTGGAGAACAAGGACCGCGACCACCCCAGCGTTCCGTTCTTCCACGACCAGCTCGACAAGGCCTTCTGGATCCGCGGCGAGACCAAGCCGACCCGCACCACCTACCGCGAACGGGCCGACTACCGCGAGCGCCTGGGCGCCTTCGAATGGGAGCTCGACGAGGACATGCACCCCGACGTCTTCGTCGGCGGCAACGCCGTGTGGTGGCTGGACACCTACCCCGGCGACGAGCCGTTCTTCCTGCAAATCGGGTTCCCCGGACCGCACCCGCCCTACGACCCGGTGCCGCGCCACCTCGACGCCTACCGCGACCGCGACATGCCGCGCCCCCTGCGAAGCGACGAGGACCTCGCCGCCCAGCCGGAGGCGCTCGGGCGCCTCCGGCGCGAGCACCAGGAGGTCGACCACGACGCGGTCGTGCATCTGCCCGAGCCCACGGCCGAGCAGTCGCTCCGCCAGCGGCGGCACTACCACGCGAACGTGACCATGATCGACGAGCAGCTCGGCCTGCTCCTCGACGCGCTCGAACGGCGCGGGGTACTGGAGGACACCGTCATCGTCTTCACCTCCGACCACGGCGACTGCCTCGGCGACCACGGCCACAGCCAGAAGTGGACCATGTACGAGGGCAGCGTGCGGGTGCCCGCGGTCGTGTGGGGGCCGGGCCGGGTGCAGGCCGGCCGGCGGGTCGACGGCCTCACCTCGATGATGGACCTGGGACCCACGGTCCTGGAGCTGGCCGGGATCGCCCCGCCCGCGTGGATGGAGGCGCGGTCGCTGCTCCCGGCGCTGCGGGGAGAGGAGTGGTCCGGGCGCGAACTCGTCTTCTCCGAGCACGCGCGGGACCACATCCTCAAGGGCACCGAGCTGATGACGATGGTGCGCGACGCACGCTGGAAGCTCGTGGAGTTCGTCGACTCCGAGGAGGGGCAGCTCTTCGACCTCGCCGTCGACCCCGGCGAGGCGGTCGACCTGTGGGACTCGCCCTCCGCGGAGCCGGCGGCGGCCAAGCGGCGGCTGCGCCGCGAGGTGGCCCGCTGGCGGGCGCACAGCGCCCTGCACACCGCGGACATGCACCGCGATCACCGGTGAGGAGCCGGCGGTAGGCGGCGCGGAGCGGGCCGGCGCGCACGGACGAAGGGCGGGGGCCGCCGCGCCCCGCTCCGGCCGCGCGCCCGGCGCGTCAGGGCTTGCGGCCGACCCCGGCCAGGGACGGCGCGTCGGAGTCGGTCCCCACCTCCGTGGGGTCGGGGCGCCACCGCGGGCAGGGCACCAGGCCCGGCTCCACGATCTCCAGGCCGTCGAAGAGCGACGCGATCCACTCCGGGCTGCGGTGCCGGTAGGGCAGCGGCGCGTTGGCGTTGTACTCCTCCAGCGCGGCCAGCACACCCGGGTCGGTGTCGGTGCCGTCCCACAGCGCGAGGTAGCTGCCGCTGGGCAGGGCCTCGACGAGGGTGCGGATGATCCGCGGCACCTCGTCGGCGTCGATGTGGCCCAGGACGCCCATCAGCACCAGGGCGATCGGCCGGTCGAAGTCGAGGCGCCCGCGGACCGCGGCGACGATGGATTCGGGGTCGCGGATGTCGGCGTGGATGTAGTCGGTCGTGCCCTCGGTCGTCCCGACGAGCAGGGCGTTGGCGTGTGCCAGCACCAGCGGGTCGTTGTCGACGTAGACGACGGTCGACTCGGGCGCGTGGGCCTGGGCGACCTCGTGTGTGTTGTTGGCGGTGGGCATACCCGTCCCCAGGTCGAGGAACTGGCGGATGCCGGCCTCGCGGGCGAGGTAGGTGACCGCGCGCATGAGGAAGCCGCGGCCCTGGCGGGCGAAGGCGGGCACCTGGGGGAAGCGCTGGAGGAACTGGTCGCCGGCCTCGCGGTCGGCGGCGTAGTTGTCCTTGCCGCCCAGCCAGTAGTTCCAGACCCGGGCGGAGTGCGGGACTGAGGTGTCGATGGAGGTGGGGGCCGAGCCGTGCTCGGGTTCTGGCGAGGGGGTGTCGGCGTTCATCGGTCCTTCCCGGGGGTGGCAGGCGCGTGAGGCGGGCGTGCCCCGATGTCGGGGGGCGGGGGTCGGGGTCCGAAATATCCGCCACACGGCGTATTCGGGCCCTCATCCTATGAGCAGGCGGCAACCGCCGGGCCCATCCCGGGCCCCCTCGCGGCGACCGCTTCCGGCCGCCGGCGCTGCCCCCGGCCGACCGGAGGGCCGATCGGCGCGGTCAGCGGCTTGCCCGCCCGTTGCGCGCGCCGTTGAACGGCGCGAAGGGACCCGCCCGCGACGCCGGCGCAACCCGCACCCGCACCCGCACCCGGGACGCGGTGGACGGCGCCCCCGAGGCCGCCTGGGCCGGTTCGGGCTCTCCCGGATCCGCTTCCGCGCCATGGCCCACCGCGGCGAACCTCCCGGAGTGGCCGCGTCGGGCGGTCGGCGCCGCCCGGTCGGCGCCGACCGCCCGGGCGGCCTCGGCCAGGAGCCCATGGCCGCGAGCACGGCCGGCCATCCGGCTCCGCTCCCCTGCGGGCACCGGCTGCACCGAGGCCACCTGCAAGAAGGGGCGCGCCCCGTCGGCGAGGTATAAGCACGGCTTATGCGGGCCTCGCAATCCGACGTCTACCGCAATTCGCCCAGCTCGTGTTGCATGGCCGGGTCTGTGTCGCGGCCCACAGGGCGGGGGTGCGGTGTTGCGCGCCCGCCTGCGCGCCCGCCGGCTCCGACTGTCTGCGGTCGACCCCCGCCGCCCCCGTCGGAGCCGGAGCGGGAGCCGCGTATATCCGGCGGTCCCGCGCCCCGCGCGGGACCGCCGGGTGCGTTCGCGACCGGATTCTGGAACCCCCTCTCCAGGGACCGAAACGGAAACGAGTCGATGACTGACACCTTGATCGTGCTGCACACCGCGATTGCGATCCTCGGGGTGGTGCTGCTGATTCTCGCGGCAGGCGTCGAACCGGTGATCGCGCTGGTCATCGGTTCGATCTACCTGGGGCTGGCCGCCGGCCTCGGCTTCGAGGACACGATGACCACCGTCGCCGGAGGCTTCGGCGACATCATGACCGAGGTCGGGCTGCTGATCGGCTTCGGCGTTCTGCTGGGGTCGCTGCTGTTCTCCATGGGCGCACTGCAGAAGCTCGTGGAGCTGCTGCTGCGGGCGCTGGGCCCCACACGCCTGCCCTACGCGCTCAGCGCCGTACTGAGCACGGTCTTCCCGTCGATCTACGTCGACGTGCAACTGGTACTCGCCGCGCCGCTGGCGCGCTCCGCCGCCCCCCGCCTGGGCCGCCACGGCATCGCGATGATGGGCGGCGCGCTGACCGCGGGCATCCTGGTCGGCTACGTCTTCGTGGTGCCCGGACTGGGCACCGTGTCGATCGCGGGCCTGCTGAACCTGCCGCTGGGCACCATGCTGCTGTACGGGCTGGGCGTCGGCCTGCCCACCGCCGTCATCACCACGTTCCTCTACGGGCGGCTGCTGCGGCTGGGCTTCTGGAGCACCGAGAAGGACGAGGTCGCCGCTGCGGCGGCCGACGAGCGCGAGGCGGCCGCGGTCGCCGGCGCGAGCGGAGGCGGCGGCGGTGGCGGGAGCGCCGGAGACGAGGACGACGCCGCGGAGGCCCCGGCCGAGTCGCCGCGCACCCCTCCCCTGCCGGTCTCCCTGCTGCCCATCCTGGTGCCGCTGGTCATGATCGCCGCCGGCGCCGTCGCCGAAGCCGCCGGCATGGCCTCGCCCGCGATCTCCTTCTTCGGCGACCCCGCCTTCGCCCTCTTCATCGGGCTGCTCGGCGCCTACCTGCTCGCGCGGCTGACCCTCGGCGGCGAGCGCACCAACTCCGCGCTGCAGGACGGCCTGAACACCACCGGTCAGATCCTGCTCGTCACGGGTGTCGGCGGCTCGCTGGGCGCCGTGATCGGCGAGACGGGCCTGGAGGGCGTCCTCGCCGGCCTCTTCTCCGCCGAGTCGGGCACTCCGGCACTCGTCGCCGTGCTCCTGGCCTGGGCGATCGCCGCCGTCCTGCACCTCGCCATCGGATCGATCTCGGTCGCCGCCATCACCGCGGCGGGGATCCTGGCCCCGATCATGGGCAGCCTGGACCTTCCCCCGCAGGTGCTGGGACTGGCCATCGGCTCCGGCGCCCTGTTCGCGCTGCAGGTCAACAGCAACTTCTTCTGGATGTTCCAGTCGCTGCTGGGTGTCACCACCCGGGGCACGCTCAAGGCGCTGACCTTCGTGACCGCCCTGGCGTCGGTGGTCTCCCTGGTCATCGTGTGCGCGATCGGCCTCGTCGTCTGAACGGCCGACGCAGGCCCTTTCGCCCACCCCCGCAGACCGCGTCCACCGCCCACCACACGGAGGAGGGACCATGCAGCCGCTTCGCGGAGTGACCGTCGTGTCCTTGGAGCAGGCCATCGCCGCTCCCTACGCCAGCCGCCAACTGGCCGACCTCGGCGCGCGCGTCATCAAGGTCGAGCGGCCGGGAGCGGGCGACTTCGCACGCGGCTACGACTCGCGGGTGAACGGCATGAGCTCCCACTTCGTGTGGACCAACCGCAGCAAGGAGTCCCTGACGCTCGACTTCAAGGACCCCCGCGGCATGGCGGTGCTGCGCCGCCTGCTCGCCACCGCCGACGTGTTCATCCAGAACCTGGCGCCCGGGGCCGCCGACCGCGCCGGCCTCGGCGCCGAGCGCCTGCGGGCCGAGCACCCGCGGCTCGTCGTCTGCGACATCTCCGGCTACGGCTCGCCGGGGCCCTACGAGACGATGAAGGCCTACGACCTCATGGTGCAGAGCGAGGCCGGGCTGCTCGCGGTCACCGGCAGCGGCGAGGACGCGGCCAAGGTGGGCATCTCCGTCTCCGACATCGCCGCCGGCATGTACGCCTACAGCTCGGTCCTGGCCGCCCTGCTGGAGCGCGAGCACACGGGGACGGGCGCCCACCTGGACGTGTCGATGCTGGAGGCCACCGCCGAGTGGATGGGCTTCCCGCTCTACTACACCTACGGCGGCGGCGCACCGCCGCCGCGCGCCGGCGCGTCGCACGCCACGATCTACCCCTACGGCCCGTTCGAGTCCCGCGACGATCAGGTCGTCATGATGAGCATCCAGAACGAGCGCGAGTGGCGGGCGTTCTGCGCGGGCTTCTTGGAGCGGCCCGACCTCGCGGACGACCCCGCCTACGCCACCAACTCCGCCCGCAGCGGGAACCGCGGCACGCTGGGCCCTCTGATCTCCGCGCGCTTCGCCGAACTGACCGGAGAGGAGGCCGTCGAGCGGCTCGCCGCGATCCCGGTGGCCCACGCCCGCGTCAACGGCCTCGCCGAGGTGTGGGAGCACCCGCAGCTGGCCGCGCGCGGGCGCTGGCACGGAGTGGACACTCCGGCGGGCCGGGTGCCGGCCTTGGCGCCACCCGGTCCCGTCGACCCCGAGCCCCGCATGGACCCCGTGCCCGGTCTGGGCGAGCACACCGACGCCGTCCTCACCGAGCTGGGGCTGCCGGCCGGCGAGATCGCCGACCTGCGATCCGCAGGGATCGTGTGACCGCGGCGGCGACCGGAGGCCTCGCGCCGAGGCGGTGACCCGGCCGTTCGCCCCCGCCTCGCGCCCGGACCCCTTCGCCGCGGCCGTGGGCGGCTAGCCGGCGCCGCCGTCGTCGACCCGGAGGACAGCGCGGCCGAGGGCGGCGAGGCCGCCGCCCGCCCGGCGCTGCGTTGCGGGGGACCGGCCGCGCACCGCGACGGCCGGCCGTCGCGGTGCGCGTCAACGCGCGCTCCACCGCCGACGTCGCCGAGGACGCCGCACCGTGCCGCGCACTCGGACCGGCGGCCGTTGGTCCTGCCCGAGACCGCCTCCGCCGCCGACGTACGCGCCGCGGCCGGGGAGACGCGGGCGCCGGTCCTGCCGCTCGCCGAGTCCGCCCGGGGCCTGGTCTGCCTGAAGGGGATCGCCGCCGCGCCCGAGACCGTGCGGCTGCCTGTTCGGCGGCGCGCTCCCCGCCTCCTCCGGTCGGCGGCGTCACCACCGCTGTGCGCGGCCCGGGGCCGCCGGGCGCGCGGCCGCCCGCGCGCCGGCGGGGTTGTCGGCGGCAAGCTGTGCATCCGTCCCGCCCGGAGCCCGCACGTGGAACACGGCCTTCGCACCCGGCCCGGCCGAGCTGGAGTGGGCCCGCGGTGTCCTCGGCGGGGCGGCCGAGGGGGCCGCCCAGCAGGCCGGTGAGATGATCGACCGGCCGGTCGTGGAGCGCGCCCGCCGCATCCCGGCGTACGCCGAACGCGCGGATCGGGGGCGCGGTCGGCGCGCGGAGACGGAAGGGCAGGGAGCAGCCGGTGGACATCGCCCATCTGCGGGACTTCATCACCGTCATCGACAGCGGGAGCTTCACCGGCGCCGCGGCGGCGCTGTTCGTCTCCCAGCCCGCCGTCAGCCAGCGCATCACCCAGATGGAGAGCGAGCTGGGGGTGCGGCTGGTCGAGCGCGGGCCCCGCGGGGTGGTGCCCACGCCCGCGGGCCGGAGCCTCTACCGCGACGCCCAGCAGCTCGTGCGCCGGTTCGACCGGCTCGCCGAGGACGTCGCCGACGACCCGCACAGCATCCGCGGCCCGGTGGCCGTCGGGCTGCCGACCACCGCCGCCGTCCACCTGGCGCCCGCGCTGTTCTCCTGGGCGCGGCGGCACTACCCCGGCATCCACCTTCAACTGTTCGAGTCGATGAGCGGCTACATACAGGAGCTGCTGAGGGCCGGCCGGCTCGACATCGCCGTCCTCTTCCGCGACGACGACGCGCCGCGCCCCGGCGAGACGGTGCTGTACTCCGAAGACCTGCACCTGGTCGGCCGGGCGGGGTGCGCACCGGCGGAGCCGGGCGCCGAGACGGCCGAGATCCCGCTGGCGGAGCTGCGCGACGTGCCGCTGGTGGTCCCGGGCAGGCGCAGCAACCTGCGGGTGCTCGTCGACCGGGTCTTCGCCGAGCTCGGGACGGCGCCGACGATCGCCGCGGACGTGGAGTCGCTGGGGACGATGGTGCGTATCGCCGAAGGCGGCGAGGCCTGCGCCGTGCTGCCGGTCTCCAGCGCCGATGCGCTGGGGCGCTCACCCGGCCTCGTGGTCCGCAGGATCGTGGATCCGGTCGTCGGCCGCTACGTCGCGGTGTGCACGGCCCAGGACCACTACGAGCCGCCGCACGCCGTGGCCGCCGTCCGCCACGGCATCGTGGAGGTGACCGCCCGGCTCGCCCGCGAGGGCACCTGGCCGGGCATCCGGCCCGCCCCCGGCCCCGGGCCGTCCCACCGCTGAAGCCGCGCCGTGCGGCCGGGACCGGCGCGGCTTCTCCGGCGGGCTGCGCTCACTCGCCGATCGGGATCGTCATCATCGCGACGGCAACGGCGGTGAAGACCACGGCGTAGGCCGCGATCATACCGAGCCGCAGCCAGGTGTAGGCGCGGCGGTGCGGAAAGCACCAGACCGCGATCACCGGGACCAGGCTGCAGAGGGCGGTGATCGCGGCGGCGTTGTAGTGCTGCTCGGCGCGCGGGCAGCCGCCCGGAGAGCACGGGTCGAACGCCATGATCCCGAAGACCATGAGGAAGAGGAGCAGAAAGGACCCGGGAACGGCCAGCAGGGTCAGGACCACGGGCGCGATCCACCAGTGCGGACTGTGCCGGTCGCCGTGGGCCTGCTGCGGGGAAGGGAGCTGCGCAGGAGTCATGCCCCGATTCCAGCGCATCGCCGGGCCCGGGGGCGTGAGTGGCCGTACTCAGGTCCGGGGTGCCGGGCGGGCTCGGACCGGGGGGCGAACGACCTCGGGTTGAACGAGACCGCGCGCCTTTACGGCGTAGATTTCTTGCGCGACCGGTCGGCCGTCGCCCGTCGGCCCCCGTGAGGGGCCCTCATCCGGATGCCGGCCCACCGCCGTTTCGCCGGCGGGGGTTGTCCACGGCCCCTTCGGTTCTCGTCCCCTGCGTCGAAGGCGCCGTCCCGGCCCCGGCCCGGTGCCAGGACCGGGTGCGCAGCCTGCTGCATCAGGGCGTGGACGCGGCCGAGACCGCCTTCGGCGAGCTCTCCCCCACCGACGTGGCCGGGCACACCGGATCCGGCCCGAGATTGACGGTCCCGGTCGGCCGTGGTGATATCGAAACATGCTGATGTCACCGGAGGACGCGGTCGCCGAGGCCGCCGTCGGCCTGTTCGGCGACCCGCTGCGGGCCCGGATCGTGCGGCTGCTCGCCACCGAGCAGATGTGCACGTGCCATCTGATCGAGCAGACCGGCGCCCGGCAGACGACCGTCAGCCACCACCTCCGGCTGCTGCGCCGGGCCGGGCTCGTCGAGACCGAGCCCCGCGGGCGCTACACCTACTACCGCCTGCGCCCCGAGGCGGTGGCCGAGGCCGCCGACGGCCTGCGCGAGCTGGCCGCCCAGGCGGCCGGCGCCCGGGACCGCTACCGCCCGTGCTGAGGTCCCCGAGCGATCCGCGCGCGCGAGCGTCCGCCTGAGCGCGACCTCCCGCCTGCCCGCCGTCACCCCCGAGCGGGCACGCCCAGCTCGGCCAGCAGCGCCTCGATCCGGCGGCGGATCTCGTCGCGGACCGGGCGGACCTCCTCCAGGGGCCGGCCGGCGGGGTCGTCCAACTCCCAGTCCAAATAGCGCTTGCCGGGGAAGATCGGGCAGGTGTCGCCGCAGCCCATGGTGACCACGACGTCGCTGGCCTCCACCGCGTCGGCGGTCAGCACCTTGGGCTGCTCGGCGGTGATGTCGATGCCGAGTTCGGCCATGGCCTCTACCGCGACCGGGTTGACCGACTCGGCGGGCTCGGACCCGGCGGAGCGGACCTCGACCCGCCCCTTTGCGAGGTGGCCGAGGAGTCCGGCCGCCATCTGCGAGCGACCGGCGTTGTGCACGCAGACGAAGAGCACACTCGGTTTGCCTGACACGGGACCCGCCTTTCCGGACCGAACTGCAGCGGCATGCGGCGGGGCCCGCGAGCGGCCGCCGCCCTCCGAACTTATCAGCTGAAGTTGATATCAGCTTGCTTCGATGTAATGTGGCTCCCGCCGACACAGCGCCGCCCAGGAGGAGAGTCAGCATGACCCGACCGGACACGGGAGCCGCGCCGCCCGGTACGGCCGAAGCCCGCCGGCTGTCGACCCTGGACCGCTACCTGCCGGTGTGGATCGGGCTGGCCATGGCCGCCGGCCTCCTGCTGGGGCGCTGGGTCCCCGGGCTGCAGGGCGCACTGGAGGCGGTCGAGGCGGGCGGCGTCTCCGTGCCGATCGCCGTCGGCCTGCTGGTGATGATGTACCCCGTTCTCGCCAAGGTCCGCTACGACCGCCTGGGCACCGTCACCCGCGACACCCGGCTGGTGGCCTGGTCGCTGGTGCTCAACTGGCTGGTGGGTCCGGCGGTGATGTTCGCGCTGGCCTGGATCTTCTTGGCCGACCTGCCCGCGTTCCGCACCGGGCTGATCATCGTCGGCCTGGCCCGCTGCATCGCGATGGTCGTGATCTGGAACGACCTGGCGTGCGGCGACCGCGAGGCCGCGGCCGTCCTGGTCGCCCTCAACTCGGTGTTCCAGGTGCTGGCCTTCGGCCTGCTCGGCTGGTTCTACCTGGAGGCGCTGCCGGGATGGCTGGGGCTGGACACCAGCGGCATCGACGTCTCCGCCTGGGAGATCGCCATGATGGTGCTGGTCTTCCTCGGCATCCCGCTGGCCGCCGGCTACCTCACCCGCACCCTCGGCGAGCGCACCAAGGGGCGGACCTGGTACGAGCAGCGGTTCCTGCCCCGCATCGGCCCCTTCGCCCTGTACGGCCTCCTGTTCACCATCGTCGTGCTGTTCGCCCTGCAGGGCGAGGCCATCACCTCCAGCCCGGTGGACGTGGCGCGCATCGCCCTGCCGCTGCTCGTCTACTTCGTGCTGATGTGGGGGCTGTCCATGCTGCTGGGACGGGCGGTGCGGCTGCCCTACGCGCGTTCGGCCACCCTGGCCTTCACCGCCGCCGGCAACAACTTCGAACTGGCCATCGCCGTGGCCGTGGGGGTCTTCGGCATCACCTCCGGCCAGGCGCTGGCGGGCGTCGTCGGCCCGCTGGTCGAGGTGCCCGCCCTGGTCGGGCTCGTCTACGTCTCCCTGTGGGCACGGCGGTTCTTCCCCGCACCCGCGCCCGAGCCCGTCGCAGCGGACGCCGACCGCGCCTGACCGGAACACGGCCGCCGCAGCTTCCGGTCACTCCCCGGCCCGGTCCGCACGCTCCCCGCCGAGGACCCGCATCGCCACCGGCCGCCCGGGGAGCGCGGGGCCGCTGCCCGGGCGCAGGCCGGCGACGGCGACGGCGAGGGCGCGCTCGATGAACTCCGGGACGTGCTCCTCGGCCAGCGCAGGCAGCGGGCGCGCGAGGGCCATGATCATCAGCATGATCTCGTCGGCCGCGACGTCGGAGCGGACCTGGCCGTGCCGCTGCGCCGCGGCGACCAGGTCGCCGACGGCCGCGGCGACCTCATCGCGGGCCCGGCTCAGCTCCGGGTCGGTGCCCAGGTCGGGGAACATGGGCAGCAGCATCGGCATCAGGACGCCGGCCCGCAGCGCCGCCGCCGTCTCGACGAAGGTGCGCCAGGCTCCGGCGGGGTCGTCGGCGATGGCGTCCCGGGCGCGGCGCGCCGCCCGGCACATGGAGTCCACCCCGTCCAGCACGATGGCGCGCACCAGCGCCGACCGGTCGGGGAAGTTGCGGTACAGCGTCGCGATGCTGACACCCGCCCGCTGAGCGACCGCATCCAGCGCGGCGTCGGCGCCCCGCTCGATGAACACCTCCCGCGCCGCACGCAGCAGCTCCTCGCGGTTGCGCCGCGCGTCGATTCTCACCGCTCACCTCCACTCGGTGCCGTGCCCCACGACGCCTTGCCGTGACCGCAGCCTAACCGTAGGCTGACTCTACGGATTTCCGTAGGCCTATCCTACGGTTAGCGGCGGGCGGAATCGAGAATCCGCCGATTCCCCGAGACGGCAGGGAAAGGAACGCAATTGCTGAAGGTCATCGGAGCCGGGCTGCCGCGCACGGGCACCAGTTCGCTCAAGGCCGCCTTGGAGCGCCTCGGGTTCGGCCCCTGCTACCACATGTTCGAGCTGATGAGCCACCCCGAGCACATCGAAAGGTGGAAGCCCGTCCTGCAGGACGGGCCGACCGACTGGGACGGCGTGTTCGAGGGGTACAAGGCGGCAGTGGACTTCCCCGCCTCGATCTACTGGCAGGAGCTGAGCCGGACGTACCCGGACGCGAAGATCATCCTCACCGTGCGCGACCCGAGACGCTGGCACGAGAGCGTCCGCAACGCCTTCCCCGACCCGTCCCGGCTCGACGCGGAGGGCCTCCCCGAGCCGATGCGGGGCATGGCCGACTTCCTGCCGGCGTTGACGGAGGCGGCCCAGGAGCGGCTGGAGCTGGGCTGGGCACCGAGCCTCACCTTGACCGAGGACGAGGCGGTGGAGGTGTTCAACACCCACACCGAGCAGGTCCGCGCGGCGGCGCCGGCCGACCGCCTCCTGGTGTTCTCCGCCCGCGACGGCTGGGGGCCGCTGTGCGACTTCCTCGGCGTCGACGCTCCGGACGAGCCGTTCCCCCACCTCAACGACACCGAGACGATGCAGCGCATGTTCGCCGCCATGCAGGAGTCGCAGACGGTGGTCAGCCCCTTCGACACCTGAGGCGCGCCAAGCGCCCGAAGCGCTCCGCTACGGGCGGCTGCCGCCGCGACCTCGACGGTTGGCGGTCCCCGCCGCCGACCGCGGTCGGCGGCGGGATTCGAGCCCCTACCAGCGCCTCGACCGCACGAGGGCGGTGACGCGTGCGGCGGCGATCGCCAGGCAGGTGAAAGCGGCGAATGCGAGGAAGGACAACTCGGCCGGGATCGCGTAGAAGCGCTGCAGCCAGGTGCCGTCCCGCCCGCCCAGCAGAAAGTCGACGGCGGGCTGGAAGGCGGCCAGCAGGGCCGCCGGGACGAGGTAGACGAGCAGCCGGGCGGCGGCCCGCCACAGCGGGCGCCGCCGGCGGCGCTGCGCCCAGGCGCCGCTGCGCAGCAGTCCGCGGACGCCCAGCGCTGCCGTGGCCACCGTGAGAGCGCCGAATACGGCGTCGACCTTCCACAGCGACGACCCGCCTTCCGGGGGCGTGCGGCCCTCGGCCAGCGCCAGCAGGCCCTCGGCGAGGCCCCACGCGTCCTCCTCGGTCAGCGCGATCCCGGTGTTGAGCAGCACCGCGACGCCGTAGCCGGTTTCGGGCACCAGGAACTGGTAGGAGGAGTAGGTGGACAGGGCGCCGCCGTGCCAGATCTGCGGCAGGCGGGCGCGGTCGCCCTCCTCGGGTTCGCGCCGCATCCAGCCCAGCGCGTAGCGGCCGTCGCGAGAGGAGGGTGTGTGCATCTCGGCGACGCTCTCAGCGGACACCACGCGCTCGCCCGCGGCCGAGAGCCCGCCGCGCTGCTGCAGGACAAGCCAGCGCGCCATGTCCTCGGCTGTGGACACCATCCCGCCGGACCCGGCACTGAAGTGGTCGGGTTCGGGCACGGCGATGTCCGCCCCGTAGGCACGGACGAACCCGTCCTCCAGTCCCGGGCTCGGCGCCCCCGCCGTCTCCAGCGCGACGGTGTCGTCCATCCCCGCGGGAGCGAGCACCTTCCGGCTCATGTAGGCGCCGAACGGGCGCCCGCTGACCTCCTCCACCAGCCGCGCGGCGACGTGGTAATTGGGGTTGTGGTAGTTCCACTCGCTGCCGGGATCGGCGGAGAGCCCGGCAGCGCGCAGCCGCGCGACGGCCTCCTTCAGGGAGTCGGGCCGACGGGGGCGCGAGGCGTCGGGCAGCGTCTGGTCGGACATCCCCGAGCTCTGGTCGAGGAGGTGGCGGACGGTGATCCGCGCGCCGCGCGGATCGGCGATCCGAAACTCCGGCAGGTAGCGCCGCACCGGCCGGTCCAGCTCCACCTCGCCCGCCTCGACGAGCTGCATCACGGCCAGTGCGGTGAACGACTTGCTCAGCGAGGCGATCCGCATCGGCGAGTCGGCGGTCAGCGGCGCGCCGTCGGAGGCGCGACCGTAGCCGGCGGTGAGCACCGCCTCGTCCCCCTTGGTGACGGCGACGGCGGCCCCCGGCAGGCCGGTGCGCTCCACGTAGCGCTCGGCGAAGGCGTCCAGCCGCGCGGCACTCGTGCCGCCCTCCTGCGCGAGCGCGGCCGGACCGGGCGCCGCGAGCGCGGCCAGGGCGCACCCGGCGGCCGCGCCGACTGCGCGGCGGCGCGCTCCAGCCGGTGCCCGCCGGCGCGGCGGCCTCGGGCGGCGGGCTCGTGTGAACAGCATGGACTTTCCTCCCACGTGGTCCGGATGCGTGCCCGGAAACGCTAGGCAGCAGGCGGCCGGCCGCGCATCGTGCGAAGGTGCCCGATCCCGCCCGCACCTTCGTGGCATCCGGAGCCGCACCACCCCCGCCTCCGTGGCGCCCTGTCCCCTCGAACCCCCCACTGACGGGCGAAGATACCGGCGCGGCTGTTCTGTACGGTTGGCACCGTGCAGCCGCTCGACGACACACCAGCCCCCTTCCCCGCTGCGCGCACCGCCGGCGCGGGCCCGCGGGAGACCGCTCTGTGGGCGGCCCTCGTGCTGTGCGCGGCCGCGGACACCGGCGCCGCACTCGCCGGAGGCGGCCCGGTGTCGGTCGCCGCCCCGGCCGTTGGCGTCCTGGCCTTCCTCTGCGGCCGCCTCTCCGCGCGAGACCGGCTCGCCCTGGTACTCTTGGCGGCTGCGCTACCCGTGCTCCGGCCGGCCGCCGCGCTGCTGGGCCGGGCAACAGTGACGGAGGCCTTCGCCACGGCGGCCTCCGCCGTACTCGTCGCGGTGCTGCCCTGGCTGCTGGGCCGCTACCTGCGGCGCCGCGCCGAAGCGGCCTCGTTCGGCTGGCGCCGCGCCGAACTGCTGGAGCGCGAGCGGGACCTGGTGGCCGAGCGCGAGCGGCTGCGCGAGCGCGCCCGCATCGCCCAGGAGATGCACGACTCCCTGGGCCACGAGCTGAGCCTGGTCGTGGTACGCGCCGGTGCGATGCAAGTGGCGCCGGACTACGGAGAGCGGGACCTGCGGCGCGCGGCCGGCGAGGTGCGGTCCGGCGCCGCCGCGGCCGTCGAGCGGCTGCAGGAGATCATCGGGATCCTGCGGGAGACCGGCGACCCGCTGGCGGGGGACCCGCTGAGCCAGAGCGCCGGGGAGCTGGTCGACCGCGCCCGCGACGCGGGCATGGACGTCGAGGTGCGCGGTGCCGGGCTGCTCGACCGCCGCCTCGGTCCGGAGCAGCGTGCGCTGAGCCGGGTGGTCCAGGAGGCACTGACCAACGCGGCCAAGCACGCCCCGGGCGCCGCGGTGCGCATCGACGCCGAGGAAGGCGCTGAGGGCGGGTGCACGGTGCGGGTGCGCAGCGGAGCGCCGCGCGGCGCTCCGAGCGCGGACGGGGCCTCCGGCGGCAGCGGGCTGGCCGGGTTGGCGCGGCGGCTGCACCCGCTGGGCGGCACGGTCGAATACGGCGACCGCGGCGACGGCGGATTCGAGGTGGTCGCGCACGTGCCCGCGGCCGCGGCCGGGGACCGCCGCGCGGGCGGAGGAAGCTCCGCCGACCTGGCGTCGCGCTACTCCGCCTCCCAGCGGCGCGCGCTGGGCGCGGCGGTACTGGCCCCGACGGCGCTGCTCGGCGTGCTGGCGGCGGCGTGGCTGGGATACTACGGCTACGTGTCCGCCGGCTCGGTCCTGGAGCCGGCGGAGTTCGCCCGCCTGCGCGTCGGGCAGGAGCAGCGGCGGGTCGAGGAGGTCCTTCCGGCGATGCGAATGCTCGACCCGCCGTCCGAGCGCAGCAGTGCGCCCGCCGACGGCGCCCGGTGTCGCTACTACCGCTCGGAGGTCACCCTGCCCGGCGCGGCTACCACCGCCTACCAGCTGTGCTTCGCCGAGGGCCAGCTGGTCGCCAAGTCGGCGGTGCCCGTCGGTGACGGCGACGGAGCAGAGGGGGGAGCCCGGTGATCCGGGTCGTGCTCGCCGACGACGAGGCCCTGATCCGGGCGGGCATCGCCACCATCCTCTCCGCGGACCCCGATATCGAGGTGGTCGCCGAGGCGGGTACGGGGAGCCGGGCCGTCGAGCTGACCGGGCTGCACCGCCCCGACGTCGCGCTCGTCGACATCCAGATGCCCGAGAGCGACGGGCTGAGCGCGGTGCCGCGGATCCTGCGCGCGTCGCCGCGTACGGCGGTCGCCATCCTGACGACGTTCGGCCAGGACGACTACATCACCCGCGCGCTGGACGGGGGTGCGAGCGGGTTCCTGCTCAAGACCGCCGAGCCGCAGGAGCTGATGGCCGGGGTCCGCGCGGTGGCCGACGGCGGCGCGTTCCTGTCCCCCCAGGTCGCCCGGCGCGTGGTCGCCCGTCTGCGGAACCGGCCGGAGCCTCCTGCGGCCGAGGCCCGCGAGCGCGTCGGCGTGCTGAGCCGCCGTGAGCGGGACGTGCTCGCCCTGCTCGCGGCGGGCGCCTCCAACGCCGAGATCGCGCGGGAGCTGCACCTGGCCGAGGACACCGTCAAGGCGCACGTCAGCGCGATCCTCTCCCGCCTGGGGCTGCGGAACCGGGTGCAGGCCGCCGTCCTGGCGCACGAGGCGGGCCTGCGGCGGACGTGAGCGGCGGCGCGCGCCGACCGGGTCGGCGGCCGTCCCGGCCCGGGGGACGGGGACAGGGCGGCCGCGGCGGCCGGTGCTTCAGGCACCGCCGCCGACGGTGATGGCGAACCCCTCCAGGATCGAGTGGACGCCGAGCACGGCGACGATGACGCTGCCGCCGACGCCGCGGATCGGCACCATGAGCACCGACGCCTGCAGGGAACAGGAGAAACGCGCCCCACAGCGGCGGGAAAGCGGCAGGCGAGGATGCGGAGGGTGCGGAGGGTGCGGTCCCGGGCCGTGGGGCCGGTCCAGTCGATCGCGCCGATCAGGCCGCGGGTGCGGGGGACGGCGGCGCGGACGGGAACCTCGTGCGCACCGACGGCGGGGTGCACCTCGGGGGCCCGCTACGAGGTCCGCACCGCTGACGGCGCGGAGGTCCCGGTGTCAACGGGGCGCCGGCCGACTCAGGGGCCGGCGCGCGCCCCTGCGCCGCCGCCCGGTGTTCGAAGCGCCCGAGGGCGGACCGGTCCGGCGCAGCACCGCCTTCTTCGCGGGCGAACTGCGCCTGCCGACGGCACCGGGCCGCCCGGTCGCCGACGAGGTCCACCGGCGCTCGCGGGCCGAGCCGGCGCACCGCCTTCTCTCGGGGCGGCCTTCACCTCCGCAGCGGCGCGGCCAGCTCGCGCGTCCGCGGCCAGCGGCCCCAGGCCACCAGGGCGAAGACGGCGCCCAGCACGACGGTCTGCACCGCGAAGGACTGGTAGCCGGGGGTGAGCAGGTTACTGGCCGTCGCTCCGACCATCACCCCCAGCAGCCCCAGCGCGGCCAGCCCGCACAGCCGCGGTATCAGCAGGCCCACGGCGCCGGCGACCTCGCAGGCACCGGTGACGTACCGCAGCCACTGCCCCATGCCGATGTCGGTGAACAGGCGGACCGCGTCCTCGCTGCCCGCCAGCTTCGTGGCGCCCTGGAAGAGGAAGAAGGCGGCGAGCAGGATCTGCACCGCCCACAGCACGATGTTCAGAGTGCGGCCGCGCCGCCGCGAACCGCTGCCGGCCTCGCTCGGACTCACGCAACCGCCCCCTGTCTCCCCCGCAGGGGAAAGGCGCGCCGCGTTCCCTCGGCGGCGATCGCGGGCGGTGCCGCCGTCAGGCGGTCGCCGCGATCGGGGCCGGATCCCGCGGCGCCGAACCGTCGGTGCGGCCACCCTATCGCGCGGAAGCCGGGCTGCGGCGGCGAACCGGGGCGCGAGACGCGGCCACCGCGGGAGGGGGCGGACCCGGCGCAGACGGAGGCGGGCGCCGCGCCGTCCCCTCCCTGCTCCGGAGGGGACCCGTCGCGAACCGGGAGCCGAGCCGCCGGATTCCGAACTCTCGGGGAATCCGTGGGAAGCACCGGTGCCCGACCCGGCATCGGGGCATCGAACCGCATTCGGCTTCTCCCCACGTTTGGGCACACGGCCGGCCGATCCCGATCCCGCATGCAGCGAAGGCGTCAACGCGGCCCGCTCGGGCCCGCCGCCTCCCGCGCGCTCGCCCACCGGGGCGGCTCGCCCGGGAAAACGGCCGGGGTCCGCTCAGCCGCGGCAGGCCGGTGCCGGCTCGGCGCGCCCCGACGCGAGATCCTCCTCGACCATGGCGAGCAGCGCGCGGGCGGCGGTGCCGGCGGCGCTGCCGACCGCGGTGACGGCCGCGGTGCGCCACAGCGGCGCGTTCTCGATCGGGACGAAGCACGCCTCGGAGGTCTTGGCCGAGAAGTGCTCGGGCACCAGGGCGATGCCCAGCCCCTGGGCGGCGAACGCGAGCAGCGAGTGGACGTCGTTGACCTCCACCGCGACGCGGCGGCGCGCGTCGGCCCCCGCGAGCATGGCGTCGACCTCCTCGCGGATGCCCCACCCGGGGCCGAAGTCGACGAACGTCGCGCCGTCGAGCTCGCCCAGCCCGACGCGGCCGCGCTCGGCCAGCGCATGGGTGGGCGCGCAGGCGAGCACCATCGGCTCCGCGCCGATGGGCAGCGCCTCCAGGTCCTCGGTGGAGCCCGCGCCGGTGGAGGTGAAGGCGATGTCGACCGCGCCGCGGCGGACGCCCTCCAGCAGCGCCGCGGCGCCGTCCTGCTGGAGCCG
Source organism: Streptomonospora halophila (assembly GCF_039542725.1). Lineage (NCBI taxonomy): Bacteria > Bacillati > Actinomycetota > Actinomycetes > Streptosporangiales > Nocardiopsidaceae > Streptomonospora > Streptomonospora halophila. The sequence goes on along the minus strand of NZ_BAABIK010000001.1, from coordinate 134,546 downwards.
GATCTCGACGCCGGCGTGCTTGCCGTGGAAGCGCCCCAGCAGCGCCGGCACGTCGGGGTCCGCCAGGCACTGCAGGCTGCCCACGGTCAGGGTGCCGCGCAGCAGGCCCTGGACGGCGGCGACCGCGTCGTGGGCGCCGGAGACCTTCGCGAGCACGTGCCGCGCCTCGGGCAGCAGGGCGCGGCCGGCGTCGGTCAGCTCCACCCGGCGGGTGCTGCGCACGAAGAGGCGGGCGCCCAGTTCGCGTTCGAGGGAGCGGATCGACGCCGACAGCCCGGACTGGGCCACGAGCACCCGCTGCGCCGCTCGGGTGAAGTGGCGCTCCTCGGCCACCGCCACGAAGTACTCCAGCTGGCGCAGCTCCACGATTGATCACCGCAATCGAACAGTTCCATCGCTTTGTTTTCTTGGACAGCTTAGTGGGGTCGGCGCGAAGCTGGGAGCGCCGCGGAGGGCGGAGCAACGGCCGGCCTCCGGGGCGCACCGCATACGCCAGCCACCTTTCGGGAGATCCGGAACATGCACAACCGCAGTATCGGAGGACGCACGGTCAGCGCCATCGGGCTCGGCGCCATGCCGATGTCGATCGAGGGGCGGCCCGACCGCGCCCGCGCGACCGCGACCGTCCATGCGGCCCTGGACGAGGGCATCACCCTCATCGACACCGCCGACGCCTACCACCGCGAGGCGGGCGAGGTCGGCCACAACGAGTCCCTCATCGCCGAGGCGCTCGCAGCCGCCGGCCCGGCCGCAGACGGTGTGCTCGTCGCCACCAAGGGCGGGCACCTGCGGCCCGGAGACGGCACCTGGACCCTGGACGGCCGCCCCGAGTACCTGAAGCGGGCGTGCGAGGCGTCCCTGCGCCGGCTCGGTGTCGAGGCCATCGGCCTCTACCAGTTCCACCGTCCCGACCCCGGCGTGGACTACGCCGAGTCGGTCGGGGCGCTGGCCGAGCTTCTCGACGAGGGCAAGATCCTGATGGCGGGGATCTCCAACGCTGACCCCGGCGAGATCCGCACCGCGCACAAGGTGCTCGGCGGGCGCCTGGCCTCGGTGCAGAACCAGTTCTCGCCGAAGTTCCGCTCCAGCGAGCCCGAGCTGCGGCTGTGCGAGGAGCTCGGCGTCGCGTTCCTGCCCTGGAGCCCGCTGGGCGGCATCCGGGAGGCCGCCGACCTGGGTTCCCACTACTCGGCGTTCGCGGCGGTGGCCGAGGACCGCGGCGTCAGCCCGCAGCGGGTGTGCCTGGCCTGGATGCTGGCGAAGTCGCCGGTCGTGGTGCCCATCCCGGGCTCCTCGCGGCCGGAGACCGTGCACGACAGCGCGCTCGGCGCCGACCTGCGGCTGAGTGAGGAGGAGATCGCCCGCCTCGACCGCGCCTGAGGGCCCGGCCGGGCGCGTGCGGTCGGCGCCGTGCGGGCGCGCGGGACGAAGGTGCCTCTAGGGGTTCGTCGAGCTGCCAGGGCCACCGGCGGCCGGTAGAACGCCCCGTCGCGCAGCATCGCGGACAGAGCGTCCCAGCGCCGCCGCGCCGGGGACAGCAGGGCGCGAACCGTGCTCCTCCGCGGCGCTGCTGCGACCTCGTCGGCCGCCTCGTGGTTCTCGGCGGTCCAGGACCGCGGCCGCGGCAGAGCTGTCGGTGGGAGGGTCGAAGCGGACGCGGTGCGCGGCGACCCTCGATCGGCCCCGCCGGCGGCCGTGGAATGGGCGATCGTGCGGTCGCAGCAGGCCCGCGAGGGCGGGTGGGACCCGGATGCGAACGCCGCCGGGAACCGCGCCCGTTCGAGCTGCTCGGTGCCGCGCCGGGAGGGGGGCGCTCGCCGCGGATGGAGCCGCCCGAGGCCCGCGTGGCCGGGGTCGGACCCGCATAGGAGGCAAGAGCGGCCGCGCCGCGGGCGCGTTGCGCGGGCGGCTGTCCATCCGGGGCCCGCAGGTCCTACCATCGGATCACGCGGGCTCCGGCCCGCCCGTCCCCGACCCCCGCTCCCCCGGTCCGGCCGGCGTCCGGACACGCCGAGGAGGCCCCGCTTCGTGTTCACCACCAGACCGACCCTGCAGGGCACCTACGGCATGGCGGCCTCCACGCACTGGCTGGCCTCCGGCACCGCCATGGCCGTCCTCGAGGACGGCGGCAACGCGTTCGACGCCGCGGTCGCCGCCGGATTCGTGCTCCAGGTCGTCGAGCCGCACCTGAACGGCCCCGCCGGCGAGGTGCCGATCGTCCTCGCGCCGGCCGGCGGCCGCCCGCTGGTGCTGTGCGGTCAGGGCCCGGCCCCCGCCGGGGCCACGGTGGACCACTACACCGGGCTGGGGCTGGACCTGGTGCCCGGCACCGGCCCACTCGCCGCGGCCGTTCCCGGCGCCTTCGACGCCTGGATGCTGCTGCTGCGCGACTACGGCACCAAGCCGCTCGCCGACGTGCTCTCCTACGCCATCGGCTACGCCGAGCGCGGCCATCCCGCCGTCGAACGCGTCGGCGAGACCGTCGAGACGGTGCGGGAGCTGTTCGAGTCGGAATGGCCGAGCTCCGCGGAGCTGTACCTGGCCGGCGGCCGCACGCCGCGGCCGGGCGCCCTGCTGCGCAACCCCGCGCTCGCGGCCACCTGGCGGCGGCTCCTCGGTGAGGCGCGGGCCGCGGGAGGGGACCGCGAGAACACCGTTGAGGCCGCCCGCCGCGTCTGGCGGGAGGGCTTCGTCGCCGAGGAGCTGGCCGCCTTCGCCGCCCGGCCCGCCATGGACTCCTCCGGCGAGCGCCACGCCGGCGTGCTGACCGGTGAGGACCTGGCCTCGTTCGCCGCCTCCTACGAGGAGCCGGTCGGCTACGACTGGAACGGCTGGCGCGTGTGCAAGGCAGGCCCGTGGAGCCAGGGCCCGGTCTTCCTCCAGCAGCTCGCCCTCCTGCCGCAGGACCCCGACGCCCTCGGCTACGGCACACCCGAGTACGTGCACACTCTGACCGAGGGCACCAAGCTGGCCATGGCCGACCGGGAGGCCTGGTACGGCGACGCCGCCGACGTCCCCCTCGCCGACCTCCTCTCCGAGGACTACAACCGCGCGCGCCGCTCCCTCGTCGGCGAGACGGCCTCCCACGAGCTGCGCCCGGGCTCTCCCGGCGGCCGCACGCCGCGGCTGAGCCGCAACGCGCTGTCCCGCACCGGCGACGCGGCGCCGGCGGCGGGCGCGGGAGAGCCGACCGTGGCCCGGGACGGCGTGACCCGCGGCGACACCTGCCACGTCGACGTCGTCGACCGGCACGGCAACATGGTCGCGGCCACCCCCAGCGGGGGCTGGCTGCACTCCAACCCGGTGGTGCCCGCGCTCGGGTTCCCCCTGGGCACGCGGCTGCAGATGACCTGGCTGGAGCCGGGGCTGCCCAACTCGCTGACCCCCGGCCGCAGGCCGCGCACCACGCTCACGCCCTCCCTCGCGCTGCGCGGCGGCGAGCCGGTGATGGCCTTCGGCACCCCGGGCGGCGACCAGCAGGACCAGTGGAGCCTGCACTTCTTCCTGGCGGTGGCGCTGCGCCGAGCGGTGCGCGGCGGGTTCGACCTGCAGGGGGCGATCGACGCGCCCAACTGGCACACCGAGAGCTTCCCGGGCTCCTTCTACCCGCGCGCGTGGCGGCCGGGCTCGATCACCGTCGAGTCCCGCATGGCCGAGGCGGCGGTCGCCGAGCTGCGCCGGCGCGGGCACGACGTGACCGTGGGCGAGGCGTGGTCGGAGGGCCGGCTGTGCGCCGTCGCACGCGACCCGGAGACGGGGGTCGTCTCCGCGGCGGCCAACCCGCGCGGCATGCAGGGCTACGCGGCGGGCCGCTGAGGCGGTGCCCGTTCAGGTCGAATGGGTGGTCGCGAGATAGACCGTGTTGGCCGCGTCGCGCTCCTGCAGCGGGTTGGGGAAGGCGACGACCTCGGCGCGCACCTCGGCGAAGACCTCGCCGAGGAGGGCGGAGAACCGCGCCTCGGGCGGGTCGTTGGACCACAGCGCGAAGACGCCTCCGGGGTGCAGCAGAAGGGACAGGCGGCGCAGGCCCTCCACCGTGTAGAAGTCGGCGTGGCTCTCGTCGAGCAGGTGGCTCGGCGAGTGGTCGATGTCGACGAGGACCGCGTGGAAGCGGCGCCCGGGCTCCTGGGGGTCGACACCGTCCTTCGAGCCGCTCATCGCGAAGAAGTCGCCGTGCACGAACCGGCAGCGGGGGTCGCCCGTCAGCCGGACCCCCGCCGGGATCAGCCCGCGCTCGTGCCACTCGATCACCTCGCCCAGCGCCTCGACGACCACGAGCGAGGCCACCTCCGGCTGGTCGAGGACCGCTTCGGCGGTGAACCCCAGACCGAGGCCGCCGACCGCCACGTCCACCGGGCCCCCCTCCGGCTCGCCCAGGGCGAGCCGGGCCATCTCCTCCTCGGCGACGGTGAACAGGCTCGACATGAGGAAGTCGTCGCCGAGCTTGATCTCGTGCACGTCGGCACGGAACACGGGGTCCCATCTGCGGCGCAGCACGAGGTCGCCCATCGGTGTCGGGCGCCAGTCCAGTTCCTCGAAACGACGGCCCACGGCCCGCTCCCTTCACGCTCCGCATGCCCGCGCCACGCCGGCGCGGGTCCCCGCGGATCAGCGGGCGAATGCAGCGGGCACTCCGCGGTACGGCGCCTCCCGCGAGCACGCGCACGCCTCCGCGGCTCCCGACACTATCCCCGTCGGGGCGCATCGGCTCCGCCGGCGGCGGATGTGCGTCCTCGGCGCAGCGCCCGGCCCGGCACAGGGGGCGCGGACCCGGCTCAACCGCGCGGCGGTGCCGCCTTGGGGCGGCCCAGCCGGGCGCCGCCGACCGCCAGGTCGGCGACCGCGCCGACGGTGGCGAACTCTACGCCGTGGCCCGCGACGCGGTCCAGCCACTCCTCCAGACGCAGCAGCCGGTGGCCGCGGCCGATCACCTGGGGGTGGAAGGTGACGGTGAGCACCCCCTGCTCGGTCTCGCGCAGCATGTAGCGCAGGTCCAGCTCCCAGTCGGCGAACATGCGCTCGGCGTCGCCCAGGCCCGGCAGGGTCCGCGCGGGCGAGCTGAGGAACTCCAGGTGCGGCAGGTCGTCGAGGCTCCAGCTGACCGGCACCTCCACCAGCGGGGTCTCCTCGCCCCACACCGTGCCCTCGGCGTCCACCCGGTCGCCGGTGCGGCACCGGTAGGGCGCGTAGTCGTGGCCCATCATGGAGCTGTCGTAGCGCAGCCCGCGCTCGTTCAGCAGCGCCACGGTGTTCTCCGACAGGTCCCAGGCCGGGGCCCGGAACCCGCGGGGCTCGGTGCCGGCGACCTCCCGCAGCGCCTCGACCGAGCGGTCGAGCACGGCCCGCTCGGCGTCCTCCTCCAGGACGGCGACGTTCTCGTGGGCGTAGCCGTGCAGGGCGATCTCGTGCCCGCCGTCGCGGATACGGCGGCACAGCTCGGGATAGGTGCGCGCGGTGTGGCCGGGAACGAACCAGGTGGCCGCCAGCCCGCGCCGCGCCAGCACCTCCAGCAGCCGGGGCACCGCCACCGCCGCGAACTCCCCGCGCGAGCGCGGGGTCGCCGTGAGCTGGCCGCGGTCGACCCAGACCGACAGCGCGTCGAAGTCGAAGGTGAGGCAGACGTATCCGTGCGGCATCGCGCTCCTCCTCTCAGGCCTGCGGGAGCGCGGCGTTGCCGGCCCCCACTCCCCCGTCGACGGTGACGGTCGTGCCGGTGATCCACTCGGCGCCGTCGGAGCACAGGTAGGCCACGGCCGAGGCGACGTCGTCGGGCACGCCGGGCCGCGGCCAGGGCCGCCCGGCCTCCACGGCGCGGACGTAGTCGGGCGCGAGCGGGTTGACGTCGCTGCCGACCTCGATGAACCCCGGTGAGACGGCGTTGGCGCGGATGCGGTGCTCGGCGAACTCCAGGGCGAGCGCCTTGGTGAGCATGGTCAGCCCCGCCTTGGACGTGCAGTAGTGCGCCGCTCCCCGCCGCGCCCGCTCGCCCGCTCCGGAGGTGATGTTGACGATGTCGCCGGGACGTCCCGCCGCGACCAGGGACCGGGCGAACTCGGTCGACAGGGCGAAGGGTCCGTCGAGGTTGGCGGCGAGCACGCCCCGCCACTCGGCGTCGGTCATCTCCAGCAGGGGACGGCTGGGGTAGACGCCGGCCGCGTTCACCAGCGCGTCCAGCCCGCCGGCGCGCTCCCAGGCGGTGCGGACGCAGGCGCGGGCCGCTTCGGGGTCGGCGACGTCGGCCGCGACGGTGCTGACGCGCTCGGGCGCCGCGAGCCGCGCGGCCGCCGCCGCGCACCGCTCCTCGTCGCGCTCGCTGAGCACGACCGCGGCCCCCTCGGCCAGGAACCGGCGGGCGACGGCCGCTCCGATCCCTCCCGACGCTCCGGTGACCAGCACTGTGCGGCTCACGTTTCCTCCCATGTCCGGCGGCGGGTGATGCTGCGGCGCAGGTCCAGGTACTCCGGTACGGACATGCGCGGCGGTGTTTCGCGCAGCACCCGGCGGGCCTCCGCGGCTCCGTCGCAGAGCAGGTCGACGACGGTGCCGGCGAGGTAGAGCGCCGGCTCCACGGCGGCGGCGCGGTGGTCGACGACGCGGTAGTCGCTGCTGTGGTGGTCGCCGGCGGCGCCGCCGCAGTAGGGGTGGGACACCGGCATGACGTGGGCGAGGTCGCCCATGTCGGTGCAGGCGCCCAAGTGGCGGCCGCGGGCGGTCGGCGCGTCCCCCACGACGGGCCCGGCGTTGCGGGCGACGACGTCGTCCAGCGCCGGGGCCGGATGCAGCGGCAGGTAGGCGAGCAGCGTGTCGGTCTCGACCCGCGCGCCCAGGGCTAGCGCGCCGGCGCGCGCGCAGCGGGCCACGGTCTCGGCGGCGCGGCGCAGCGCGTCGACGCCGGCGGCGCGGACCATCGCGTGCAGCACGGCGGAGGAGGGCACCGAGCCCAGCGCGCTCCCTCCCCCGGTGACCAGGTAGTTGACCCGCACGCTCTCGTCCTCGGGGAAGGCCTCGCGCTGGGCGTCGATCGCGTGGGCGGCCAGAGTGGCGGCCTTGAGGGCGTTGACGCCCAGCCAGGGGGTCGACCCCGCGTGTGCGGAGCGGCCGCCGAAGCGGGCCCGCACGAGGCAGGACCCGTTGAGCGTGTCGCCCACGGAGAAGCGCGGACCGCCGCCGCGCCCGGTGTGCGCGAGCAGGGCCATGTCGACGCCGTCGAACGCTCCCGTGCGCAGCAGCTCGGCCTTGCCGACGGGGAACTCCGCGCGGTCGGCCCGCTCCGCCCCATCGGGGCCGTCCGCGCCGCCGGGGGCGCCGGCCGCGGCGTCGAGGAGGGCGTCGGCGTCGCCCAGCTCCTCGGCGGGCGCGGCGATCAGCGCGACCGAGCCGTCCAGCTCGGCCATCACCTCGCGCAGGCCGAGCGCGGCACCGGCGACAGCGGCGATCTGGGCGTGGTGGCCGCAGGCGTGGGCCGCTCCGGTCGCCGGGTCGGCCAACGGGTGCTCGGGCAGGGCCAGGGCGTCCAGCTCGCCGACGAGCGCGATGCGCGGGCCGTCGTCGCGGCCGCGCAGCACGGCCGCGACCCCGGTGCCGGCGAGCCCGGTGCGCGGCGTGAGCCCGAGGTCCTCCAGCCAGGAGCCGAAGCGCGCCGCGGTGGCGTACTCGGCGTAGCCGGGTTCGGGAGTGCGCATCAGCTCGTCGCTGAGGGACGCGATCGCGTCGGCGCGGCGTTCCACGGCCGCATACGCCGCCCGCTTCAGGCCCGCGGCGGTGCTCACGCGCACTCCGCGGCCGTGCGCGCAGCGGGGCCGCGGCGGGGCCGGCGTCCGGCTCCGCGCGGGGGCGGGGCGGCGCGGCGGTCCTGCGCGGAACGCGCCCTGGGCGCGCCGGGCTCGCGTCGGTTGCTCACGGCGCCAGTATGGCGGCGGAGGGCGGGCCCGGGCCTCATGCCCGGCTCTGAGCTTCGGCCGCCCCCCTTGTGCGCAGGTCCAAACCCGACCGGCGCAGGCACAGTGCCGCGACCAGCCGCTCGTCGGGATCGTCGAGGTCGATTCCGCAGATCTGACCCATCCGGCGCAGCCGGTAGCGCAGGGTGTTGGGATGGACGTGCAACGCGCGGGAGGCCGCGATCACGTCGCCGAACGCGTCGAGGTAGGCGGCCAGGCTGGCGGCGTAGTCGGTGTGGTGCCGGCGGTCGTAGGCGAGCAGGTCGGGCACCGGCCCGTCGGCGAAGCGCGCGTCCTCGGCCACCCGGTCGGCCAGCACGAGTGCGCCGACGGCGGCGCGCACCTCGCCGGGATGCACGACGCAGGTGTGCGCGCCGCCCCGGCCGCGCAGCACGCGCAGCACCAGGTCGGCCTCGGCGAGGGACTCGGGGGCCCGCCCGGCGTCGGCCACGACCGTGCCCAGCGCGCCCAGCACCGCGCAGCCGGCCGCGGCGGCCGCCCGCGCGACGACCTCGCGGACGGCGCCGGCCAGCTCTGCGCCGCCGCGCCCCTCCACCCCGCACAGCAGCACGTCGACGCGTCCGCGCGAGGCCACCGGGACGGCCGGGTGGTCCAGAGCGGGCAGGTGCACGCTGAGCAGGTCGGCGAACGCGCGGGTGTCGTGCGGCCGGCCGTCGGCGAAGACGCAGCTGAGGACGGCCGCGGGCCGGTCCCGGTCGACGTCGAGCCACTCCAGCGCCTCGTCCTCGGCGGTGCCGTCCAGCAGCCTGCGGGCGGCCGACTCGGCGGCGCGGCGGCGGGTCTGGGTGCGCACGCCCATCCGCGAGAGGTACTGGCCGGCCGACGCCGCGGCCCGGCGCAGCACGACGGGCGCGTCCTCGGGCAGGGGTCCGCCGCGCTCGGCCACCCAGATCGACCCGAGGATCTCGTCGCCCGAGCGCACCGCCACGGCCATGCGGCGGTTGATCCCGTGCTCGGGGACGGCGGGGATGTCGACGACGTCGCCGTCGCGCCACAGCCGCCGGTAGACGCCCTGCTCGCGCAGCCGGGAGCGGTACCAGGCGGGGCCGCGCTGGTCGAGGGCCGCCTGCCGGCGCATCGCGTCGTCGGAGTCGGCGAGCCGGGAGGAGGCGAGCACCTCCTGCTGCGGGTTGAAGATCATCACCGAGCCCCCGACCGACTCGCACAGCGCGTTGGCGAAGTCGGCGAGCTCGCGCACGGGCGGGGCGGAGGCCTCTGCGTCCAGGCCCGCGCCCGAGGTGGTGAGCAGGCCGCGCAGCTGGCCGGAGAACTCCGCCCAGCCGGTACCCGACTCCAGCGCGAGCAGCGCCACACCTGCGTGCCGGGCGAGTGTGCCCAGCCGCTCGCGCGCTTCGGCGGAGCCGCGCACGACCACCGCGGCCGCGCCGCGCCGGGCCGCCTCCTCCAGCACATCGGGGGCGCCCGCGGCGTCGACGCCCACGGCCAGCAGCAGGTCGCCGGGTTCGGCGGCGAACTCCGCGGCGGAGTCGTGGATCACGACGCCGTTGCAGCGCACCGCGGGGTCGGGCGGTTCGGCCCACACCGACAGCAGGTTCGCCCCGATGGCGTCGACGACCGTGTTCAGCATCGGTCCGTGCACGTGGCCCCCACCTCCTTGTCGCAGACGACAAGTTCCGTGCGGTTCTTCATACCAGCGGATCATTACAGCGCGATGATCACTCGCCGAAACTGTCGGCTACGCGTCTTCGAGGAGGCAACGTCCATGGTCGAGGAGTTCACCGCGGCACTGCGCTCGCTGGTCGACGAGGAGTCGCCATCGGCCGACACCGCCGCGGTCGAGCGGTGCGGCGACCGCCTGGCCGCAGTCGGCGAGGCGGTCACCGGCGCAGCGCCGGAGCGCCTCGCGCTGTCGGGCGGGCCCTCGGCGCTGGTCTGGCGCCGCGGAGACGCGCGGGCTCCCGGCCGTGTGCTGCTGCTGGGCCACCGCGACACGGTGTGGCCGCTGGGCACGGCGGCAGAGCGCCCGTTCACGGTCGAGGACGGCAGGGCCCGCGGCCCCGGCGTCTTCGACATGAAGGCAGGACTGCTCGTCGGCCTGCACGCCTTGGCCCGGCTGGCGCCGCACGTGCCGGTCACGCTGCTGGTGACCGGCGACGAGGAGGTGGGCTCGGCCGCCAGCCGCGAGCTGATCGAGGCCGAGGCGCGGGCGTGCGGGGCCGTGCTCGTGTTGGAGGGGGCCGCCGAGGGCGGGGCGCTCAAGCGCGCCCGCAAGGGGTGGTCCATCTACACCCTGCACTGCCGGGGGGTCTCGGCCCACGCCGGTCTGGAACCGCACAAGGGGCGCAACGCCCTCGTGCGGATGGCCGAACTGGTCGCCGAGTCGGGGCGGCTCGGCGCGCCCGAGCGCGGGCTGACGGTCACCCCGACGCTCGCGCGGGCGGGCCAGACCGTCAACACCGTCCCCGACCGCGCCGAGCTGCACCTGGACGTGCGCGCCCGCACCGCCGCCGACCAGCGCAGCGCCGACGAGAGCATCCGCCGCCTGGCCGAAGCGCCGACCGGGGTCGAGGTGCGCGTCGAGGGCGGGATCAACCGCCCGCCGATGGAGGAGAGCGCGGCGGCCGCCCTGCTTGAGCGGGCGGCGCGGCACGCCCGCGAGCTGGGCGCACGGCCGCCGGAGTCGGCCGCCGTCGGCGGCATCTCCGACGCCAACCTCGTGGCCGCGCTGGGAGTCCCCGTCCTCGACGGCCTGGGCGCGGTCGGGGGCGGGCCGCACGCCGAACACGAATGGGTGGACGTCGACGCCACCCTGCACCGGATACCACTGGTCACGGCGCTGGTGGACGGCCTGGCCGCACACCCGCTGCCGGGGCCCGAAGGGATGTGAGAACCATGCCGCAACCCGAGACCCGGCCCGGCGACTCCGACTTCGAGGAGGACCCGCGCTACCGCACCGCAAAACGGGAGCTCTTCATCGCACTGGCCTACTGGGTCGCGTTCACCGCCGCCGTCACCGCGACGGCCTGGCTGCTGGGCGGCGGCAAGGCCGCCGACGAGATCTCCTTCGTCCTGGGCTTTCCCGCCTGGTTCTTCTGGTCGGTACCGGTGACCTGCCTGCTCTTCTCCGGTGTCGCCTTCATCCTCGTGCACCGCTTCTTCACCGACATCCCCCTCTCCGCCGGCGGCGACGCCGGGGAGCCCGACGAGAGGTAGCCGACCATGCGCTGGGGCGTCATCATCCCGATCCTGCTCTACGCCGTTGTGCTCCTGGTGATCGCCTGGTGGAGCTTCCAGCGGCGCCGGGCGGTCGCCGAAGGCCACAAGACCGAGCACTACTACATGGGCGGGCGCTCGCTGGGCTGGCTGCTGCTGATGTTCACGCTGCTGGCGAGCGGCGCCAGCGCCGGCACGTTCATCGGCGGCCCCGGCCTGGTCTACGGCCAGGGCTACGGCTGGATCCTGGTGTCGGTCTTCCAGGTGCCCACCGCCTTCATCGCGCTGGCGGTGCTGGGCAAGAAGTTCGCCATCGTCGGGCGCAAGCTGGGCGCGCTGTCGATCGTGGACATGCTGCGGCACCGCTACGAGAGCCCGGCCGTGGTGGTCGTCAGCTCGCTGGGCATCGTCGTGTTCCTGACCGCCTACATGGTGCCGCAGTTCGTCGGCGGCACCAGGCTCCTGGAGGCGGCGACCGGCGCCGACTACCGGGTGCTGCTGGTGTGCCTGGCGGCGCTGATCGCGCTCTACACGGCCTTCGGGGGCTTCCTCGCCGACGCGATGAGCGACGTGCTGCAGGGCGTGATCATGCTGGTGGGCGCGGTGGTCGTGTGGGTGGCGCTGCTGACCGCGGCCGGGGGCATGGGCCCGGTCAACGAGCAGGTGATGAGCACCGCACCGGAGCTGTTCACGCTGCCCGGTCCCGCCGGGTTCACGCCGCAGATGATCGCCTCCTACTCGCTGCAGCTGGGCCTGATGTTCGGCGTGCTGCCGCACCTGGCCGTGCGGGCGATGAGCTACCGCGACTCCCGTTCGGTGCACACCGCGATGAAGGTCGGCCCGCTGGTGATGACCGTCATCACCCTGGGCTTTCTGACCATGGGCATGATCGCGCGCTACTTCCAGCCGGACATGGAGGTCGGCGACCTGGCGCTGCCGACGACGATCATTGAGGTGCTGCCGGCGGGGCTCGCCGGTGTGCTGTTCGCCGCGCCGCTGGCGGCGGTGATGTCGACGGTGGACGCGATGATCCTGGTGGTCAGCGGCACCATCGTGCGCGACCTCTATGTGACCTACGTCAACCCGCGCATCAGCGACGGCCGCATATCCGCGGTCACCTCGGCGACCACGCTGGGGCTCACCGCGATCGTGCTGGTGCTGGCCCTGAATCCGCCGGACTACCTGGAGCTGCTGGTCATCTACGCCATCGGCGGACTGGAGGTGGCGTTCTTCTTCCCGCTGGTGCTGGGGCTGTACTGGAAGCGCGCCAACGCCCTCGGCGCGGGCCTGGGGATGGCGGGCGGCATGGTCTGGTACACGCTCGTCAACAACTGGGCTCCCGAACTCGCCCTGGGCATGTTCCCGATCGCGACGTCCTCGGCCGTCGCCCTGGCGCTGTTCCTGCTGGGCAGCTACCTGGGCCCGCCCCCGCGGCGCGAGGTGCTGGTGAAGTTCTGGGGCACCCAGGCCGAGATCGACCGGCTGGGCCAGCCCGTCAGGCCGCTGCGCTAGGGCCGGCCCGGTCGGGGCTCCTTCCGACCCGCTCGAGACCCGAACGCCCCCTCACGCGGCGGCCGGGGCGCGGCTTCCCTCTCGCGCCCCGGCCGCCGCATTTCCGTTCGGGGCCGGCCGCTGCGCGCCGGTTGGGCCGCGGGGTGCCGGGTAGCGGGGCGCCGACCGCCGCGGGCGGGCCGCCCGGCGGCCGGGCGGCCCGCCGGCGCAGCGAAGGTGAAGGAGGGCGAGCATGAGCCGGGCGTCGCAGAAAACGGTGCCCGACGCGACGCGGGGCCCCGCCCGCGTCGTCGCCGGGATCGTCGGAGCGGTCTTCCTGCTGGTGGGGGTGCTGGGGTTCGTCCCCTTCGCGACCGCCCAGTACGGCACGCTGGAGTGGGCGGGACCCGGATCGCACGCGATGCTGCTGGGCGTCTTCCGGGTGTCCGTGCTGCACAACGTCGTGCACCTGGTGTTCGGGGCGGCCGGCCTGGCGGCGGCCCTCCTCCCGGCGGCGGCCCGGGTGTACCTGATCGGCGGCGGCGCGGTGTACCTGGTGCTGTGGGTCTACGGGATGGTGGTCGACCCCGAGTCCGCGGCCAACTTCGTGCCCGTCAACGCGCCCGACAACTGGCTGCACCTGCTCCTGGGGACCGGAATGGTCGCGCTCGGGCTCGTCGTCAAGCGCGGGCGCGGGCAGGTCCCGTGACGGCCGCGCGGGCGCTCTCGGGCGCCCGCCGTCGCCGCCCGATCCGGGAGCCGGCTCAGCGCGCGGACACCCGCCCGGCGCGGCGGGCGGCGCGGCCGGAGCGCGTGCTCACCACCGCGACAACCGCCGCCAGCACCGCGCCGGCGGCGTAGACCGCCATCGTGGCCAGCGGCGTGGCGTTCTCGGCGGAGGTCTGCAGCAGGTCCCGGTTGAGCTGCTGGTTCACCTCCAGGGCGATCACCAGCACGGTCGCGACGACGGCGGCGGAGGGCCAGGAGACGACGCGCACGTTGACCCAGCGCCCGGTCACCAGCCCGGCGGCCAGGCGCAGCAGGGTGGCGAAGGCACCGGCCACCAGCACGATCCCCAGCGGGTTGTAGCGCAGGGACATCGCCAGGTCGCCGCTCATGGCGGCCCACACCGCGCGGGTGGCGCCGCAGGTGGGCATCATGACGCCCATGTAGTGCAGCGGGCTGTGCAGGTCGACCGGGGGCAGACCGAAGACCGCCATGGCCGCGCCCGCGAGGAGCCCGCCCAGCGCCACGTACAGGACCCAGCGGTGGCCGTCGTGCGCCTCGACCCGCATCCGGACGGGCAGCGCCCAGGCGGGCACGCCGCCGTTGCCGCGTTCGCTGTCGCTCATCGCCCTATTGTCTCTTGCTTCCGGCACCGGCGCGCCACCTCGGCCCGGTTCCGACGCCTCCTCCGCGCGCACGGTTTTGACCGCGGCCCGGCTAGGGGCCTTCGGCCGCGCCGCGGCGCGCGGCGGCAGCGGGTCAGGGTGGGCAGCACGTCCGACCAGCGCGAGCACCGGTCGCGGTCGCTGCCGGGCACGCCGAGCAGGTCGCGGATCACCCGGACCGGCAGCCGCTCGGGGGAACCATGGTGCCCACCCAGGACGGGTTCCGCACCGTGATGGCGATCGGCGCCGCCGCGGCGCTCGCGGCCCTGGCGACCGCGGCCTGCCTGCCCCGCCGGCCGCGGGCCGAAGACGAGGGCGCGGGGCGCCCTCCCTCCGCCACATTCAAGGAGCCCGCGGCCCGCTGAGGGCGCCGGCCTGCGCGGGAGCCGCCGGGCGCTAGAGTTGCGCACGTTCCTGCCGAAGAGGATGCGGAGACCCGGCTGTGAGTACGCGAACCGACGGCCAGGCGCCCGGCGTACCGTTCCGTGAGCGCTACCTGGAGGACTACGCGGTCGGCGAGGTCGTCGACTGCGGCCGGACCGCGGTGGCCCAGGACGAGGTCGTGGAGTTCGCGAGCCGCTACGACCCGCAGCCCTTCCACGTCGACCCGGCCGCCGCCGAGGACGGCCCCTTCGGCGGCCTGATCGCCAGCGGATGGCACACCGCGGCGCTGATGATGCGCCTGTACGTCGACGCCTACCTCTCGCCGCTGGCGAGCCTGGGCGGCCCGGGCGTGGACGAGCTGCGCTGGACCGCGCCGGTGCGGCCGGGCGACACGCTGAGCATGCGCGCCGAGGTGCTGGAGAGCCGCCCGTCCTCGTCCAAGCCCGACCGCGGCCTGCTGCGCACCCGCGTCGAGCTGTTCAACCAGCACGGCAGCAAGGTCTTCGCGGCCGTCGTCCTGAACATGCTGCGCACACGGCCGCGCTAGCTAGCGGGCGCGGCGGGGTGCCGCCGCGGAGCCCGCGCGATGCGCCGTCACACCAGCCAGCGGCCGCCCCGCATCAGGTCGCGCTCGGGCAGCTCGTCGACCTCGCGCCAGGCCTGGACGAGCTGCGGCCGGACGCGGAAGTAGAGGTTGCCCTCCGACTCCCGGGGGTCGAAACCGGTCTTGGCGGCGAACGCGTCGAGGGTCTGCGGCGTCAGTTCCGCCGCCGCCAGGGCCTCGGCCTCGCCCTCGACGAGCACAACGTCGCGGGTCGGGCCGACGCCGATCCGGACCCGCCCGGAACGGCGCAGGTTGCGCCCGGTCGGGCTCGCCGCGGCGGTGGCCAGCAGCAGCGCCGAGCCGTCCCACAGGAAGGAGAGCGGCACCATGTAGGGCGTGCCGCCGGGGCCGCCGGCCGTGGCCACCCAGGCGTCGACGTCGGACTCCAGCCGGGCGAGCGTGTCGAGCTTGCGCTGGGAGCGCGGGCGCGGCGGTGCCGCGGGGAGCGTCGTCATGGCGAACGGTCTCCTTGCCGGGATCGGGATGCGGTCGGGGCGAACGGGGCCGCCGCAGAAGTAAACACCGCGGGGCGGCGGGTTCTCCACCTCCGATGAGGCTTGCCACCCTGCGGGCCGCCCGCGGGCGCGCGCCGCCGCCGGTGGTCGGCGCATCATCGGCGGACCCGCGTCCGGAACACGCGTCAGGGCCGCGGCGGGGCCTGCGCCGCCGCCGCGGCGCGGGTCTCCCGTCGCCCGCCGTCGGCGCGCGGCGGGAGACAGCCGCCGGATCAGGCTCAGCCGGTGGCGAGCAGCCCGTGCGGGTCGAGGACGTACTTGCGGGCGGCGCCCTTGTCGAACTCCTGATAGCCGCGGTCGGCCTGCTCCAGCGGGATGGGCGTGGCGTTGACCGCCCGGGCGATCTGCACCCGGTCGTGCAGGATCGCCTGCATCAGCTGGCGGTTGTACTTCATCACCGGGCACTGGCCGGTGAAGAACGCGTGCGACTTCGCCCAGCCCAGGCCGATGCGGATGGACAGCGAGCCCTCCCGGGCGGCCTCGTCCGCGGCACCGGGGTCGCCGGTGACGTACAGGCCGGGGATGCCGAGCGCCCCGCCGGCGGCGGTGACCTCCATCATCGTGTTGAGCACCGTCGCCGGCGCCTCGCGTGCGGCGTCCGCGCCGTGACCGCGGGCCTCGAAGCCCACCGCGTCGACGCCGGCGTCCACCTCGGGAACGCCCAGCAGCTGCTCGATCCGGTCGCGCGGGTCCTGCTCGGAGACGTCGACGGTCTCGCACCCGATGGCGCGCGCCTGCTCCAGGCGCTCCTTGTTCAGGTCGCCGACGATCACGACGGCGGCGCCGAGCAGCAGCGCCGAGGCCGCCGCGGCGAGCCCGACCGGGCCGGCGCCGGCGATGTAGACCGTGGAGCCCACCCCCACCCCCGCGGTGACGCAGCCGTGGTAGCCGGTGGGGAAGATGTCGCTGAGCATGGTCAGGTCGAGGATCTTGTCCATGGCCTGCTGCTTGTCCGGGAAGCGCAGCGCGTTCCAGTCGGCGTAGGGCACCAGGACGTAGCGGGCCTGGCCGCCGACCCAGCCGCCCATGTCGACGTAGCCGTAGGCCGAGCCCGGCCGGTCCGGGTTGACGTTGAGGCAGATGCCGGTGCGGCGCGCCTTGCAGTTGGCGCAGCGGCCGCAGGCGATGTTGAAGGGCACCGAGACGAGGTCGCCGACATCGAGGAACTCGACGTCGGGCCCCTTCTCGACGATCTCTCCGGTGATCTCGTGGCCCAGCACCAGCCCTTCCGGTGCGGTCGTGCGGCCGCGGACCATGTGCTGGTCGCTGCCGCAGATGTTGGTGGCGACGACCTTGAGAATGGCGCCGTGGGGCACGGGCCGCCCCACGTTCGCCGGGTTCACGCCGGGGCCGTCCTTGAGGACGAACTCGGGGTAGTCCATGTCGACGAGCTGTACGCGGCCGGGGCCCGCGTAGGCGACGCCCCTGTTCTCAGCCATAGCTCCCCCAAGAGCATGATGTGGATCACGTTTTCGGTCGTGAACTGTGCTACCCGGGTGGAGCTGTGCCGATGTACGCGGAGCGCACCGACTCCGCTCGGCGACCGAACGAGCGCCGAGAGTGCCCGAAACGCCGGTCGGCCGGAGCCGACGCGCCGGCTCCGGCGGAGCGGACACGGCCTGAGCTGAGCGGACGCCGCACGCGGCGGCACGGCTGTTCCCCACCGCTTCGGCGAACAGAACGGCACGCCGGCGAATTCGCGCCGACACTTCGGAGAATGCCACGCAGAGCACCCGCGCGACCCCTTGCAGTAGCCGTCGGGGCTCCGCTACGTTTGCCGCGCCATTGCGAACCGGATTCCGCACGGGCGCCGTTTCCCTACGCGCGGCGCCGTTCGCCCGCGCGACGCGCAGCCGGGCGGACGTAGCGCGGCCGAACAGCAATCCGGGGCCGCCCCCGACGACGTCCCTCGATACTCCGGTCGACGATTCCCGACTACCGCCCCTGCCCCGACGAAATGCGACGGAACCCCTCAGCGCAGATCGGATACCCCGCTCAATGAACATCCTCGCCATGGGCGGAGGACGCGTGTTCTCCGCCTTTTCTTCGGCTGTCCGAAAAACCCGCCGCCCTGCGCCACCGCAGGCGGCCGGCGCGCACGCCCCCTCGCCCGGCCGCGCCCGCGCGGGGCGGCGGCGCGCCGGGCTCGCCCTCGCCGCCGCGGCGGTGCTGGCCGTGCTGCCCGCCTCCCCCGCCTTCGCCGACCCGCCGGAAGCCCTCCCCGCCGACGCGACCGCGCCCGACCGCACGTGGCAGCCCGCCTTCGACTACGACACCGACGGCTGCTACCCCACCCCGGCCATCGGCGCCGACGGCACCGTCGCCACCGGACTGAAGACCTCCGGCGCGCTCAACGGCAGCTGCCGTGACGGCTGGGACCTGGACAACACCAACTCCTACGCGCGCGCCAAGTGCGACCCCAGCGGCTGGTGCGCCCACATGTACGCGCTCTACTTCGAGAAGGACCAGACCGTGCACGGCTGCTGCGGGCACCGGCACGACCTGGAGCACGTGATCGTCTGGGTGAAGGACGACCAGGCCCGCTACGTCTCGGCCTCGGCCCACGGCGACTACGACACCCGCGCCGCCTCCGACATCCGCTGGGAGGGCACCCACGCCAAGATCGTCTACCACAAGGACGGCGCGAGCACCCACGCTTTCCGCTTCGCCGCCGACCACGACGACCCGCCGGAGAACCACGACGGGACCTGGCAGTACCCCGACCTGGTGAGCTGGAACAACTTCCCGTCCGGCATCCGGGAGAAGCTCGTGGCCGCCGACTTCGGCAGCGCCCGGCTGGCACTCAAGGACGGCAACTTCGAGGCCGACCTGGAGAAGGCCGAGCCCTCCGGCATCGAGTTCGACCCCCACGCCTGATCCGCCCGCCCTCGTCTGCGGCCTCCCCAGGGTCCCGCCCGCCGTTCCGGGCGGGACCCGCCGCTTTCTCGGGGGTGCGGGCGGTGCGGTGGGGTGCGGGCAGCGCGGACAGTACGGGCGGTACGGGCGGTACACCGAGGCTGGCTTGGGCTCCTCGTCCCCCCGGCATCCCCGGCGCTCGCCCGCGTCATGGCCTCGGTCGCCCGCGTCATGGCCTCGGTCGCCGGCGTCGTGGGCGCCCACTCGCGCGGACCCGGCTTCACGGCGCCGGGCTTCCTACTCACCCCGGACCCCGCGACGGGTTCGCGCGCGGTGGGCGCCGCCTCCGGCGTTCCGGGGTCGCTGCGCACCGCCTTCCGCATCCGCACCGCGGCCGACTCGCCGGTCGGTGTGGGTATGCTGCAGTGCCGCCGGACCTTCGACCGCCACTCCCGGAAGGTCCCGGCGGAGGCGCGGCGGTGACGGAGGGGCGCCGCGCCGCACCGCTTCGGAGGCCGCCGGCGCAGGCGGCCGGCCGACGGGCGCCGCACGCGCCCCAGTCCGCTGGAGGGTGGACGTGCAGCAGTGGCCGCGAGAACATCCCGACGACGCGCCGCCTCCGGCCCGCGCGTCGGCCCGGCCCGTGCCCGTTTTGCTGACCCAGCACTGGCGCGACGTGGTGTTCGTCCACTGGGAGGCCGATCCCGGCGCCGTACGCCACCTCCTGCCGCTCGGCACGCGCCCCGACACGCTGGCGGGGCGGACCTACGCCGGTCTGGTGGCGTTCCGCGTCGCCGCGCCGCGTGCCCTGGGCACGGTGCCGACCGGAGGGTTCGACGAGGTCAACGTGCGGCTGTACTCCGTCGACCGGCAGGGGCGCCGCGGCGTCGTGTTCGCGACCATGGACGCCGACGCGCTGCCGAGCGTCCTCGCCGCCCGCGCCCTGGCGGGGGTTCCCTACATCTGGTCCGACGTGTCGCTGCGCTCCGGCCCCGAAGGCGCGGCCGGCGCCGTCCGCCGCCGCCTGCCAGGACCGCCAGCGACCGCCCGCTGGCACGTCGCCGTCGGCGACCGGATCCCCGAGCCCGCCGACCTGGAGGTCTTCCTCACCGCCCGCTGGGGCCTGCACACCGCCCACCTGGGAAGAACCGTCTGGCTCCCCGTCTCCCACCCGCCCTGGCCGCTCCACCGCGCCGAGCTCCGCTCCTACCGCGGCGACCTCCTTCCCGCCGCCGGGATTCCCCACCCGCCGGGGCCGCCGGCCTCGGTCCTGTGGTCCCCCGGTACCACCGCGGCCTTCCACCCGCCCCAGCGCGTCCGCGCATAGGCGCCGCATCCTCCCCCGCCTGCGGCCGCGCGGGCGGAGTGCCGCGCGAACCGCTCGAGACGTAGGCTGCCCCCGTGTCCGAATCACCGACGACTCCCCCGGAGCTGACCCGGCGAGTAGCCCAGGCCCACGCGCGCATACTGCAGCTGCTCGACCGGCGGAAGGGCGACGACGACCCCGCAGCGGCGGCCACGGAGCTGCCCGGGTGGTCCCGCGGGCACGTGCTCCAGCATCTGGCGGACAACGCACGCGCCTTCGAACGGCAGGCCCGCTACGCGCTCCAGGGGCGGCTCGTCGCCGTGTACGACGACGGTCAACGGGGACGCGACCGCGCCGTCGAACAGGGCGCCCGCCGCCCACTGCCGCTCCTCCGCGGCGACCTCGAGTCGGCCCAGCGGGACCTGGAGGAGGTGTGGGCCGGGCTGAGCGCCGACGACTGGCACCGCCCGGTCCGCTTCCGCAACGCCACGGTGCTGGACACCGCCCTGGCGCGCTGGCGTGAGGCGGAGATCCACGCGGTCGACCTCGACCTCGGCTACCGGCCCCGCCACTGGCCGCTGCCGTTCGCGCTGCATGCCCTGGACTTCCTCGCCCCCCGGACACCGCCGGGACTGCGCCTGACCGTCAGCGCGACCGACACGGGCTTCAGCCGCACCACAGGCGCGGGCACGCCGGTCGAGGTCGCGGGCACCCTCCGCGACCTCGCGGCGTGGATGGCCGGCCGAAGCACCGACGGCGACCTGGACACATCCGCCGCACGGCTCCCCCTGCTGGCCCCCTGGCCCCCCGACCCCGCCGACTGACCACACGCCCCACCTCTGCAGTCAGCCGACGAGACGGGCGTATACGACGACGTTGGCCGTGTAGCGGCCGCCGGCGCCGTCGAACGCTCCACCGCACGTGATCAGTCGCAGCACCGCCCTGCCCGGTTCCCCCTCGTAGACCCGCCGAGTGGGAAAGCCGTCCTTGTCGTGCAGCAAAGTCAGCAAAGGCAGCGGGCGGCCCAGCCCGCGAACATCGGTGCGCATACTCGCCGGTTGCGCACCCGACGGGGCGGCGAGGCCAGCGGGTGGTCCAGCCCGCGGCCATCGGCCCCGGCGCCCGCCGGTGACGGTCGCGGCGAGGCAGCAAAGGCGGCGGAGGGCCGGGCCTGCGGTCGGCGGTTCGGGTGCCCGCGGGTGACCCCGGCGGCGGGAGCAGCGAGGGCCGCGGTCGAAGGTGGTGATGCGGGCGGGTCGGCCGCAAGCGTTTAGGGGGTTTCGGCGCGGCCTCTCGCCCGCGCGGGCCGGACCGAAGCACCCATGCCCGATTTAATCTAACTCCGTGACGGTGACCGTGCGGGACGGTGGCGCACACGGCGGGCACAAACCGGGCATTGCGGGCATTCGGCGACCCCGGCATGCGACGAGATCGCCCTGATGCAGGCCGTCGCACTCCAACGCGCCGCATACCCCCGCCACACGAGGCGATTCCGGTATGTATGCCCCAATTGCACCCCAGACCGAGAGCTTCTGCAGGCCGCCGGCGGCGACGAGTCGGCCCGAATGCACCCCGCAGCGGCCCTGAAGCGCTGTTTTCAGGGGTCTCGTCGCAACGCGGACACCCGAGCCACCCGCCGAATCGAGGGAAACAGGACAAAACACCCCACACTATTCCGCATCACGGAAGCAGGGTGCGGCTGCGATGCCGCTGCGCTGGTTCGCTTCGGCTCGCGCGCCCCACCCCACCGGGCTCGGGCCGATATACCCGAAATGCCCACCGCACTGCACGCAGCAACTCCAGCCCCTCGCCGCCCCGACGCGACCGCCACCGGCGAGCACCCGAACCGACGACCGCAGGCCCAACCACCCACCGCCCTCGCCGCCCCGACGCGACCGCCACCGGCGAGCACCCGAACCGACGACCGCGGGCCCAACCACCCACCGCCCCTCACTGCCCCGTCGCGACCGCGACCGGCGGGTACCCGGACCGAGGACCGCGGGTTCGGCCAACCACCGCCCCTCACTGCCGCTCAGCACCCCCCGCTGCCGCTCAGCACCCCTCGCCGCCCCTCGCCGCCTCTCTCTGCCCGAGACTGCCTGTCGGCCCCCTCCGCCCCTCCTTCTGCCTCATTCGTGGCTGATTTTGCGACACTTCTAACGATTTTCGTCAGAAGGGGTATTGACGCGCGACATAAGCGTGCGTAGATTCGTGGCCTGGGTCACAGCCTGCTTGACCCTCCCCCGACCTCCCGAACCTCCGAACCTCCCGAACCCCCCGACCTTTCTTCGCCCCTCCCCCAACCTTTCGTCGGCGCGCTGCGCGCCGACGGCTACACCAGGAGAACGGAGCCCCCCGTGAACTCACCGGGCGATGTCCTCGGGATCATCAGCCGAGGGGATGCCGACACCCGGGCCGAGCTGGCCCGGTTGACCGGCATGGCGCGGTCGACGGTCGCTCAGCGCGTCGACACGCTCATCGCCCACGGGATCGTCGAGGAGCGCGAGAGCGGCGCCTCCACCGGAGGACGACCGCCGCGGGTGCTCCGGTTGAACACCGAGTCCAACTGCGTGCTCGGCGTCGATCTCGGCGCCACGCACTGCCGCGTCGCGCTGATGGACATCGGCGGTGCTGTGCTGGCCGATACCGAGGCCCCGCTGCACATAACCGAGGGCCCCGAGCACGTGCTGAGCCACATAGACGACCGCATGCACGAACTGCTCGCCGCGTCGGGGCGCCCGCTGTCAGCGGTCAAGGCGATCGGGATCGGCGTGCCCGGTCCCGTCGAGTTCGCCACCGGGCGGCCGGTCAACCCGCCGATCATGCCCGGCTGGCACGAGTACCCCGTACCCGCGTACTTCACCTCGCGCTACCCGCTGGAAGTGCTCGTGGACAACGACGTCAACGCGCTCGCGCTCGGCGAGGTCCGCCACGGCGGTACCGGCGCGGACCACCTGCTCTTCGTGAAGGTCGGCACCGGCATCGGCTGCGGCATCATCGCCGGTGGACGGCTGCACCGCGGCGCCCAGGGCAGCGCGGGCGACATCGGGCACATCCGGGTGCCCGGAGCCGACGACGCGCACTGCCGCTGCGGCAACTCCGGCTGCCTGGAGGCGGTGGCCGGCGGCGCAGCGCTGGCCGCGCGGCTGCGCGAGGCCGGCGTGCCCGCCGCCGACGGCCGCGCGGTCGTCGAACTGGTCAGCAGCGGCGACCCGCTGGCGGTACGCCTGGTGCGCGAGGCAGGGCGGGCCATCGGCGACGTTCTCGCCGGGCTCGTCAACTTCTTCAACCCCGAAGCCATCGTGGTGGGCGGCGTGCTGGCCTCGGCGCACGAACCCCTGCTTGCGGGCGTCCGTGAAGTCATCTACCAGCGGTCGCTGCCGCTGGCGACCCACCGGCTCACGGTCATCCCCGCCGGCACCCGCGAGGCGGGCGGCGCGCTGGGCGCGGGCCGCCTGGCCATCGACCACGTCCTGGCCCCCGAGCAGATCGACCGAGCCCTGGCCGCCGCTCAGGCAGCCGGGGCCACCGCGGCGGCGCCTTAACCCCGCCCCGGCCGCCGCACTCAGCCGAAGCCGAGCCCCGCTCCAGACCAACAAACCGATACCGACCCCGACCCCGAGACCGGCTCCCGTCCCGCTCACCTGCGTCCCCCTCCCGCTTCCACACCAACACCCACTTCCGCCCCCATCTCCTCGCGGACCCCCTCTCCTCGCGGACCCCATCCCCCATCCCCCATCCCCATCCCCCCACCCACCGACCGACCGATCCCCCTTCTCAGGCACTTGGAGGCCCACCATGGGTTGGAATCCGCGCCGGCGCTTCGGCCCCCGCGCCCTCGGCGCGCTCGCCGCGGCGGGCATCGTGCTCGCCGCGACCGCGTGCAGCAACCCGCAAGCAACCGACGACGGCGGCGGGGAGTCCGAGGGCCCCTTCACCATCGGCGTCAGCAACGGCTTCATCGGCAGCGAGTGGCGGGAGCAGATGCTCTCCGTCCTGGAGGACTCCTTCGCCGAGTACAAGTCCGACGGCGTCGTCGACGAACTCGTGGTCGAGAGCGCCGATGTCGACGTCAACGGCCAGATCCAGCAGATCCGCAACCTGATCCGCTCCGACGTGGACGCGATCATCGTCAACCCCAACTCCCCCACCGCCCTGGACCAGGTCTTCGCCGAGGCGGCCGACCAGGGGATCGAGATCGTGGCGATCGACCAGGCGGTGGAGTCCGAGCACGTCACCAACGTGGTCATCGACCAGGCCGAGTGGGCCTCGATCTCGGCCGAGTGGCTGGCCGGCGAGGTCGGCGACGGCGGCCGGGTCATCGCGGTCAACGGCATCGACGGCCACCCGGCCAACGAGGCCCGCTGGTCCGGTGCCCAGAAGGTGTTCGACGAGGCCGGCGTGGAGGTCGTGGCCAACGACTTCGCCGAATGGGACCAGAGCAAGGGCCAGACCGTCACCCGCGACCTGCTGGCCAGCAACCCGAACGTGGACGGCGTCTTCGTCCAGGACGGCATGGCGCTGGGCGCCATGCAGGCGCTGCAGGCCGAGGGCCTGGAGGACGAGGTCGCCATCACCGGCGAGGCCCGCGTGGGCTACATGAAGGAGTGGAACAAGCTGCGCGAGTCCGACGAGGACTTCTCCAGCATCGGCGTGCCGAACCCGCCGTCGGTGTCGGTGTCGGCGCTGCACGTGGTGGTGCGGATGCTGCAGGGCGGGGAGTTCGCAAACGGCGCGATCGAGGACGGCAACACGATCTACCTGCCCATCCCCGAGACCGTGACCGACGAGAACTTCGACGAGCGCTTCGCCGAGGTGGAGGACAAGCCGGACGCCTACGCCGTCGACCACAGCATCAGCGCCGAGAAGGCCGACAGCTACTTCAAGTGACCCGGGCGCCGGGGCCGGGCGTACCCGCGCCCCGGCTCCGGGCGGGCGGAGCAGGGAGAGAGCTGTGGACACGAGAGCTGTGGACACACCGCCGCTTCTGCGGATGAGCGGCGTGCGCAAGCGCTACGGGGGCGTCACCGCCCTGGCCGGCGCCGACTTCGGCGCCGAGGCGGGCAGCGTGCACGCCGTGCTGGGCCCCAACGGGTCGGGCAAGTCGACGCTGCTGAAGGTGCTGACGGGCGTGGTTCGGCCCGACGCGGGCGAGGTCCTGCTGGAGGACCGACGACTGCGCCCGCGCGGCCCGCGCGACACGCTGGCCGCCGGGGTCAGCGCCGTCTACCAGGAGCTGTCCCTGATCGAGGACTTCACGGTCCTGGACAACCTGGTGCTGGGCGTCGAGCCGACCCGGTTCGGGCTGCGCGACCGGCGCGCCGCCCGGGCGCGCGCACGGCCGTGGCTGGAGCGCTTCGCCCCGGCCTTCGGCGGCCGGGTGCCCGCCGACGAACGGGTGGCCGACCTCGATCCCGGTGAACGGCAGGTCGTGGAGATCTGCAAGGCGCTGGTGCGCGACCCGCGCGTGCTGGTGCTGGACGAGGCGACCGCCTCGCTGCGCCGGGCCCAGGTGCGTGTGCTCTTCGACGTGGTCGCCGAGCTGCGCGAGCGCGGCGTGCTCATCCTGTTCATCACCCACCGGCTGGCCGAGATCCGGGCGGTCTGCGACCGCGCGACGATCATGCGCAACGGCCGCGACGTCACCACGGTCGCGGTCGGAGAGACCGCCGAGGCCGAACTGGTGGAGCTGATGTCGGAAGGCTCGGCGCCGGCGGCCGCGCACCCGGGCGGTGCGGCGGCCGGCGCCGGAGGTCCGGTAACCGGCAGTCCGGTCACCGACGCGTCGGGAGCCGACGGTTCGGTGACCGGCGGTGCCGGGGGCGCCACTGCTTCCGGCAGCGCCGGATCCGAGCCGCTGCTGGAGGTCGCCGACCTCACCGGCGACCGCCTCGACCACGTGTCCTTCCAGGTCCGACCGGGTGAGGTGCTGGGGCTGGGCGGACTGCAGGGACAGGGGCAGTCGGAGCTGCTGGCCGCGCTATTCGGTGCGCGCCGGCGCTCCGGCGGCACGGTGCGGCTCGGCGGCCGCTCCGTCCACCCGCGTTCGCCCAAGCAGGCGGTGCGCGCGGGCTTCGCCTACGTGCCCGGCAACCGGGGCGTGCAGGGGCTCGCGCTGGGCCGTCCGATCCTGGAGAACTTCGCGCTGCCTTCGGTGGGCCGGCGGGCCGCGCTGGGCGTGGCGCTGTCCAAGCGCCGCGAGGCCGCCGAGGCGCGCTCCGTCGCCGAGCGCATCGGCACCCGCTACGGATCGCTGGACGACCCGGTCTCGACGCTGTCGGGCGGCAACCAGCAGAAGATCGTCGTGGGCAAGTGGTTCCCCACCGATCCCCGGGTCGTGCTGATGGACGACCCCGCCAAGGGAATCGACGTGGGCGCCAAGGCGGAGATGTTCGCCGTGGTCGCGGAGCTGGCGGCCGCCGGAGCGGCGGTGGTGCTGGGCTCCAGCGACGACCGCGAGCTGGTCGAGGTCTGCGACCGGGTCCTGGTGCTGTTCGAGGGCCGCGTCGTGGACGAGGTCGCCGGCGAGCGCCTCACCGAGGACACGCTGATCGCCAGCGCCATGCACGTCACCGAAGCAAACGGCACCGCTGCCTCCGGTCCCGCGCCGGGGGCGACCTCCGCGGAGGACCGGCCCCCGGCGCCGACCGCGGAGGCCCGGCCGGACGCGGGCACCGGAGAGGCCGCGCAGGAAGCACCCGCCCCGGAGGCCCGGCCCCGAACGCCGACCGCAGGTGCTCCACGCGGGACGTCGGGTCCGGAGGACGCCGTCCCGGAGGAGGACACCGGTGGGGCCGGACCTTCAGGGGCGGCCTCCGGCGGCGATCCGGGCGGCGCGGAGTCCGACCCGGCGCGCTCGGCCCCGGCCTCCACCGACAACGGCGGCGGCGCGTGAGCTCGGCGGCGACGCGGCACCCCGCCGCCCGCGGCGCCACCGCCCCGGTGCCCTCCGCATCCCCCGCATCCCCGCCACCCCGCACACCCGCCGGCGCCCGCACGGCCCTCCGGCCCGCCCGTACGGCGCACGCGCCGCACCGCAGGCGGCCGCTCCCACACCGAGGAAGGCGATGAGTACGCCCACACCCACCCGCTCCCCCGACGCCGGGCCGGCGCCGGCCGCGCCCGGGCCGCTGGCCCAGGTGGCGCGGTCGGCGGCGTCGGCGCGCATGCCGACGCTTGCCGTCGCGGCGCTGCTGGTCATCACGCTCGCGGCCTCGGTGGTGCTCCAGCCCGACTTCTTCTCCCCCTACTCGCTCAGCGCGAGCTTCGCGACGTTCCTGCCGGTGGCCACCATCGCCGCCGCGCAGACCATCATCGTGCTGGGCGGCGGGATCGACCTGTCCATCGGCACGATCGTGACGCTCGCGTCGGCGGTGTCGGTGGTACTGATGGACGGCGACAACTCGCGCCTGCCGCTGGCCCTGGCCGCAGGCCTGGCCACCGGCGCCGCGTGCGGACTCGTCAACGGCCTGGTGGTGGCCGGTCTCCGGCTCCAGCCGATCGTGGCGACCTTCGCCACCAGTTCGGTCTTCGGCGGCCTGGCGCTGCTGGTGCTGCCGCAGCCGGGCGGCACCGCATCGCCCGCGCTCACGCAGACCTTCGGCATGGTGCTGGCGCTGTACATCCCCATCCCCGCCGTGCTGCTGCTGGCGCTGTGGCTGGCCTGGCGGCTGCTGCGCCAGCACCGGTTCGGCCAGTACCTCTACGCGGTGGGCGGCAACGCCGACGCCGCTTACACCTCCGCGGTGCCGGTCTCGTCGGTGCGCGTCTTCTCCTACGTGGCGGGCGGCACGGTGGCCGCGCTGGCCGGCGTCGCGCTGCTGGCGGACTCCGGCGCCGGCGATCCCACGCTGGGTACCGAGCTGACCCTGGGGTCGATCGCGGCGCTGGTCATCGGCGGTACCCGGCTCAAGGGCGGCTCGGGCGGGGTCGGCGGCGCCCTGGTGGGCGCGATCGTGCTGTCGCTGATCCAGAGCCTGGTGTTCTTCGCCGGGGTGCCCACCGACGCCCGCGAGTTCGTCTACGGGTGCATCATCATCGCCGCCATCGCGCTGGCCGGGCTGCTGACGGCCCGCAGCGGCGTGCGTCGGCCGGCATTCACGCGCGGAAAGGCAGGGACGCGATGAACGTCGACACCGCCCGGCCGGGAGCCGGGGCGCCCGGCGCTCCCGAGCAGGCGCCCGCCCCGGCGCGGACCCCGCTCGCACTCCGCCTGGCGCGCGACCCGGTGGTGATCTCGGGCTCGGTGGCCGTGCTGCTGTGGGTGGCCGCGGCGCTGGTCTCCCCCGAGTTCGCGAGCTGGGGCCAGTTCGTCACGCTGATGACCGTGGCGTCGTTCCTCGGCGTGATCGCGATCGGCCAGACGCTGGTGATCATCGCCGGCGGCGAGGGGATCGACCTGTCCGTGGGCGCCACCGCGACCCTGTCGGCCATCGTCGCCTCGCGGTTCATGGCCGGCTCCGACGAGGGCATCCTCACGGCGGTGCTGCTGGCGCTGGGCGCGTGCTGCGTCGTGGGGGTCGTCAACGCGGTGGGCGTGCTGGTCTTCCGCGTGCCTCCGCTGGTGATGACGCTGGGCATGATCGCGGTGGTCACCGGGTTCATCCGGCTCTACACCGGCGGGCGGCCCGAGGGCTCCGCCGCGCCGATGCTGCGCACCCTGGTCGCGGGCGACACCGTGGCCGGTATACCCGGGGTGCTGTGGCTCTGGCTGGGGCTGTCGGTCCTGGTCGTCTGGCTGCTGCGGCGCAGCCCCTTCGGCTGGCGGCTGTACGCGGTGGGCGCCAACCCCACGACCGCCTACCTCTCCGGCGTCAACACCTCGGTGGTGAAGTTCTCCGCCTACGTGCTGTCGTCGCTGTTCGCGGGCGTGGGCGGGCTGCTGCTGCTCGGCTACTCCCAGAACGTCTACACCAGCCTGGGCACCGACTACATGCTCAACAGCGTGGCGGCGGCCGTCATCGGAGGCACGGCGCTGGTCGGCGGAGTCGGCGGCTACGTGGGCACCGCCATCGGCGCGATCCTGCTGACCGTCCTCGACTCCCTGCTGCGGATCATGCAGATCGGCGGCGGGGAGTGGGGCGACGCGCCCCGCCAGATCATCTACGGCGTGGTGCTCGTCATCGTCCTGACCGCCTACGGCAGGCAGAAGAGGCTGCGGCAGTGATCGGCGATCGCCCCGCGGCACCCATTCACGGATTTGGAGAGACCAACGTGACAGCACAGGCGAGCGACCGGCTCGGAGTCGGAATCGTCGGCAGCGGATTCATCGCCGACTTCCACACCCGCGCGTTCCGCGGCGTGCGCCACGCCGACGTGACCGCTGTCTGCGGCCGCACCGAGTCGGCGGTGCGCCGGCTCTGCGACCTCGCGCGCGAGCAGCGCGTCGGCGCCCCCGCCGCCTATGCCGACGTCCGCGAGATGGTGCGCGACCCGGCGGTGGACGCGGTCTGGGTGACCACCCCCAACCACGTGCGCGTGGAGACCGTGCGCGCCATCACCGAAGAGGTCGCCTCGGGGCGCGCGCGGCTGCGCGGCATCGCGGTGGAGAAGCCGCTGGGCCGCACCGTGGCCGAGGCCGAGGAGGTCAAGCGGCTGGTCGAGGAGGCCGGGCTGCTGCACGGCTACCTGGAGAACCAGGTCTTCGCGCCGGGCGTGGTGCGCGCGCACGACCTGGTGTGGTCGCGCGGCGCCGCGGCGGCGGGCTCTCCGTATCTCGCCCGCTGCGCCGAGGAGCACAGCGGGCCGCACAAGGGGTGGTTCTGGCAGGGAGAGAAGCAGGGCGGCGGCGTCCTGAACGACATGATGTGCCACAGCGTGGAGGCCGGGCGCTACCTGCTGTCCCCGCCCGGGGTGCCGGCGTCGGAGTGGCTCACGCCCGTGAGCGTCGACGCCACCATCGCCTGCCTGAAGTGGTCGCGGCCCGCCTACGCCGACGAGCTGATGCGCCGCTACGGGCCGGAGGTGGACTACCGCGGCCGCCCGGCGGAGGACTACGCCCGCTCGACGATCGTGTTCCGCAACGGCGACGGCGACGAGGTCGTGGCCGAGGGCACCACGTCGTGGAGCTACGTCGGCGCTGGACTGCGGCTCAGCTTCGAGCTGCTGGGCCCGGAGTACGCGATGCAGGTCAACAGCCTCGACACCGAAGCGAAGGTGTTCCTCAGCCGCGAGGTCGCGGGCCGACCGGGCGAGGACCTGGTGGAGAAGCAGAACGCCGAGGGCGGGCTGATGCCGGTGCTGCCGGACGAGGCGGGCGCCTACGGCTACACCGAGGAGAACCGCCACATGGTCACCCGGTTCCTCGACGGCCGGGCGCCCGACGAGGGACTCGACGACGGCCTGCAGGTGACGCGCCTGCTCATGGCCGCCTACATGTCGGCGCAGGAGGGCCGCCGCATCGACCTCTCCGACCGGGGTGAGGCGGCCAAGCTGGACTCGTTCGTCCCCCAGGTCGCGCAGGGCACCTGGCGCCCGGGGCACTGACGTCCGCCGGACGGCGGGGGCGGCCGGCACTTGCGCAGAGGCCGGCCTCCCCCGCGTCCGGGGTGGTCAGCACGTCGCGGCATCCCGTGGTCGATGCCGGGAACAGCGGGGGTTGCGGGGTCCCAGCGGGTCCGGCGCGGTTTCCCCGGGGGTCCCGGGGTTCCGCAGCGATGTGGTTCACCCGGTGGGACCGGTGCGCGTTCGGTGAGGCCCCCGCCGACCGGCGGAGGAGGCGCGCACGGGCGCACGGAGGTCGGGGAGCCGCCGGTGAGCCGCGCCGAGCAGGCGGCGGATGCCGGGCGGTGCTGGTGCCGGGCGGTGCGGGTGCGCACTCGGATGCACGCGTGACCGGCGGAGGGACCGGGATGCGGTCGCGGCCGCCGACGGCAGGCGCGGCGGGTGGAGGGGGCGGGGACTGCGGCGGGGGCAGGGCCGCAGCGGCGCGAAGCCGCTGGGACAACGGGCCGCCGCCGCGGGCGGTTCCCTTCCAGTGCGGGGACGCCGGTCACACCGCCGCGTTCGGGAGTGTGCACACGTTTCACCCTTCTCGAACGGGTCGCGTGCCCCGCGCTATCCTGACCACTCGCCTGAGCCTTCCGGCCCGCGGGCGGGTGGGCGAGCACGGAGCGGATCAGCCTATGGGGACCGAGCGCGAGACCACGGGACCGGCGGCGCCGGAGGCGCGGCCGCTGCGTGCCGACGCCCGGCGCAACCGGGAGCGGGTGCTCCAGGTGGCGCAGGAGGTGTTCGCCGCCGAGGGCCTGTCGGTGCCCGTGCACGAGATCGCGCGGCGCGCCGGTGTCGGCACCGGCACGGTCAGCCGCCACTTCCCCACCAAGCAGGCGCTGTTCCGGGCCATCCTGCTCAAGCGCCTGCACGCCTACGTCCGGCGGGCCGAGGCGCTCGCCGGGAGCGAGGCGCCCGGCGAGGCGCTGTTCTCCTACTTCGGCTTCCTGGTCGAGGAGGGGGCGATGGACCGGGGGCTGAGCGACGCGCTCGGCGGCACCGCATTCGACAAGGGAGCGATCGCCGCCGACCCCGACTACGACGTCACGGGCGCCGTAGGCCGCCTGCTCGCCCGCGCCCAGCGCGCCGGAGCCGTTCGCGCCGACCTGGAGCCCGCCGACGTCATGGCCCTGCTGGTGGGGTGCCTTTCGCGCACCGCCGCACCCGGAGCCGACGGCTCCGCCAAGCGCCGCCTCGCCGAAGTCGCCTGCGCCGGCATGCGCCGCACCGCCTGACCCGCGGCTTCCCCCACCGTCGGGACGCTTCGCACACCTATTGCACCCGGGCGGGTTGAGAGGAGACCGCCGGCGCCTGGACCGACCCTCGGCGCCGGCGGCCGACTCGCCCGTCCGGGCCAGCTCTGCCGTTCGGGTGTGAACAGGTCCATGAACGTGCAGGCGAAGGCGGCCGCGTTGCGGGCCGCGACCGGCTGCAAGTCGCCTGGTGGGCCCCGTGGGCGAGGCGCTGGGGCACGGTTTCCCCTTGGCCTTCGACCACGCGCAGATCCTCGCCGACGGCGTCGAGCGGGCCCGGTCGGAGCTGGAGTACACCACCGTCGCCACGTCCTTCTGCACCGAGCCCTTCACCATCAGCGACCTGCGCGCGGTCTACGAAGTGGTCTGGGGCCTTCCCTTGGACCCCAGTCCGCCGCAAGGTGACCCGCACCGCGGGGTTCGTCGAGCCGACGGGCGAACGGCGCGTCATGGAGTCCGGGCGCCCGGCGGCCCTGTACCGCCGCGGCGACGCACGGGTGCTGGTTCCGCCGCTTCTGCGCTCCGCAACGGACTTCCGCCACCCGGCGACGGCAGACTCATCGCTCGGTGCCTAGGGAACACCGAACCGGTGGCGGGACGTGGTGTTCGGTCGGGGATTCGGGCTTGTCGGGGTGGTGCGGCGGACGGGAGCGGGGTGTGGGCGACTCCACGGCGGCGATCGCGGAATCTTAGGCCCTGCACCCCTTGCGGCACTTTACGCAGATTTAGTAAAGTTCATTGCCAACTACATAGGGTGACTTTTGTGTGCATTTCAGTGATGCGCACGTCAGGCCCGCTCCGCGGCCGTCCGCCTTCTGCGCGGGCGGCCGAGTCCCGGGGCGGGCCGTCCCACGCCCCCTGTCGACAAGGGCGCGCCCGGTCCGTGTCACCCCGCTGCGGCCATGCCGCGCGCGGGCCGGTAGGCGCCCGGATCGGTCTGAAGGATGAACACCGACACCGAAACCCCCCGGAAGAACCGGCGCCGCCGCGGTCCGCTGATCAGCGCGGCCGCGGTGGCCTGCGCCGCGGCGACCGCGGCCGCCGGGCTCATCGCCCTGAACACCTCCGACGGCGCCGGCTCCCCCGAGGCCGCCCCCGTCGCCGCAGACAACGCCGCCAAGTCCGCCGGCGCGCTGATCTGGAGAGACGAGTTCAACCGGCCGGCCGGCACCGCCCCCGACGGCGGCAAGTGGAACGTCGAGGTCAACGGCGACGGCGGCGGCAACGACGAGCTGCAGTACTACACCAACCGGCGCGACAACCTCGCCCACGACGGCAACGGCAACATGGTCATCACCGCCCGCAAGGGCAACCCGGGCGACTACCAGTGCCACTACGGGTACTGCCAGTACACCTCGGGCCGGATGAACACCGCCGGCAAGTTCGAGCACGCCTACGGCCGCTTCGAGGCCCGCATCCAGATCCCCATCGGCCAGGGCATCTGGCCGGCCTTCTGGATGCTGGGCAACGACCTCGGCCAGGTCGGCTGGCCCAACAGCGGCGAGATCGACATCATGGAGAACATCGGCAGCAAGCCCGCCGATGTGCACGGCTCGCTGCACGGCCCGGGCTACTCCGGCGGCAACCCCATCACGGGCTCCTACTACCACCCGCAGGGCTGGGCGTTCGCCGACACCTTCCACACGTTCGCGGTGGAGTGGAGCCCGGAGTCCATCACCTGGTTCGTCGACGGCAACGCCTACCAGACGTTCACCCCCGCCGACACCCGCGGCAACCCCTGGGTCTACGACCACCCGTTCTTCATGATCCTGAACGTGGCCGTGGGCGGGTCCTGGCCCGGCGACCCCGACGCCAGCACGCAGTTCCCCCAGCAGATGAAGATCGACTACGTGCGCGTCTACGACCTCGGCTGATCCGGGACGATCCCCGACGCCCTATCCCCGGGCCGGGGCGCCGCGCCACACAGGCGCGCGCCCCGGCCCGGGCCGCGTCCCTCGCGGGCCCGCCGCCTGCGCGTGCGTCTCAGCCCTGCGCGGGCAGCACGCGCCCGGCGACCTCGCCGAACCCGATCACCGCTCCGCCCGGGCCCGGCGCACTCGCCACGATGGTGACGGTGTCGCCGTCCTCCAAGAACCCGCGGGTGCCGCCGCCGGGCAGCTCCAGCGGCTCGGCGCCGTTGGCGGAGAGCTCGATGAGCGAGCCCTGCTCGCCGGCTCCGGGGCCGCTCACCGTTCCCGAGGCGTAGATGTCGCCGGTGCGCAGCGAGGCGCCGTTGACGGTGAGATGCGCGAGCTGCTGGGCGGGCGTCCAGTACATGGCCGAGAACGGGGGGCGCGAGACGGTGTGGCCGTTGAGCCGCACCTCCAGCCGCAGGTCCAGTCCCCACGGCTCGCCCGCGGCGTCGCGCAGGTACTCCTGCGGCTCGGGGTCGCGCTCCGGCGGCCGCACGCGGGCGTTCTCCAGGGCCTCAAGCGGAACCACCCACGGCGACACCGACGTGGCGAAGGACTTGCCCAGAAACGGCCCCAGCGGCACGTTCTCCCAGGCCTGCAGGTCGCGGGCGGACCAGTCGTTGACCAGGAACACCCCGAACACGTGCTCGGCGAAGTCGGACACCGGCACCCGGCCGCCCCGCGGAGCGGGCGCGCCCACGACGAACCCGACCTCGGCCTCGATGTCCAGCCGCGCCGACGGTCCGAACTCCGGCTCCTCGGCGGACGGCGGCTTGCGCTGTCCCATGGGCCGTACGATCTCGGTCCCCGAGACCACCACGGTGCCCGAACGTCCGTGGTAGCCGATGGGCAGGTGCTTCCAGTTGGGGGTGAGCGGCGGCTGGCCGGGCCGCAGGATTCGGCCCAGGTTGGCCGCGTGGTGCTCCGAGGAGTAGAAGTCGACGTAGTCGCCCACCTCGAACGGCAGGTGCAGCCGCACACCCGCCCGTTCGACCAGGTGCGGACGGAGCGCCTCCTCGTAGGCGGGGTCGCTCAGCCACGCCGTCAGCGTCGCGCGCACCGCGCGCCAGGTCTCGGGCCCCCGGGCCATCAGGGGGTTGAGCACCGGGGCGTCGGCGGCCTCGGCGAAGGGCGCGTCGAGCGCGTGGGCGGCCGCGGCCAGGTCGAGCACCCACTCGCCGACGGCCACGCCGACGCGCGGGGGCCGCCGGTCGGGGGTGCTGAAGACGCCGTAGGGCAGGTTGGCCGGGCCGAAGGGGTCGTCGGCCGCGACGCCGAGCCAGGTCTGGGGAACGCGCACGGAAGTGGTCCTCTCGGGTCGAAGGTGCGGTCGGCGGCGGACCCGGCCTCACCCGCTGCGGTGCAGGTGGCGGCGCGGGCGGAGGCGGGGGTCACTCCAGTACCGCGGGCGAGAGCAGGCCGAGGGCCACCAGGTCGCCCAGCGGCTCCAGCACGCTGCAGGTGCCGAACGAGGAGAACAGGGCGCGGACGGCGGCGGCCTCCTCCGCGCCGAGCCCGGCCGCCGCTGCCGCTGCGCGCGCACCGTCGCGCAGCGCCAGCACCTCGGCGGCATCGGCGCGGTCGCCGCCGCGCAGCGCTGTGTGCACCGCCAGCAGCACGTTCAGGAACCCGTGGTGCTCGAACCCCGTGCGGGGGTCGGTGTACCGGACGGCGTGGTGCAGCCCGGCGGTGCACTTGAGCGCCCGGCCGCGCTCCGCGGCGGCGCACAGCGCACCGGCCAGCTCGTCCTCGCCGGGGAAGGCGTCGGCCCGCGTGCCGCCCGTGCGCAGCTTGGCGCGGTGCGCGGTGCCGGCGAGCGCGTCGAGGCACCGGCCGGGGTCGGCGCCGCGCGGCAGCTCGACGAACCCGGCCGCGTTCCGGGGCAGGTGCCGGTCGAGCGCGGCGGCCGCCCGCGCCACCTCCGCGGCGGCCTCTCCGCCGTCGGCGCCGCCCCCGGCCGCACCGGCGGCGACCTCGACCGCGACCGGCTCGACCAGAGGCAGCGCCGCCGCCTCCTCCAGCGCCGGCCCCAGCCCGCCCGGCCCCTCGGGCACGGTGACGCACACGGCCAGCGGCGAGCCCGGATGCCCGCGCAGCACCCGGCCCAGCTCGGCCAAGCGCCCGGCCGCCACGACGAAAGGCCCGGTCAGCGGCGCCTGCGGGCCGACGCGGTAGCGCAGGTGCCCGGCCACGGCCTCGTCCATCGGGGCCTCGCCCGGCGGGAACAGCGCGGCGTCGTCCAGCAGCGCGGCATACAGCTGGGGCGTGCCGGCGGGCGCGGTCGCCGCACCCGCCGCGGCCGCCGCCGCACCCGCCCCGGCGGGCGCCCCGCCCGCCCGGCCGGCGCCCTGCGCGCGCTCCGGGCTCACCGCGGCCTCCGGCCGCCGGCCCATGTCCAGGCGTAGCCCGGGTCCTCGGCGTCCCGGCCGCCCTCGCCCAGATCCAGCGGGCGGAAGGTGTCGACCATGACGGCCAGCTCCTCGAACGCCTGCACGCCGACGCTGGCCTCGTAGGCCCCGGGCTGGGGGCCGTGGGAGTGCCCGCCCGGGTGCAGCGAGATCGAGCCGGGGCCGATGCCCGAGCCCTTGCGGGCCTCGTAGTCGCCGCCGCAGTAGAACATGACCTCGTCGGAGTCGACGTTGGAGTGGTAGTAGGGCACCGGGATCGACAGCGGGTGGTAGTCGACCTTGCGCGGGACGAAGTTGCACACCACGAAGTTGTGCCCCTCGAAGACCTGGTGCACGGGCGGCGGCTGGTGCACCCGCCCGGTGATGGGCTGGAAGTCGGCCACGTTGAACACGTACGGGTAGAGGCAGCCGTCCCAGCCCACGACGTCGAAGGGGTGGGCCGGGTATGTGTAGCGGGTGCCGGCGATACCGCCGGGGCCGCCGCCGCGGTGCTTGATCAGCACGTCGACGTCGGTGCCCTCGGCCAGCAGCGGCGCGGACGGCCCGCGCAGGTCGCGCTCGCAGTAGGGCGCGTGCTCCAGGAACTGGCCGAACCGCGACAGGTAGCGCTTGGGCGGGGTGATATGGCTGTTGGCCTCGATGGCATAGGCCCGCAGCGGCTCGCCGCCCTCGGGCACCCACCGGTGCGTGGTGGCGCGCGGCAGCAGGACGTAGTCGCCCTCGCCGGCCTCGACGGTGCCGAACACGGTCTCCACCGACGCGCGGCCCGACTCCACGTACACGCACTCGTCGCCGATGGCGTTGCGGTACAGCGGCGAGGCCTCGCCCGCGACGACGTAGGACAGGCGCACGTCGTCGTTGCCCAGCACCAGGCGCCGCCCGGTCACCGCGTCGGCGGACTTCCACTCCTCGCCGAAGAGCCCGTGCAGCTTGAGGTGGCGCGGCACGAGCGGTGCGTTGGGCGTTCGCGCCTGGTCGGGCACCTCCCACGGGCGGGCGTCGACGATCGCCGAGGGGATGTTGCGGTGGTACAGCAGCGAGGAGTCCGAGGAGAACCCCTCCTCGCCCATCAGCTCCTCGTAGTACAGCCCGCCCTCGGGCGTGCGGTGCTGGGTGTGCCGTGTGGGCGGAACCTCACCCACTCGCCGGTAGTACGCCACCGTCCTGCTCCTCTCCTGGTTGCGGAGCCCGCGCGGCGGCGGGTGCGCCCCCGCCCAGGCAGGTGTGGACGGCCGCGGTGACGGCCGCCGTGTCGTCCTCGTCGCAGACCGCGGCGATGTGGGCGTCGGGGCGCAGCAGCCACACCTCGCCGGGGCGGGCGTCCAGCGCCGCGGCCAGCGCGCCCGTGGGGTCGGCGTCGGCGAGGACCAGGGCGCTGACGGGAGCGGGGGTGGCCCGCCGCGCGGCGGCGCGGGCCGCCTGCGCGCCGCGCGCACTGGTGGCGAGCACGGTGACGCCCTCGCGCGCCAGCGTGCGCAGCCGGGTGGTTTCGGGCCGCTCCGCGAGGCTGAGGGGGACGTCGGGCACGAGCACGCCGGGGCAGGGCACCGGGGGCTCGCCGCGCGGCGGGCGCCCCGGGAAGGGGCGGCCCGCGCACGGGGTGGTCAGCGCCGAGTCGGTGTAGTAGAAGGCTTCGAACAGCCGCCCGGAGTCGACCCGCGAGGCCGCCCGCGGGTCGGAGGCCGCGCTCTCCAGCACGCTCGACCGGTGCGCGTGCTCCTCGGGGGTGCGGGGCACCAGGAAGCGCATGGTGGCGCCGGTGATCTCGGCGTTGTCGCGGGCGGCGGCCAGCCGCTCGGCGGCGTAGGTGTCGACCAGCCGGGGATCGGCCCAGCCCTTGAGGGCGAACGCGAGCTTCCAGGCCGCGTTCTCGGCGTCGTGCACGCCGGAGTTGAGGCCGCGCGCGCCGAACGGGGCGACCAGGTGCGCGCAGTCGCCGGCGAGCAGCACCCGTCCGGCGCCCATCGGGTCGGCGACCCGGGTGTGGAACCGGTAGAGCGAGTGCCACACGATCTCGTAGGGGCGGTCGCCGATGATCTGGCGGATACGCCGGTCCAGTCCGCCTTCGGCCTCCTCGCGCTCCAGGTCGAAGTCGGGCGGCACCTGCCAGTCGATGCGGAAGACCGAGTCGGGGCAGGGGTGGATGAGGATCTGGCGGCCCGGGTTCCATCGCGGGTCGAAGTAGAACCGCCGCTCGCGCTCCCAGCCGGGCAGGTCGGCGCGGATGTCGCAGATGAGGAACCGGTCGTCGAAGCTGGCGCCGCCGAAGTCGGCGCCGACCGCCTCGCGCGCCACGCGCCCGTGCGGTCCCAGGCACGCCACCGCGTAGGAGCCGCGCAGCTCGACGTCGCCGGTGGGGGTCGCGCACCGCACCCGCACGCCGGAGGCGTCCTGGTCGATGGCGGTGACCTCGTGGCTCCAGCGCACCCGCAGCCCGGCGGCGGCGATGCGCTCGTCCAGGATGCGTTCGGTGCGCGACTGCGAGAGGTTGACGAACGGCGGCAGGGGCGAGGCGCCGCGGTCGCGCAGCCGGACGCTGAACAGCTCGCGGTCGCGGTAGAAGGTGCGGGCGGTGTCCCAGGTGAGCCCCTCCTCGGCGACCGCGCCGGCGCCCAGGGTGTCCCAGACGTCGAGCACGTCGCGCTGCTGCACGATGGCCTTGGACCCGGCGGCGGCGCGTTCGGGGCGGGCGTCGACGATGGTCACCGGCACGCCCCAGCGCGCCAGAAGCAGCGCAGCGGTCTGGCCGACCGGCCCCGCGCCCAGCACGAGCACGGGTTCGGGCGCCGCGCCGGTGTCGGCGGGCGGCGCGGGGGGCGGTACGGGTGCCTCGGGCATGTCGCCTCCGTTCGCTCGCTGTCTCCGACGGGTGCTCAGCCCTGGAGCCGGTCCCAGACCTCGCGGTCGCGTTCGGCGGTCCAGACGACGGGGCGCTCGATCCCCGACAGCTCGTCCCACAGCCGCGCAACGTCGAAGGGCAGGCAGTGCTCGAAGATGGGCCAGTGGCCGTAGCCGTCGACCAGGGCCGCGTGCGCGGCGGCGAAGGCGTCCTTGAGGGAGCCGCCGCGCGCGTGCACCGCGCCCACCTCGGCGATCATGGTGCGGAGGAAGTCGCGGGTCTGGGCGACGGCCGCGTCGACCGCCTCGCGCCCGCGGGTGACGGGTCCGCGCCCGCCGACGAGCGCCTCGGCGCGCAGAGCGGCGACGCCGTCGAGGGTCCCTCCGGCCCAGTCATGGTGGAACGCGTCGCCGGTGTAGAGCGCGGCCTCGGCCTCGACGAGGTCGCCGGCGAAGAGGATGCGCTGCCGGGGCAGCCAGGCGACGATGTCGCCCTCCGTGTGGCCGCGGCCCAGGTAGCGCAGCTCCAGCCGTCCGCGGTCGCCGCCCAGCTCGATGGAGGCGCGGTCGGAGAAGGTCAGGGTCGGCCAGGTCAGGCCGGGCACCGAGTCGGGGTCCTTGGCCAGGCGCGGCATGCGGCCGAACTCGCTGGCCCAGTCCGCCTCGCCGCGCTCGGCGATGAGCTCGCGGGTCTTCTCGTGGGCGACGATCACGTCGGCGCCGAAGGCGCTGGCGCCCAGCACACGCACCGCGTGGTAGTGCGAGAGCACCAGGTAGCGCACCGGCTTGTCGGTGTGCTCGCGCAGCCGCGCCAGCCACTCGCGTGCGGCGGTGGGCGTCGCGAGGGCCTCGAAGCAGACCAGGAAGTCCTCGCCCTCGATCGCGCCGATGTTGGGGTCGCCCTGGGCGGTCAGCGCGTAGACGCCGTCGGCGAGGACCTCCAGGGTCTGCTCCTTCTCGCCGAGGTCGGCCGAGGACGCGAACGGTTTGGCTGCCATGGGATGTCTCCTCCTGCTGCTGCGGTGCCGGTGCGGGCGGTGGGCCGTGCGCGGCGGTCGGTGTGTGCGGGGCGGACGGGGCCGGTCTCGGTTTCGGTTCTGCGCGGGCCGTCGGATTCGCGTGCGGGTACCGGGTTCGATTGGAGCCGATCGGGGCGCCTCCGGCTCAGCGGCGCGCCGGGCGCGTCAGCGCCGCCAGACAGGCCAGGCTCAGCAGGCACACCGCGAACAGGTAGCCCGTGACCGGCCAGGACGAGTGCCACGCCGCGTACAGCGCGGTGGCGGCGGTGGGCGCAAGGCCGCCGCCCAGGATCGAGCCGATCTGGTAGCCCAGCGACGCGCCGCTGTAACGCACCCGGGCGCTGAACAGTTCGGAGAACAGGGCGGCCAGCGGCCCGTAGGTGGCGCCGAGGAAGAACGCGGTGCCGACCATCGCGACGAGGATGAGCCCGGTGCTCGCGGTGTCGATGAGCGCGAAGAACACGAGTACCCAGGCGGCCAGGCCCACCGATCCCGCGAGCAGCACCCGGCGCCGGCCGTACCTGTCGCTCATGGCCGACGCCCAGGGGATGGCAGCCAGCCAGACCAGCGCGCCCGCCAGAGTCAGGCCCAGCATCAGGCTGCGGTCCAGGCCCAGCACGGTGGTGGTGTAGGACAGCGCGTAGGCCATGAAGATGTAGCCGACCGTGTTGTTGCCGATGAACGCGCCCGCTGCCAGCAGCACCTCTTTGGGGTTGTGCCGCAGCACCGACGCGACGGGCATGCGCTCGCGCTCGCCGCTGCGGCTGACCTCGACGAAGTCGGGGCTTTCGGTGATGCGGAAGCGGATGAACAGGCCTACGGCGACAAGCACGGCGCTGAGCAGGAACGGCACGCGCCAACCCCACGCGAGGAAGGCGTCGTCGCTGACGACCGCCGACGTCGACAGGAACACGAGGTTGGCCAGGATCAGCCCGCCGGGCACGCCCATCTGCGGGAAGCTGCCGTAGAAGCCGCGCCGCTTGGGCGGGGCGTGCTCGACCGCCATCAGCACGGCGCCGCCCCACTCGCCGCCCACGCCCAGGCCCTGGACGAAGCGCAGCGCCACCAGCAGCACGGGCGCCCACACGCCGATGGTCTGGTAGGTCGGCAGGAGCCCGACGGCGAACGTGGCCGCGCCCATCATGATCAAGGAGGTGACCAGCATGGACTTGCGGCCGAGCCGGTCGCCGAAGTGGCCCATGACGACTCCGCCCAGCGGGCGGGCCAGGAAGCCGACGGAGAACGTGGCGAAGGCGGCCAGGGTTCCGGCCACCGAGGAGAACTCGGGGAAGAACAGCGGCCCGAACACGATCGCGGCGGCGCTGCCGTAGATGAAGTAGTCGTACCACTCCACCGCGGTACCGATGAAGCTGGCGGCGGCCACCTTGAAGGGGCGGACGGGGGCCGTGCTCGCGGCCGCGGGCGCGGACGGGGCGGGGGGCATGGGCGGCACCTCGCAGAGCTCGTCGGTCCACCCGGTGCGGGCGAGCCGGCGTAGCGGGTCGACGGTCGGTCTTGCCGGTTGCCGCGGTGCCCGATCGTCGCCTCCGGCCGCACTCGGGCCAGCCGGTGTGCTTCGGGTCACCGCACTCCCTCTAGGGTGATCCCGATCACTGCATTGGTAAAGCATCGGAAACTTGGGAGTGGCATCAGTGGAACTTATGAGTGGTGCTCCGCGGTTCTCCCTGCGCCAGCTCGCCTACTTCGTGACGATCGCCGAAGCCGGGACGATCAGCGAGGCGGCCCAGCGCCTGCACATCTCCCAGCCGGCGGTGTCGCTGGCGCTCAACGACCTGGAGCGCGCGCTCAAGGTGCAGCTGTGCGTGCGGCGCAAGGCCCACGGCGTCACGCTCACCCCCACCGGCACCCAGGTGCTGCACCGCGCACGCCGACTGCTGCGCCAGGCCGAGGACCTGGAGGGCGAGGCGGGCGCGGGCGAGGGTGCGCTGGCCGGGGTGCTGTCGCTGGGCTGCTACGTCACGCTGGCGCCCACGGTGCTGCCGCCGCTGCTCCAGGGGTTCTCCGCCCTGCACCCCGGTCTGACCGTGGACTTCGCCGAGGCCACCCAGGACGTGCTCCAGCGGCGGCTGCTCAGCGGCGAACTGGACCTGGCGGTCATCTACGACATGGACGTGCTGCCGGAGATGGCGCGCGCCGAGCTGTTCACCATGCGTCCGCACATCCTGCTTCCGGCCGATCACCCGCTGGCCGACCGGGAGTCCGTGTCGCTGCACGAACTGGCCGAGGAGCCCATGGTGCTGCTCGACGCCGCGCCCAGCTCGCACCACGCGCTGGGGCTGTGCCACGCCTTCGGCCTGGTGCCGCGCGTGCGCTACCGCCCCACCAGCTACGAGGTCGCCCGCGCGCTGGTGGGGCGCGGTATGGGCTTCAGCATCCTGGTACAGCGCCCCTCCAACGACCGCACCTACGAGGGGTTCCGGGTGGTCATCAAGGAGATCGCCGAGCCCGTGCGCGCCGAGGCGGTCCTGCTGGCCTGGCCGCGCGCGGTGACGCTGAACCGCCGCGCCGAGGAGTTCCTGCGCTACTGCCGCCGGGCCGCGCTGCCCGCCGGCGCCCGGCCGGAGCCGCTCGGGGCGCAGGAGTCCCAGGCGTAGCGGGCCGCCGACGCGGGAAGCGGCACGATGAGGGCGATCGCACGGCCGCTATGCGCCCGCCCGGGGTCCGCGAAGCGCCCGGGAAGTGGGAACATTCCCTGGCGGCGTCTGCCGCCGACACCGACCAGTACACGCCGTAGCCCGCACGAGGAGTCCGACCATGTCCACCACTGACGCCGACGCCGTTCCCGGCTTCGCCGACCTCCCGCTGCGGGAGGAGCTCCTCGGCGCGCTCGTGCGGCTCGGCTACGAGGAGCCCACCCCCATCCAGCGCGAGGCCATCCCGCACCTGGTCGAGGGGCGCGACCTGCTCGGCCAGGCCGCCACCGGCACCGGCAAGACCGCCGCCTTCGCGCTGCCGATCCTGCAGCGCATGGCCGAGCGGCCGGAGGGGCGCGAGGGCGCGGCCCCCATGGCGCTGGTGCTCGTGCCCACCCGGGAGCTGGCCGTGCAGGTCTGCGAGGCGGTGCACCGCTACGGCCGCGACATGGGCGTGCGCGTGCTGCCCGTCTACGGCGGGCAGCCCATCGGCCGCCAGATCCGCGGGCTGGAGCGCGGGGTCGACGTCGTGGTGGCCACCCCCGGTCGGGCGCTGGACCACCTGGGGCGGGGCACGCTCGACCTGGGCGAGTTGGTCATGACGGTGCTCGACGAGGCCGACGAGATGTTCGACATGGGCTTCGCCGAGGACATCGAGGCGATCATGGAGGAGATCCCCAAGGACTGCCAGACCGTGCTGTTCTCGGCGACCATGCCGCCGCGCATCGAGCAGATGGCCAGCGGGAACCTCACCGACCCGGTGCGCATCCAGATCGCCCGCGAGACCCGCGAGGTCGGCGAGGCGCCGCTGGTGCGCCAGAGCGCCTACGTGGTGCCGCGGGCGCACAAGCCCGCCGCCATCGGTCGGCTGCTGGACGTGGAGTCGCCCACCGCGGCGATCGTCTTCTGCCGCACCCGCGAGGAGGTCGACCAGCTCACCGAGGTGCTCAACGGGCGCGGGCACCGCTCGGAGGCGCTGCACGGCGGAATGAGCCAGGAGCAGCGGGACCGCACCCTGGGGCGGCTGCGCGCCGGCACCACCGACCTGGTCGTGGCCACCGACGTGGCCGCGCGCGGGCTGGACATCGAGCACCTGTCGCACGTGGTCAACTACAACGTGCCCTCGGCGCCCGACTCCTACGTGCACCGCATCGGCCGCGTGGGCCGGGCGGGCCGCGAAGGCGTGGCCATCACTCTGGTGGAGCCGCGCGAGCACCGCATGCTCAAGAGCATCCGACGGGCCACCGACTACACGATCACGGTGGAGAAGATCCCCACCGTCGCCGACATCCGGGCCCGCCGCCTGGAGCTGACCAGCGGGGCGCTGCGCGAGTCGCTGCTCGACGACGACGCCGAGGACGACCGCGAGCACTTCCGCGTGGTGGTCGAGACGCTGGCCGACGAGTTCGACGTGATGGAGGTGGCTCTGGCGGCGGTCAAGCTCGCCCACGAGTCCACCGGCGGCGCGGTGGACAACGAGGAGGAGATCCCCGAGGTCAGCATCAAGCCGGAGCAGAAGGACAAGGGCCGGGGCGCCCGCCGCGAAGGCGGACGGCGCGGCGAGCGCGAGGGCCAGCGGGGCGCCCGCGGGCCCGCCGGCGGGATGACGCGCCTGTTCATCGGGGCCGGCCGCGGCGCGAAGGTGCGCCCGCAGGACCTCGTGGGTGCGATCACCGGCGAGTCCGAGCTGCGCGGCCGCGACATCGGCCACATCGAGATCGCCGAGCGGTTCTCGCTGGTCGAGGTGCCCTCCGACGCCGCCGACGACGTCATCTCGGCCCTGAAGAACACCACCATCAAGGGCCGAAAGACGATCGTGCGCCGCGACAAGGACGCCAAGCAGTAGGCCGGCGACCAGACCGCCGGTAGCGCGGACCACCGGGCGAGCGGGGGAAGCGGTCGCACGGCGGGGCACCCGCCGGCGGTTCCGTCCCCCGCCGGCAGGCCCGACCGCGCGCCGGTCCGCGTTGGTGCGGCCGGACGATCGACACGAGCGTGGCAGGCGGGTACGACATTCCGTGAGCACGCGCCGCGACTCGCGGAACCCGCCGGGAGCCGTCCGCCAACCCCCCGGCCCACCGCCGCAAAGGCCGCGGCAACGGGGCACGACCGCGCGCAGCGCCGGAGCGCACGCCGCCGCTGTGCCGACGCCGCTCCGCCGCACGGGCGGGCTCTCACGGTACTCGCACGGCCAGGAGGACGACGTCGTCCTCCGCGGGTTCGGGCGTGTGCTCCAGGAGGCCGTCGCACAGCGCGCCGGGCGGCTCGCCGGCGGCCTGGGCGGCCTGCTGGCGCAGGCGGACCATGCCGCGGTCGACGTCCTCGCCGCGGCGCTCCACCAGGCCGTCGGTGTAGATGAGCAGCGTGGAACCGCGGGGCAGCTCCGTGACGATGTCGCGGCGCTCCGGGTCGGCGCCCGTGCCCAGCAGCACGTCACCGTCCTCGTCCAGGAAC
This sequence comes from Streptomonospora halophila, assembly GCF_039542725.1. Lineage (NCBI taxonomy): Bacteria > Bacillati > Actinomycetota > Actinomycetes > Streptosporangiales > Nocardiopsidaceae > Streptomonospora > Streptomonospora halophila. Next base: position 89,837 of record NZ_BAABIK010000001.1, on the reverse strand, counting down.
CGCGTCGTGCCGTCCCCGGCGATCAGCAGCGGCGGGTAGTGGCCGGCGTTGGTCCAGCGGAAGACCAGCGGGCCGCCGTCCGCGCCTTCGAGGCGGCCGTAGACGGCGGTGGCCGTGTGCTCCGAGTAATACTGCAGCAGGCCGTCAAGGCGGCGCATGATCGCGCTGGGCGGCTCGCGGTGCTCCCAGGCCAGGGTGCGCAGCATGCTCTGCAGCCGCGACATCTGCACCGCGGCGGTGAGGTCGTGGCCGCTGACGTCGCCCACGGTCAGAGTGGGCGCGCCGTCGGTCAGCACGAACGCGTCGTACCAGTCGCCGCCCACCTCCGCGCCCTCCTGCGCGGGGGCGTAGCGCGCGGCTAACTGGAGTCGGCCCAGGGAGGGCAGTTCGGGCAGCAGCGCCCGCTGCAGCCGCTGCGCCGCGTCGCGCTGGGCCGCGTACAGCCGCGCGTTGTCCAGGGCCAGCGCGGCGTGGTGGGCGATGTCCCCGACCAAATGGAGATCGTCGTCGGTGAACGGGCGGTCGGGGGCGGAGCGTACGAGGCTGAGGGCGCCGAGCACGCGTCGGCGGGCCTGCAAGGGGACGAGGACCTCGGTGTGCAGGCCCAGGGCGTCGGTGAGTTCGCGGTGGGCGCGGGCGAGGTCGCTGGTCGGCGCGGAGCCCTGGTCGGCCAGCAGCGGCCCGTCGCCCGCCAGCACCCGCTCGACCGGATTCTCCGAGAGCGGGTCCGGGCTGGGCATCGGCCCCTCGGCGCCGGACGGCGGCTCGACGTCGGGATCGCGGTGGACCACGGCCACCCGGCTCACACCGTCGGCGACGAGGTAGGCCGCGCACCAGTCGGCCAGCGCGGGCACCGCCAGCCGGGCGAGGCGCCCCAGCACGTCGCCGGCGTCCAGGCTGCTCACCAGCGCCGCACTGACGTCGGCCATCAGCCGCAGATCGGCCAGTGTCCGCTCCAGCCCCTCCTGCGCCTCCCCGGGATCAAGCGCACCGTCGGCCATGTCGCCACCTCCTCACCCCGGCGACTAACCGTCCGAACCCGCCGGGAACCGCGCGCAAGCCCGCGGAGACCAGCGGGCGTCTTCCCTGCCGCGGGCATGCCTGCGGGCCAACGCAGCGGCTCGCGCGACGGCGAATGGCGCTTCAGCGCCGCGTGGCGGATCCGGTGGTGGGCGCCGAGCTGCCGCAGCACCTCCCACCTGCGGGCATCGACGCGGAACTCGGCCGGCCGCAGCGGGACGCGGCCGCCCGCGGCGAGCCACAGGCGGAGCGGCGTGGAGGGCGTGCACGAGGACCGCGCCCGGTGCAGACCGGCGTAGGCGAGGTCGAACGCGGCGCCGAACACCAGTCCGAGCCACGCACCGGCGAACAGGCCCCCGGCCGCGCCACTGGACGGCGGCCAGGAGGGCCGCGGCGGCCCCGCGGTCACGTCCCCGGCGGCCTCGGTCCCGACCGGAGCGGCAGAGCCCCGCAGCTCCCACCACGCCGGCGTCGTGCGGCGGGTCCGCCGCATCCGGGACGCGAGGAACCCCAGCCGCCGGAGCGGCCGGCCGCCGCGGAGGGGCGAGCAGGTGAGCGACCGCCGACCGCGCTTCCGCGATCGGCGGCCGGTCGGCACGAGCCGAAGCGCCCCGCCCTGAAGGCGGAGGCTGCATGCGGGCCGGGTGCCCTCACTGAAGGCGCAGTTCGAGGTCGAGGTCGTGCTCGTATTTGGGCCGGGGCCCGAAGATCCTCCGGTCGGCCTCGTCGATCGCGACGTCGTTGATGCTCGCCTCCCGGCGCCGCATCAGGCCGTTGTCGTCGAACTCCCACATCTCGTTTCCGTAGCTGCGCCACCACTGCCCCGCGGCGTCGTGGCACTCGTACTGGAAACGGACCGCGATGCGGTTGCCGTCGAAGCTCCACAGGCTCTTGCGCAGGGCGTAGTCCAGCTCCCGCTCCCACTTGGCGGTCAGGAACGTCGCGATCTCCGCGCGCCCGGTGAGGAAGCGGTCGCGGTTGCGCCAGACCGAGTCCGGTGTGTAGGCCAGGGCCACGCGCTCGGGGTCGCGGGTGTTCCACGCATCCTCTGCGGCCTGGACCTTCTGCAGCGCGGCCTCTGCGTCGAACGGCGGGTACGGCGGGCGGGACTCGGGCACGGCGGCCTCCCACAATAGAGAACGAGCATTCTCGACAGGTGGCTACGCTAGAGAACGGTTGTTCTCGACGTCAAGGAGTGTGTAATGCCGGCCCCGATCAGCGCGGACCAACGCCGTCGCGACCGCGAGGTCCTGCTGGACGCCGCGGAGTCGCTCTTCTACGAGCGGGGCGTCCGGGCGGTCGGGATGGACGAGATCCGTTCGTCCGCCGGGCTGCCGCTGAAGCGGATCTACTCCCTGTTCGCCACGAAGGAGGACCTGGTGGTCGCGATGCTCCGGCGGCGCGACCGGCGGTGGCGGCAGAGCATGGCCGAGCACGTGGAGCGGTTCGACGACCCGCGCGCCCGGGTTCTGGCGGTCTTCGACTGGCTCGGCCTGTGGTTCGAGCAGCCGGGCTTCCGCGGCTGCGCCTGGGTCAACGCGCACGGCGAGCTCGGCCCTTCCTCCCCGGCGGTCCTCGACGAGGTCCGCTCGCACAAGCGGGCCTTCCACGACCAGATCGCGGCCTTGGTCGAAGCCGCCGGGAGCACGGCCGTCGAGCCGGTGTACCTCCTCGCCGAAGGGGCCATCGTCACCGCCGGCGTCACCGGCGACGCCGCGTCCGCCCGTGAAGCACGGGCCGCGGCCGGGGCCCTCCTCGGCTGAGCCTTCGGCCGCCGCCCCCGCCCGGCAGGACCGGGGACGGCCGCAGAGCCGACAGCCTCTGGCGATCACCCCCGCCGCATTCGGTCGGCACGCGCATCGGTAGCCCGTTGCCGTATCGGGGATTGGGGAACCTGCAAGGCGACACCTTTCCGCGTGCCCGGCACCGGCCAGGAACCCCTGAGCCGCTCACCCCGAGTTGAGGGCGGTGGCCCCCGAAAGGCGACACCGGCGAGACGCCCGCGCCCCCTGACCACCGGCTCCGCACCCCGCCGACGCCCCTTGCGCTCACCGGATTCGTGAGTCGCAGCCCGGTGATCACGTGGCATGACGCCTTGGAACCGGCCTTCGCAGACGGAGCCGGGACCGGGACCCTCCGGGCGGCGGGGCCGGAGGCGTGTCGATGATCGACGGAGCCCGCGGAGTCGGTCAGACGGCGCCGGACCTTCACGGGGCGCTTCGGGTTCGCTCCCACCACCCGGACGGCAACCTGTACGTGAACACGCGCGGCCCCGGCCCGGCCTCCGACTCAGCGCGCTTCCGGCCCCCGGAGCGCTTCTTCAGGCGCGCGACGTGCCGCCGGAGCGGATCATCCCCCCGACCGCCGCCCCCGGCCCCGGCGCGGGCGCGGCTGGGGGCGGTCGGCGGGCGGGTCAGTGGGTGGGGCCGGTCCCGGCGGAGACCAGCTCCGCTTCCCGCGCGGGCGCCTGCGGAGCGGACGCGTGCGGCGGGCGGGGGCGGTCGAGGTAACCGGCGGCGAGGGCCAGCCCCAGTCCGACGAAGGCCATCGCGGCGCCGGCCAGGGCGGGCGCGGCGTAACCGAGGCCCGCGCCGATGACCCCGGCGCCGATCCACGCGCCGAGGGCGTTGGCCATGTTGAACGCCGCCTGGTTGGAGGCCGACGTGAGGCTGGGCGCCCGCTCGGCCTTGGTCATCAGGAACACCTGGATGACGGTGCAGGCCGCGAAGGTGGCCACGCCGAGCGCCACGACCCCGACCGCCGCGGTCCAGGGGTTGTGCGCGGCGAAGGAGAACAGCAGCAGCACCAGCGCCAGCAGGGCCAGCGAGGCGTACACCGACGGGCGCAGGGCGCGGTCGGCCATGCGGCCGCCGAGGAGCGAGCCCAGCGTCATGCCGACCCCGAAGAGGGCCAGAATGCCGGTCACGCCGGCTTCGGAGTAGCCGGCCAGCTCCTTCATCGTCGGCGCGATGTAGGTATAGACCGCGAAGACACCGGAGCAGCCGAGCACGATCGTCAGCAGGCCGAGGACGACCTGTCGGCCGGCGAGCTCGGACAGCTCGTGGCGCAGGCGCACGCCCGCCGGCTTGGGCAGCTTGGGCACGAAGAGCGCGATGCCCGCCACGGCGACGGCCCCGATGGCGGCGACGACGCCGAACGTCGCGCGCCAGCCCAGCTCCTGGCCGAGCCAGGTGCCCACGGGCACACCGACGATGTTGGCGACGGTCAGGCCGAGGAACACGCGGGCGACGTTGCGCGCCCGCCGCCCGGGCTCGGCGAGCTGCGCCGCCACGACGGCCGCGGCGCCGAAGTAGGCGCCGTGCGGCAGCCCGGTCAGCACGCGGAACCCGAGGACGGATTCGAACTGGGGCGCCACGGCCGTGAGCAGGTTGCCGACCGCGAAGAGGCCCATGAACAGCAGGAGGGCGGTCCGGCGCGGCAGGCGTGTGCTGAGGACGGTGAGCAGGGGCGCGCCGACGACGACACCGATGGCGTAGCCGGCGATGAGGTTGCCGGCCGCGGCGACCGATACGCCCAGATCCGCGGAGACCTCGGGCAGCAGCCCCATGATGACGAACTCGGTCGTACCGATGCCGAAGGCTCCGATGGCCATGGCGAGCAGGGCGAGACGCATGGGTGGGCCAGGCCTTTCGCTTGCGATGGGATTCGCGCGGTTCCGGAGCCCGCCGCCGGCTGCGCGGCGTGCGGGCGTGCTGGAGCGGGGTCGTCGGGTGCACGCGGGAAGGGCGGCCCCGGGGCAAGGCGGAGGTCCGTTCGCCGCTGCGGCTCTGCGCCCGGCGGAGCCTCCCGAAGTGCGCACTTCTAGACAACCACGACGACCTAGCACGTGCCAACACCTGCGGCCCTGAGATTGCCGCCGGCGGCGATGAGGTCGGTCACGGGGGCGTGAGACGCGCTTCCCATCGGCGCGCCGGAACGCCGCGGCCCCCACGCGGCCGCGCAGGATGATCACGCAGGACGAAAGCGCCGGGCGCGCGCCGTCGGCCTGCAGGGAATAGGCCGGATCCGGAAGCGCTTGCCCGAATATGACGCAAACGACGTTCGACCCGCACGACCTGCTGGCCGAAAGCCGGCTCGGAGTCCTCGCGACGATCAAGGCGGACGGCCTTCCGCAGCTCTCGCCCGTCACGCCCTTCTACGACCGGAACGCCGGCGCCGTCCTCGTGTCGCTGACCGAGGGCCGCGCCAAGACGGCCAACCTGCGCCGCGACCCGCGCGCCGCGCTGGAGGTCACCGCGCCGGACGGCTGGGCGTGGGCCACCGCCGAGGGGCCAGTACAGCTCACCGGCCCGGGGACCGACCCCGCCGGACCTGAAGTCGACGCTCTGGTGGACTACTACCGCCGGGCGGCCGGGGAGCACCCGGACTGGGACGAGTACCGGTCGGTCATGGTCGCCGACCGCAGGGTTCTGATGTCGATGGCGGTCCAGCGGGTGTACGGCCAGCGGGTCCGCTGACGGGCTCCGCTGCGGGAGCGGCGGAGCCGGTCGGCTCACCCGGAGGCGGAGCCGGTCCGCCGGGAGCCGGCGCACCGAGTCGGCTCCCGGCGGAAGGCCGCACTCCTTGCGGGGCGCGCCCCGCCGCGTCTCCGGCCGGGTGTCTGCGCGGTCCGCGGCTCCGCGGACGGGACCGGGCAGACGGGACCGGACGGCGCGGCCCCGCCTGCCGGGCGCGGGCTCAAGGGGCCCGATCCAGGCGGCGCTACTCCGCCGTCCGCGCCGGGCCCGTGGTTCCGCGGACGGTGAGGGTCGGGGTGATCACGAACTCCTTGGCACTCGTACGCCCTTCGTCGAGGCGTTCGGTCACCGCCTGCACAGCGAGCTCGGCGAGCTGGGCGGAGTCCTGGCGCACCGACGTCAGGTCGAGAAACGACAGATGGGCCAGCCGGCTGTCGTCGTAGCCGATCACCGACACATCCTCCGGCACCCGCACACCGGCGCGCACGAAGACATCCAGCAGACCGCGGGCGCAGCGGTCGTTGGCGGTGACCACCGCGGTGGGAAGCGTGTCGCGGGCGAGCAGCTCGCGTGCGGCGCGGGCACCGGACTCCTCGGTGAACGCGCCGGGCAGCTCGCGCGCGCGGTCGGCGAGCCCGTGCCGGCGCATGGCGTCGCGGTAGCCGCTGCGGCGCTCCTCGGCCTCGCGCGCGGCGCCGCCGTCGACGTGCACGATGTCGCGGTGGCCCAGGTCGGCGAGGTAGCCGATGGCCCTGCTCATGCCCGGCGCCTCGGAGGTGCGCACGAGGTCGGCCCCCGGCACCGAGGCGCTGCGGCTCATCTCGACCACGGGCACCTGCTCGGCCACCCGGGCCAGCTCGGGCGAGGGGCCGGAGGACAGGCCGGTGAGGATGAGGGCCTCGCTGCGCAGGCCGAGCAGCTCCTCGATCGCCTGCCGCTCGTCGCGGCACGGCACGTCGGCGCTGAGCGCGATGCCGTAGCCGACGTCTTGGGCGCAGGCGTAGAGGCCCTCGACCAGCTCGACGTTGTGCGGCTGGTCCATGTCGAACAGGACGCCGATCTGGCGGCTGCGGGTGCGACGCAGCAGCTGCGCCGCGGTGTGCGGGCGATAGCCCAGCTCCTCGGCGGCCTCGCGCACGCGGCGGCGGGTCTCGTCGCTGGGCCCGACCGCGTCGCGCATGACCAGCGACACCAGCTGCCGGGACACGCCGACGCGAGCCGCGACGTCGCCCATGGTCGGCCGCCGCTTGGGCTCCGCGGCCCCGCCTGTGCTCTTCGAGTCCGGCACCCTGCCTCTACTTTCCGACCGGCTGCGGGCGGTGGGGCCCCGCACCGTGGCGAGGATAACCGCCGTGGGGGTCGGTGGATTTAACCTTAGCACGTTAAAATTCGCCGCCCGGCGGACCGGCCGGAGGGTCCGGCCGGGCGCGAGGGGCGTTGAGCGGGGGGATCGGAGGGCGGTCAGAGTCGGCGGTCCTTGAGGTCCTTGAGGAACGCGGACCACTCGGCGGCGGGGAAGGCGAGGTGGCCGTGGTCGCGGTGCTGGGTGTCGCGGACCTTCACCTCTGGGGTTCCCGGACGCACTTCCACACACTCGTTGGTCGCTCCACTGCGGCTCGACTTGCGCCAAGGAACGGCCATCTCCACGCATTCGCCGCCGGTGTCGTTGCTGTAGCTGGACTTGCGCCAGGCCGTGGCCATCTCGACGCAGTTGCCGCCCTTGGAGTTGCTGTAGCTGGACTTGCGCCACGTCCCGTCGATCGCTCTCACAGAAACTCTCCTCGGATCTTCCCTATAAGCTCGCGCGATGCCTTCGGGGGAAGGGCCGCGCCTCTGAGTTCACCGAAGACTCGCGAGTACTCCTGAACTCCATCGGTTTCGTCCACCGGTGTGCCCGATATGCGAGTCTCCAGGTACAAGATCTCGGACTGACCGGGAAGCGTCATCAACGTGAAGGCGCCATCCAACCCCGGGTGCTGCTCCGTGGCAAACGGGACTACCTGCACAACGACGTGCGGCTGGTCAGACAGTCCCAGCAAGTGGTCCAACTGGCAGGTCATCGTGGCACTCCCTCCGAAGGGACGGCGGAGCACCATTTCATCCAGCACGACCAGGAGGAGTGGAGGACGATCTGACGCAAGGATCGCCTGCCTGCCAATCCGAGCCTTCACCTGTTCGTCGATCTCCGAAGTACTGCTCGTCGGATATCCGAGCCGGATGATCGCGCGAGCGTACTCTTCCGACTGCAGCAGTCCAGGAACCAGCAGAGGGTGGTACTCCCTTATTTCAGACGCTCTGCGCTGAAGCTGCTCGATGTCCCGAAACCACTCAGGGAACGCGTTACTTCCAGTCACACGCTCCCATAGCTGGCGGACCTGGCCACCTGTGTTGAGAACCTGTTCGATCTGATCCAGATATTCCGATTTGGTGCCTCTGGTTCCGCGTTCCATCGCACTCAGCATCGAGGGCGAAACATTCAGCGCCTTTGCGAGCTGATCTTGCGATACCCCGGCCTGCTCCCTCATCCAGCGAAGCTGCCTTCCGAAGCGGAGCCAGAGCGGATCAATTTTCTGAACCATAGTGAACAGTTCAGCACACTGGCTGAACTCTCGTCCACGCGTTTCGACAGATCTCTCCTAGAGAGTAGATCGCCTGGAAGCGCCGTCGAAGTGCTGCAAGTGTTCTACTGCACACCCCAATCGGCAGTGCGTGCGTAAAACGGCCCTGCCCGGTGCTGCACACACCGGACAGGGCCTCAGCCCACGACCTGAGCAAACCAGGTGAGGACTTCATGCCCAAGATTATCCGCCGACGGCGGTCCGCCCGAATTCGCCCCTATGTGCTGCGCCTGGCCGCGCTTCGCACGCCGAACGCGGAGGTGCGCTGACCATGGACGTCTACAGCGCCTCCTTCCCCGGCAGGCCCGAGAACGTCGCCGACGCCCGGAACTGGCTCGACGACCTGCTGCACCGCCGCACCGCCGGCGACCGCCCCGTCCCCGGTAACACGCGCGCCACCGCCGTCCTCCTGCTCTCCGAGCTGGCGACCAACGCCCTGCGCCACACCCGCAGCGGCGACGGCGGCGGCTACAACGTGCGGCTGTCGCTGGCCGTCGGCGCCCTGCGCGTGGAGGTCGAGGACGACGGACCGCTCGGCGCCCGCGTACCCCGGCAGCGCACGGCCTCGCCCGACGAGGAGTCCGGGCGCGGCCTCGCGCTCGTCGCCGCCTTCGCCGACGCCTGGGGGCCGCGCTGCCTGGGGCGCGGCGCCTACTTCCGGCTGATGTGGCCGGACCGCGCTGCGCCGCCGCTCCCCCGCCGAAGGCGACGCCCCGGCCGGACCTACGAGGCCGGCAACCCGTTCGCCCCGCCCCGGCGGGCCGACGGCGGCGACGCCCGCATGTGACCGGAGGCGCCGGCGCGGCGCCGCAACGCCGCACCGCTCCGTCACCGCCCGTCCAGCGCCGCATCGAGGCGGCCGTCCAGGGACTCCAGATCGCTGTCGGCGAGCTCGCCCTCCGATTCGCGCAGCAGCCGGTTCAGCTCGCTGTAGAGGACGCTGCTGTAGCGGGCGTAGTACGGGGTGGTGGGGCGGCTGTGGGCGTTGCCGACCTCGTCGAGCAGCAATTGCGAGTACTCGGCGCCGCGGCGGCTCTCGACCGCGGGCCGGGCGGGGGCGTCCTCCGGAGCCAGGGCCTCGGGGCACGCGCCCTCGACTGGTCCGGTGTAGGCCTCGGCCAGCACCGGCGGGTAGCCGCCGCAGTAGAGGAGGCGGCGCTGCTGGTCGGGGGCGGTGAGGTACTCGATGAGGTCCCACGCGGCGCTCTTGTGCTCGGACTCGCTGCTGACCGCGAGGCTCTGCCCGCCGAGCACGCTCTCGCTCGGCAGCGGCGCCACACCGAACTCGATGGCGTCGGCGCCGCCTTCCCCGCCCGCCCTGTCGCCGGCCTCCGCCGGCTCCTGCCCGGTGCCGCCTTCGGCCGCCGGTTCGACGGCGGGGTCGCGCACCAGCTGGTCGTACCACCCCGGCCAGTTGCGCATGGCGACCACCTCGCCGTCGACGAAGTGCCGGAAGCTGTCGTACTCGGTCGCGCCGTCGGCGAGCACCCCCGGGTGCACCGTGCCGTCGGCCAGAGACGCGGCCATCAGGTCCGCCGCGGCCCGCCCCGACTCGGCGGCGAACCGCACCGGCGCCTCCGTGTCGCCGCCGCTGCCGCGCATGTCGTACTTGATCTCCAGAATGTTGACGGTCAGTCCTTCGTAGGGGCCGAACTGGCCGCTGTAGCCGTAGTCGACGCCCTCGGCCCGCGCGGTCTCACGCAGCAGCTCCAGGGTGTCGGCCCAGCCGCCGACCAGGTCGTCCTCCTCCAGCAGGTCGGCACGGTAGTACAGCAGGCCCGCGTCGGCGATGAACGGCCGGGCCCAGACGGCGTCTTCGTAGGTGACGGCCTCCACCGAGGGCTCCAGCACCCCCTGCGCCCCCGTCTCCTCGGGCACCGGCTCGACCCAGCCGTTGCGGGCGAACTCGGCGGTCCACTGGTTGTCGAGGTTGAGGACGTCGTAGGAGAAGCCCTCGGTCTGGGTCCAGCGCAGCAGCTCCGAACGGACCAGATCGGCGCCGCCGGAGATCTCGATCAGCTCGGCGCGGACCTCGCCCTCGCCGCGGTCGGCATTCCACTCGTCGACGAAGTGCCGGTAGAGGCCCCCGCCGGTGACGTCCTCACCGGTGACCAGGGTGATGGTGCCGGGCCCCCTGCCGGGATCCGGTCCCGCGGCGGCGAGCAGGGCCGCGACCAGGACCGCTGCGGCCAGGCACGCGCTGATCCCCGTCGCTACCGCGACCCGCTCCCGGCGCCGCTCCAGGGAGACCCAGTGCAGCGGGACGGCGGGGCGCCGACGGCCGGAGGCTCCGGGCGGCCCGCCCGGACGGTCCCCGGGCACGTCCTCGCCCTCTCGGGGGTCCTCGGCCATCAGCCCCTCCGCGCCTCGTCCAGCAGGCCCACGGCCGCCTCTCCCGGCTTGTCTGTGTCGGCCGGCACGCACGTGATGCGCTCGTGCTCGGTCAGCCCGGGGATGCCGCCCACATCGCAGGGGTCCGATCGGCCCCAGCGCCGGGTCTCGTCGCCCACGGCCAGCACGCGCACCCGCACGTCCGTCCCCTCCAGCCGCCGCTTCAGCGCCTTGGCGCCCAGCCCGCCCTCCTCGGGCTCGCCCACACCGTCGGTGACCACGACGAGCATCGGCGCCGGGGGCTCCCCGCCGCCGTCCCCGGTGCCCGCGTCCCCGCTCTCCGCGCCCTGCGACCACGCGGCCAGCCTCTCGGCGCCGTCGGCGACGACGTCGCGCAGCGGGGTGGACTCCTTGGTCGGCGCGAGCCCTTCCAGCGCCTCGGCGAACCGGTCGCCGCCGCCCCGCTCCAGCGGGACGGCCTCCGCGGCGCCGGTGGCCGAGGGCCCCGCGCCCGCGGGAAACGCCCACAGCCCGAGCGCGTCCTCGGTGCCCGCCGCGCCGGCCAGCTCGGCCGCCTCCTCGCGGGCGGTGGCGAACTTGCGGTGCGGGATGTCCATCGATGTGGAGGTGTCGACAGCGACCAGCACCGAGCCGCCCTGGGCCTCGGTGTACAGGGAGGCCACGGCCGCGGCCCGGTCGCTCCAGACCTGCGGTTCGCCGCGCTCGTTGGGGATCGTCTCGGGCGCGTCCTCCACCCGGGCGGCCACCCGGCCGTTGCCCTGGTCGTCGCGGTAGCCCTCGTAGACGCCCGTCGGCGTCGCACGGACCGCGTCGTTGCTGAAGGACGCCGAGAACGCGGTGGGCGGGGAGTCGCGCAGCGCGGAGAGGTACGCCGCGAACCGGTCCACCTCGCCGGCGACCTCCGCGGTCGCGGCGACCGGCCGGGCCGGGCCGCCGTCCCCGGTGACGCTCACTCCGGAGATGCGCACGAACGGGTGGTCCAGGACCGGAAGCTCGGGCGAGTAGAGCGCGGCGACCTTCCGGCTCGCACCGGGCTCGCCGGGGCAGGCAGTCCGCCAGCGGCCGGTCACGAACGTCTCGTAGACGGCGGCCTCGGTGGTCAGCGCGGCCGTGGGGACGCTGTCGCCGGCGTCGCGGGCCACCTGGCAGACGAGGTCGTGCTCGCTGTCGGCCGCCGCGCCCAGCTCCAGTTCCGCCTCGACCTCGGCGGCCTTGCGCTCGTCGGCCACGGCGCCGTTGCCGGTGATGGCGCCGCGGCCGTGGTAGAGGAACGCGGTGTGCAGCATGGAGGCGATGGAGTCGCGCGGGTCGGTGCGGATCACCCGGACCCCGCCGCGGCCGAACTCCTCGCGTAACCGGGCGTAGGGGTCGGCCATCTCGACCGCCGCGGAGTCGCCGCCGGTGAGCCGCTCGGCCATCTCGCCGGGCAGCGCGAGGACGAGCGGCGTGAGGCGGGTCCACTCCCCCACCTCGATCTCGGTGACCTGCGCAACCGGGGGTCCCGAGGTGTCTGCGCCCCGGCCGCCGTCGTCGTCCGGTGCCGCTCCCGCCGTGGCGCCCGTTCCGGGGCCGTCCGGGTAGGCGGCCGCCGGCTCCCCGCTCCGGCGATCGAGGGCACCGCGCACGAGCAGGGCCTCAGCGGTGGAGCCGGGTATCCACACGTGCGGCAGCGGGCCGAGTCCGGGGTCCCATGCGCCCAGCAGGGCGTCGCGCATCTTCTGGCCGTCGGCCACGGCGTAGACGGTCGTCCGCACGCTGCGGCAGCGCGCTCCGCCTTCGCCCGCGGCCCGGTCCTGGGCGAACGCGGCGGCGGCGGCCTCCACCGCGGGCTCTCCGTCGGGTGTGGTGGCGACGACGAGCTCGGCGGGCGGGTCGCAGGACTCGCCCGAGGGCCAGACCACGACGGCCGCCAGCACGGCGAGGGCCAGAGCCGGGGCGACGAGGTAGCGGCGGACACGCCGCAGGTGCCGAGACCGCGCATCGGCCTGCTCGGGGGACCGCCGCGGGGTCGGGGGGTCGGGGTCTCCCGCGGTGGCGGCCCTCTCCGCCGACGACGGGGTTTCCCGCGGCCCGGCGGATGCGCCGCTCAGCGCCCAGGCCCACAGCCCGGAGAGCATCCAGACGAGGAGCACCGCCGCGCTCGCGCCCACCAGGAGGGCCCCGTGTCCCTCCAGACCCGCGATCGGCTGGTCCGAGACCAGTTCCAGCAGCCCGCCGCCGAGGATGAGCAGGACGAAGGCCACGGTCTCGTGGATCGCCGTGGAGACCAGCCCGAGCAGGGACACCATGGCTTCCCGGGTCTGGCCGCCCTTTCGGCGATCGCCCCCCATGGGTCCGCCCTCCTGGTCCGCCGGCCGCGCTGTCCGCCGTCCGCGACCACCGCCCGATTGCGGACACCGCAGCGAAGCTGTGGGCCGAAATATACGGGGTCGCGTCCGGTCCGCCGGATAAGGAAGTGCTTTCTGGCCGGAAACGGCCGCGCCCATATCCACCGCGCGGCCGCGCCGGAGGAGGGGACCGGAATGCGCCGGGTGGGCGCGCGGTTCCGGTATCCGGTGTGCGGCGGGCGATCGGCGCTTTCCGCCTGCACGGATGAAGGACGGGGAACGCGGTTTCGAGAAGGGGGAAGATCGCCTCTGCGCGGTACCCGGATTCGGTATCCGCGCAACCTTGGAACCCGCACCGCCTTCCGCGGTCCGCGACCTCGCGAATAATCATCGGATGATGGAATCCGGCTGGGCGAAGAACCCGGACGACCACCCTTTGCGCGGCGGCATCCCTGCGGCCGGCCCCGCCCGCTCAGACCGGGGGTGGTGCCGACTACGGCCGCCGGTGCCGTCCGCGCGGTGCGGAGCGGGCGGCGCGCAGCAGGACCGCCGCGAGCGCGATGGCCAGGACGGCCGCTGCGGCTCCGCGGGCCACCGCCGGCACACGCGTGCGGCGCGGCGCCGGCGCCTCCCGGCCGGACGAGCAGGGGCCGGACTTCTGCGGCTGTGGTTCGGACATGGTCAAACCGCCTTTCCGCTGAGTCCGCGAGGGCCGGCAGCAGGCCGGACCGCCGATCTGATGCCGGCCCGGTCTCGCGGATGCTTACGCACACGCAAACAACCGTGCGTTTGCACGTGCATTTATGCTACCGATTTGTCCCCGGGACCGCCAGCTACCGAGGCGGTCGGCTCCCGCCCCCGCCTACCGCCCGCGCGGCGCCAGCCCCTCGAAGGCCAGGCGCGTCACGGCGTCGGCGATCGCCGCGGCGTCGTAGCGGCCGTCCGGCCGATACCACTCGACCAGCGAGTTGACCATTCCGAACAGCAGCCGGCTGGTCAGCTCCGGCGGGATGTCGGCGCGCAGCGAACCCTCGTCGGCGGCGGCGCGCACCAGGTCGGCCAGCTTCGCGTCGATCTCCCGGCGCCGGCGCAGCGCCTCCAGCTCGACCTCGCTGTTGCCGTGCACGCGCAGCAGCAGCGTCACCGCCGGGAGGTGCTCGACCAGCACGTGCACGGCCTGGCGCACTGCGAAGACCAGGCGGTCGCCGGCGGTTCCGTGTGCCCCGTCCTCGCTGGCCACGGCGGTGTCGATGACCTCAGCGAGCGCGTCCAGCGCCTCATTGAGCGCGCCTTTGAGCAGGTCGGCCTTACTCGGGAAGTGGTGGTAGATGGCCGACTTGGTCAGCCCCAGCTCGCGGGCGAGGTCGCCGACGCTCGTGCCGTCGTAGCCCCTGCGGTTGAACAGGTCCACGGCGCAGCGAAGGACCGTCTCCTGGTCGTACCCGGGCCGCCCGCGGCGCGGCGCCTGCCTGGTCGGCGAAGGGCGTGGCATGGAGCCCACGATCCCATACGCGCCCGAGCGGCGGAAACGCGGAGCGGAGCCCCCGCAGAGGGCTCCGAAGGCGCACGGGCCGATCGCGTGTCCCGGCGCCGGGCGCCGGGCGCGGCGCGGCGCCGCCCGCTCCGGTGCGGGCGGGACCGCCTCAGCTGTTCATGAACTCCTCGTAGGCCTCCAGCACCTCTTCGGTGGGGCCGTCCATCACCAGGCTGCCGCTCTCCAGCCACAGCACCCGGTCGCAGGTGTCGCGGATGGACTTGTTGCTGTGGCTGACCAGGAAGACCGTGCCCGCCTCGCCGCGCAGCTCGCGGATGCGCGCCTCGGAGCGCCGGCGGAACTTGCGGTCGCCGGTGGCCAGCGCCTCGTCGATCATCAGCACGTCGTGGTTCTTGGCCGAGGCGATCGCGAAGCGCAGCCGGGCGGCCATGCCCGAGGAGTAGGCGCGCATCGGCAGCGAGCTGAAGTCGCCCTTCTCGTTGATCCCGGAGAACTTGATGATGTCCTCGCGCTTCTCGTAGGCCTCCTGCGGCGTCATGCCCATCGCCAGGCAGCCGAGGATGACGTTGCGCTCGCCGCTGAGGTCGTTCATCAGGGCGGCGTTGACGCCCAGCAGCGAGGGCTGGCCCTCGGTGTAGACGCGGCCGGCCTCGGCCGGCATCAGCCCGGCGATCGCGCGCAGGATCGTGGACTTGCCGGAGCCGTTGGAGCCGATCACGCCGATGGCCTCGCCCCGGTAGGCGGTGAAGCTCACGCCCTTGATGGCGTGCACCGTGCGGCCGCCCTTCTTCTCCGAAGCGTCGGAGCGCCCCGTCAGGCGGCGCAGCGCCCGGGAGGCGCGCCCGCGGCCGTTCCGCCGCTGCTCCTGCGGCTGCTCCTGCCGGGCCGCTGCGGCCTGGGCGCGCAGCTCGGCCTTGCCCTTGCCGCCGCCCTTGCCCCTGCCGCCGGCCGCGGAGCCGCGCAGGCGGTAGACGATGTGCAGGTTGTCCACGATGACCGTGGGCGGCTGCTCCTGCTCCGCCTCGGCCTGCCCGCTCTGCTGGGCCTGTTCGGACACGTCAGTCACGGCCGTACTCCTCCTCAGCCCGGTAGAAGTAGACGAACCCCGCGAACAGCGAGAGCAGCGCCCAGCCGAGGGCGAGCAGCCAGACGTGGTCCGGCAGGTACTCGGTGCCGAAGTTCTCGGTGTTCATCAGCGCGAATCGCATGAGGTCGATGTAGACGGCGGCCGGCTGCATGTCCAGCAGGTGCAGTACCCACGGGGGTGCGTCCGCGGCCCGGTCCTCCACCAAGTACAGCACGCCCGACCCGTACATCCAGGCACGCAGCACGAACGGCAGCCACTGCGCGGCGTCGGTCGACTTGCTGCCCAGCCGGGCCGCCCACATCGCCAGGCCGGTGTTGAACATCAGCTGCAGCGCCAGGACGGGCACGACCAGCAGCCAACCCCAGTCGGGGTAGTTGCCCCGCGCCACGACGATCACGATCAGCACCACCATGGAGATCGCGATCTGCCGGAGCTGGATGGTCACCTGCGTGAGCGGCAGCACCGCGCGGGGGAAGTGCAGCGCCCGGATCAGTCCGCGCTCGCCGGAGATGGACTTCACGCCGCTCGTCATCGTGTTGCGGGTGAAGGTGAACACGAACACGCCGGTCACCAGGAACGAGACGAAGTCCGCCACGCCCCGGCTGGTGCCGAGGAGGAGACCGAAGATCAGGTAGTACACCGCCGCGTTCAGCAGCGGAGTCAGGACGAACCAGAGCCCGCCGAGCCGGGCTCGGGTGTACTTGGCGCTCGACCGCGCTCTTGCGAACTCGCCGATGAAGTACCGGTGCTGCCACAACCTGCGGAGGTACTCGACCAGGCCCGGCCGCGCACCGCTGACCGACAGCCCGTGCTCGGCCGCCAGGTGCGCTGCTTCGGGATCCGGCCGATCCCTGGTGATTCCGTCTTGTGCCACGCTTCTGCTCACTTCGGGTTGCTCTCAGAAACTAAGGGGTGGGGGCGCCGCGACAGCTCCCGACCAGTGCTTCACCTGCGAAATCACGTCAGAACGCAACCGTTTCGTCGCTCCGCCAGCGTAGATCGAAAAAGGACAGAACGCAACCGTTTCGTCCTGCGTTAGGATGGCCTTGTGTCCGATGCAGAGAACCAACCCCGGCGAGGGCGACGCGCACCCGCGGGAGCCGCTGTTCTGCAGAAGGATGTCACGGTGGCGATCCAGGCGGCCGTCTTCACCGAACTCGCGAAGCACGGGTACGGGCGCCTGTCCATCGAGGCCGTGGCCAGGCGGGCGGGCGTCGGCAAGACGGCAATCTACCGCCGCTGGAGCTCCAAGCTGCAAATGGTCGTCGAGGTCGTCTCGGCGGCCGCGGTGAAGGTGATGCCGGTGCCTGACACCGGAACGCTGAGCGGCGACATACGCGAACTGCTCGACGCGGGGGCCCAGGCGATGCGCCACCCTCTGGCATCGCAGATCGTACCCGACCTTTTGGCCGAAGCGGCTAGGAACCCCGACATAGCCGAAACTCTGGAGAACGCGCTGCGGGAGACGCAGCAGGGCCTCAGCGCGGTGATGGTCAAGAACGCGGTCGAGCGCGGCGACCTCCCCGCCGACACCGACGCCGAACTCGCCTTCGACATGGTCTTCGGCCCGCTGTACTGGCGCGTCGCCGTCACCCGCAGGCCCGCCTCCGACGACTACCTGGACAGCCTGGCCGAGGGCGCGACCGCGGCCCTGATCGCCGCGCACGGCCCGGCGGCACCGCCGGGCGGTCAAGAGGCCGCCGGATAGCCGGCGTGCTGCGGCACCGGGCCGCGGCGGGGATACGGACCCGTGAAGGACGCACTTCCGCTATAGCCGCCGAATTCCGGCCGCATCCGCCACCCCGCCCGTCTCTCCAGGCCATACGAAGACCCCGGGGCTGCACGACGTGTGACACGTACTACTACGCTGCCTGCTTCGCCGGTGTGCAGGGGTCAATGGCAGGGGAAAGGCTATGAGCTGGAGCGATGTCAACACGTGGGGCAAACGCGCCCTGGCGGCGTCCACCGTGGCGGCGCTGCTCGCGGGCGGCTTCGGCGGCTACGTGTGGGTGGCGCAGCAGTCGCCCGGTGCCCGGCTGGCCGAGGCGTGCAGCGGCATGCTGCCGGTGGACGAGGTGCTGGCGCTGACCGGTACGACCGCGAGCGGATTCGGCGGCGACGACCTCGAACTCAGCAGCACCACCTACGACCACACGCCGGGCGTGGCGGAACCGGACGGACTCCCGGCATCCTGCACAGCCAACTACGTCCGCGTGCAGATCGAGACGGTGAGCGGCAGTAGCGAACCCATTGTCACCGGCGACTCCAGCGGCCCTGACGAGCCGCTTCCGGTACCGCTGCCCGCCGACTGGTCCGGCTTTCTGGTCAGCGAAGACGAGGGGGACAGCCTCGGCGCCTCCGTCCTGCTGGACTGCCCGAACTGGGATCGCCGGCAGGGTTCCGGCATCCTGGTCAACGTCGAAACCGGGGGCTACTCCTCCGTGCTGCGCGATACGGCCCGTGTCGCCACCGCGACCGCGGAGCGGGCGGCGCGGGCCACCGGCTGCGAAGCCGAGCCCGGCGGCAGGATCGGCGAGATCGATTCCCCGGACGCCACCGTTGCCCACCTGCGGGCCCACCGCGCCGAAGGCACCTGCAAGGGCGTGGCGTCGCACCTGTGGGTGCTGGAGACGGCCGCGCGCACCGCACCGGTCGAATCCTGCGTGCTTGAAGGCTCGCTGGCGCTGCGGTCCTCCTACGGCCCCTACGTGCGCAACGCCGGCGAGCAGAGATACGGCGGTTGGGGGGCGGCCACCGGTGCCACCTCCACCGCCGTGTGGGGTTCGGCGGCCTGCGGCGGCGCCCTGGGCGACGCCGTGTACTCGGTGCATCCCGTCGAGGACAGCGGTCGCAGCTTCGCCGACACCCCGCTGACCCGAAGCGAGCACGCCGATCTGCGCACCTTCGCCGAAGCCTCGGCCGAGCGGCACGGCTGCGCAGAGCCCGACCTGCCCGCCGAACCCTCCGAGCCCGCCGGTTGACAGGCCGTCGGGTAACCGGATGATCGCCGACCCGCAGGACCCGACCCCTATGATCTGTAGCTATCGTAAAGGAAAACGATTTCCATTTGCGATGGCTACAAGATCGGCGGGGGTCGGCTGCACGGGCCGGTGCCGTGCGAGTCGAGACCGGTTCGTTATGCGCGCCCGTGCGACCGCCGGACGGCGAGTTCACGGCGGACGCGGGGCCGCGCAGTCGAACGGTTCGAGGCGCCTGCCCCGGCGGCGGCAGCGAGTGTGTCCATTGACACACTACCCGCGCACTGTCACGATCCGGTGTGGGAGCGCTCCCAGACGCCGGTCCCACAACAACAGCACATCGGCGAGTCCCCGCCCGCTCTTCACGATCCCCCATCCCCCAACGTGAGGACTCTCATGAGCCCATCCCCATCCCGCGGCGGATTCGCCGCAGGGGCGGTCACGGCCGCCTCCGCTCTCGCATTGTCCCTGCTGGCCGGAGCCCCCGCCGCGCAGGCGGCCGAGCTCGTGGTCAACGGCTCGTTCGACGACGGCAAGACCGGCTGGTGGAACACCGAGAACGCCCCCGCCGAGGTCGCCGACGGCCGGTTGTGCGCCGACGTCGAAGGAGGCACCGCCAACGCCTGGGACGCGATCGTCGGCCAGGACGGCGTCTCCCTCACCTCCGGCGAGTCCTACGAGCTGACCTTCACCGCCAGCGCCGAACCGGGGACCACCGTCCGCGCACTGGTCCAGGAGCCGGTGGACCCCTACACCGCCTACCTGACCGAGAACCCGGCCCTCACCGCCGAACCGCAGA
Organism: Streptomonospora halophila; assembly: GCF_039542725.1. Lineage (NCBI taxonomy): Bacteria > Bacillati > Actinomycetota > Actinomycetes > Streptosporangiales > Nocardiopsidaceae > Streptomonospora > Streptomonospora halophila. The sequence continues at coordinate 70,683 of NZ_BAABIK010000001.1, read as the reverse complement.
CCTTCAGCTACGTCTTCACCGCCGACGCGACCCTCGAGGACGCCCAGCTGGCCTTCCAGATCGGCGGCGAGGCCGACGCCTGGACGTTCTGCCTGGACGACGTGTCGCTGCAGGACGGCGCCGAGCCGCCCGTCTACGAACCCGACACCGGTCCGCCGGTCAAGGTCAACCAGGTCGGCTACCTGCCGGACGGGCCCAAGAACGCAACGCTGGTCACCGACGCCACCACGGCTCAGCCCTGGACACTGAACGACGCCGCGGGCGAGGCGGTGGCCGAGGGGCGGACCGAGCCGCAGGGCACCGAGCAGAGCTCGGGGCAGAACGTCCACTCCATCGACTTCGGCGACTTCACGACCGAGGGGACCGGGTACACGCTCACCGTCGGCGAGCACACCAGCCACCCCTTCGACATCTCCGGCAGCGCCTACAAGGCCTTGCGCACGGACGCGCTGTCGCTGTACTACCCCCAGCGCAGCGGCATCGAGATCGACGACTCCCTGATGCCCGGCTACGGCCGCGCGGCCGGCCACGTCGGCGTCGAACCCAACCAGGGGGACCTCAGCGTGCCGTGCGCGCCCGACTCCGGCTGCGACTACGAGCTGGACGTCTCCGGCGGCTGGTACGACGCCGGCGACCACGGAAAGTACGTGGTCAACGGCGGCATCTCCGCGGCACAGGTGATGAGCGTGTGGGAGCGCACCTCCTACGCCGACTCGGCCCGCCCGGAGCGGCTGGAGGACGGCACGCTGTCGATCCCCGAGCAGGGCAACGGGGTCCCCGACGTGCTGGACGAGGCGCGCTGGGAGATGGACTTCCTGATGAGGATGCAGGTGCCCGAGGGCGAGGAGCTCGCCGGAATGGCGCACCACAAGATCCACGACGCGGAGTGGACCGGCCTGCCGCTGATGCCGGCCGACGATCCCCAGCCCCGCTACCTCCAGCCGCCCTCCACTGCGGCCACGCTCAACCTCGCTGCCACGGGCGCGCAGTGCGCCCGCGTGTTCGAGCCCTACGACGCCGACTTCGCCGACCGGTGCCTCGCGGCCGCCGAGACGGCGTGGCAGGCGGCGCAGGCCAATCCGGAGGTCTACGCACCGGCCGAGGGCGTCGGCGGCGGCCCCTACAACGACGACGACGTCTCCGACGAGTTCTACTGGGCCGCGGCCGAGCTGTTCATCACCACCGGCGAGCAGTCCTACGAGGACGCGGTCCTGGACTCCCCGCTGCACACCGAGGACGTCTTCACCGCCGGAGGCCTCTCCTGGGGCGCCGTGGCGGCGCTCGGCCGGATGGACCTGGCACTGGTGCCCAACGACCTCGACGACCGCGACCGCGTGGCCGACTCGGTGACCGCCGGCGCCGACGGGTACCTGGAAACGCTGCGGGACCACCCCTTCGGTCTGCCCTACGCGCCCCCGGAGAACGAGTTCGTGTGGGGCTCCAACAGCCAGGTGCTCAACAACATGGTGGTCATGGCCGCGGCCTACGACCTCACCGGCGACACCGCCTACCGCGACGGCGTGCTGGAGGGCATGGACTACATCATGGGCCGCAACGCCCTGGGCCAGTCCTACGTCACCGGCTACGGCGAGAACGACGCCCGCAACCAGCACAGCCGCTGGTACGCCAACCAGCTCGACCCGGACCTGCCCAACCCGCCCGACGGCACGCTCTCGGGCGGACCCAACTCGCAGGCGGGCACCTGGGACCCCGTCGCGCAGGAGAAGCTGGAGGGCTGCGCTCCCCAGTTCTGCTACATCGACGACATCGAGTCCTGGGCCACCAACGAGCTGACCATCAACTGGAACGCGCCGCTGGCGTTCGTGTCCTCGTTCGTCGCCGACCAGACCGGCTCCGGCGGCGTCCCGGACGAGGACGAGACGGCCCCCACGGCCCCGGGCGAGCCCGCGGTCTCGGACGTCACCTCGTCGGAGGCGACCCTGACCTGGGACCCCTCGACCGACGAGGGCGGCAGCGGTGTCGACGGCTACGACGTCTACCGGGTGGACGGCGACTCCGCCCAGAAGATCGGCTCCGCCGACGGCACCTCCTTCACCCTGACCGGGCTGGAGGCCGACACCGAGTACACCGTCCACGTCGTCGCCCGCGACGGGGCGGGCAACGAGTCGGAGCCGAGCCCCAGCGCCGCGTTCACCACCGAGCCGGGTGATACCGGCGGCGGAGCGGCCTGCGAGGTCGAGTACACCTCCAGCGACTGGGACGGCGGGTTCAGCGCGTCGGTGACGGTCACCAACACCGGCGACTCCGCGATCCGCGACTGGAAGCTGGGCTTCGCGTTCACCGAGGGCCAGCGGCTCAAGCACGGGTGGAACGCCGAGTGGTCCCAGGACGGAGACGCGGTCACGGCCACCGGCCTGTCGTGGAACTCCGACATCCCTGCGGGGTCCTCGGTCAGCGCCGGGTTCAACGGCAGCCACGAGGGCTCCAACCCCGCTCCCGAGGAGTTCACGGTCAACGGCGAGACCTGCGCCTGACAGACCCTCCTCCGCCGGGCCGGCCGCCGCGCGTGCGCGGCGGCCGGCCGCCGTCGTGGCCGCGCCGTGCTGAGGGCGCGCACCGGCCCGCGCCGCAGACGGGTGCAGCCGGGGAGCGCATCAACCGCCGCCGCCCCCTCCACCGCCGCCGCCGGCGCCACCACCGCCGCCGCCTCCGCCTCCTCCGCCGCCACCGGCTCCGCCGCCGCCCCCGGCGCCGCCGAAGCCGCCCCCGCGGCCGCGGGTGGTGCCGGTGCTGCTCCCCCCGGCGCCCCCGAAGATGACGTTGACGACGAGGACGGCGGCGATGACGAGCCCGATCGTGACGAAGACCGTCCCCATGCCCGGCGAATCGAGGAAGCCGCCCGCTTCCCGCCCGGTCTCCTCCCCCTCCGGGATGCGCGCGGAGTCCGCCTCCAGTTCGAGGTCGACGCTGAAGGCCTCCCCCGGGTCGACGGGTCCGCTGGTGAACTCCGCGTCGCCGCCCTGGACGTCGGAGCTTGCGCAGGAGTCCTCCGAGGAGGGCTCGCCCGCGTAGCACTCCGCGCTCTCGATCGCTCCGGGCGCGTGCACCCGGGCCCGCGCCGACTCGACGGGGACCTCCCACCCGCTGCCCACGATGTCCTGGAACAGCCGGGGGCGCTCGTCCAGGCCGGAGGTGGAGGTGAGGAGGCTGGTGTAGGTGTAGGTATAGGCGAAGGTCTTCTCGCCGGTGAGCTGCGGGTCGCCGGCCTCCTCCCCGATGGCGGCCACGTCGGAGTCGCCGCTGGTGTAGGTGCTGACGGCGTCGACTCCCCCGGAGTCGGCCACGGTCAGGTCCACCAGACCGAAGTCGTGCTCCTCGCCGTCGATCTCGCCGCTGTGCGGCAGCCACCGCTCCACCGGGTCGCCCGGCGTGTCGCCGAGGCGGTAGGTCAGCTCCTCGCGGACCCGCACCTCGCCGTCCCCGGTGACGGTGACGTCGGCGGCGAACTCGGTGATCACCCGCTCGGACCCCTCCGCGCCGGCCGCAGCGGGCGGCAGCGCCACCGGTGCCGCGGCCAGCGCCGCGGCCGCCGCCCCCGCTCCCAGCGTTCGCGCGGACGTCTTCCACCTCATGGGTCCGGCCGACTGGGGCCGGTTCGTCTTCGCCTCCATGCACGGTCCGACACCGCGGCCGCGCAGCGGGTTCCGGCACGCCCGCCACGTGGCCGGTTCCGGCCCCGTCCGCCCGTGCGGCCCCGGCCGCGACGTGAGGACCGCCACTCCGCGCGGAGCCGGGGGCCGGCTGTCGAAACGGGACGGCGTGGGTAGTGGGAGCCGCGGCAGACGGCGGCGTCGGGAAGCGAGGCGGTATGGACGGGTCGCCGGTGTGGGCCGGCGCGCTGGTGATGATCGCCGCCGCCGTCGTCCTGCTCGTCGTCGGCGGGCCGTTCACCCGGCTGGTGGACCGGCTCGCCGACCGCACCGGGCTCGGCGAGACGCTGGCCGGCATCATCCTGGTGGGTGCGGTGACCGCGCTGCCGGGCCTGATCACCAGTATCCTCGGCGCCGCCCGCGGCGACGCGGCGTTCGCGATGAACAACGCCCTGGGCGGTATCGCGCTGCAGACGACCTTCATCGCCCTGGCGGACCTGTTCTACCGGCGCGCCAACCTCGAACACGCCGCCGCCTCCCTGCCCAACCTGCTCGCCCCGGTCGGGCTGTCCATCATGCTCGGCACCGTGCTGGTCTCGGGCGTGGGGCCGCAGTTCGACGTCATGGGGGTGCATCCGGCCTCGGTGCTGCTGGTGCTGCTGTACGTGTACTGGCTGCGGTTGTCGCGCAGAGTGGGATCGCACCCCATGTGGCGGGTGACCCCGACCCGCAACACGCGCCAAGACGAGCCCGACCCCGCCTCCGAGCGGCCGGGCGAGTCCATGGCGGCGATGTGGGCGAAGTTCGCGGCGCTCGCGGCCGTCGTCTCGGTCACGGGCTACGCCGTCGGCGAGGCCGGGCTGGCGATGATCGAGCAGACGGGCCTGTCGGGCGGCGTGGTCGGCGCCGTGGTGACCGGCTTCGTCACCTCGCTGCCCGAGCTGGTCACCGTGCTCTACGCGGTGCGGATCCGTGCCCTGCACCTGGCGCTGGGCGACATCATCGGCGGAAACGGCTTCGACGTGCTGTTCCTGTCGGCGGCCGACCTGGTCTACCGGGAAGGGCCGATCTACGGCGCGATGACGCCGCAGGTGGAGCTGCTGATCGGGCTGGGCATCGTACTCAACCTGCTGGTGGCGGCCGGTCTGATCCGCCGCCAGGAGCACGGGATCGGGTTCGAGGGCGTGGCGATGTTCGGCGCCTACGTGATCGGCACGGCCTTCCTGGTCGCGATGGGCTAGCCGGCGGAGGGGGCGTCCCCGCCGCCGGTGCCCCCGCCCCCGGCCGGGGCGTCGGGCGCCGCGGGGTCGGCGGGAGCTCCGGCGCGCAGCAGGTCGGGCTCGATGTAGATGTGCCCGGCGATGGGCACGGCCTCGCGGATGCGCTCCTCGGCGGCGTCGATGGCGCGCGCCACGTCGGCGGCGCTGTCGTCGGTGCTGACGGCGATCTTGACGGCGACCAGCAGGTCCTCGGGGCCCAGGTGCAGGGTGCGCATGTGGATGACGGCCTCCACGTCGGGGGTGGCCACCAGCGACTCGCGGACGCGGCGCAGGTCCTCGGGGCTCGCGGACTCCCCGATGAGCAGGCTCTTGACCTCCACCGCCAGCACGACGGCGATCACGACCAGCAGGAGGCCGATGGCGGCGGTGCCGACTCCGTCCCACACTCCGTTGCCGGTGATCAGGGTCAGCCCGACGCCGACCAGCGCGAAGACCAGGCCGAGCAGCGCACCCAGGTCCTCCAGCAGCACCACCGGCAGCTCCGGCGACTTGGAGCGGCGCACGAAGCGCACCCAGCTCGCGTTGCCGCGCACCGCGTTCGACTCGCGGACGGCGGTGCGCAGGGACATCGACTCCAGCCCGATCGCGACCACCAGCACGGCGACCGGCACCCACTGCCAGGACTCGATGGGGTGGGGTTCGGAGATCTTGTGCCAGGCCTCGTAGAGCGCGAACAGGCCGCCCAGGCTGAACAGCACGATCGCGACGAGGAACGCGTAGAGGTAGCGCTCCTGGCCGTAGCCGAAGGGGTGCTCGGGGTCGGCGCGGCGCTTGGCCCGCCTGCCGCCGACGAGCAGCAGCGCCTGGTTGCCGGAGTCGGCCACGGAGTGGATCGACTCGGCGAGCATCGACGAGGAGCCGGTCAGCAGGAACGCGACGAACTTGGTGACGGCGATGCCCAGGTTGGCGGCCAGCGCCGCGACGATCGCCTTCGTGCTTCCCTCGGTGCTCACGTGCTCCCCCGACTCCCCCCGAAATCTGCGTCCGGATGCCGTGGGCATCCTAGTGCGCCCCGGAGCGCGGGCGGCGGCGGAGGCGGAGGGACACGCGGACGCAGGTCCGGCAGGGCCGCGGCGGGTCCCGCGCACCGCGGCTCAGCGATCGCGGCTCGCGGCACCGGTGCCGCGAGCCGAGGGTGCGGCGGGACGGTCCCCCCGCGCGCCGGACCCGTGGGCGGGTCCCGGCACCTCGCCCGACTCCCGCCCGTGCGCCTGTTCGCCGCCGGCATCGGAGTCCGTGCGGACGGCGGGCTCGCGCCTGCCCGAGCGGCCGATGATGGCGTCCAGGGCGGCGACGTGCCCGCGGAAGGCGGCGTCGCCCTGCTCGGTGATGTCCACCAGTGTGCGCCGCCAACCGCGCCCGAGGTCGACCTTGCGCACGGTGAGGTAGCCGGCCGACTCCAGCGCGCTGAGGTGCTTGGACAGGACGGAGTCGCTGACGCCCACCTCGTCGCGGATGAACCGGAACTCGACCCCCTTGCCCGCGGCGATCATGGCCATGACCGACAGCCGCGTGGAGGCGTGGATGAGCTCGTCGAACCGCGGCTCGGGCACTAGAGCGCCCCCTTCGCGGCGGAGGCCCGCCGGCCGAAGCCGATCCGGCCCAGCCAGCGCACGAAGAACCAGGACAGCACCGCCGCCGGTACCGCCGCGGGCAGCGGTGCGGCCCACTCCGGCAGGAAGCCTTCGGCGACCTGCTGCGAGGCCCAGAACACCGCGAACATCGCCGCCAGCCACGCGGCCGCGCCCGCCAGGCGGGCCGGCGTCCACACGCGGCGCGGACCGCTCACGGCGGCCCGGGCGGCCCGCCGGATGCCCAGTACGACGGCCAGCAGGAGCAGCGCGAACCCGAGGCCGGCCAGGAGGATCGACAGGCCCGCGCCCAGTTCGACGCTCGCCAGGACCACGTAGAAGCCCACGGCGTAGAGAAGGTCCATCCACCACAGCGGGCGGTTGCGGCTGAGCTCGGACTCCACCGACTCCCGGCGCCGCCGCACGTCCGCCAGTGCGGCGCGCGCCTCGTGCTCGCTGTCCATCCCGCTCCCTCTCGCATCGCCGAACCGTTCCACTTTCCACAATAGAAAGCGGACCCGCTTTCCGTCAAGGAAACCGGCTGGGCGGGCCTGGGACGCGCCGGGAGGCGGGTGGCGCCGGCGGGACTCGGCGACGAGGCGGCGGGGCCGATCACGGGCCGCCGCACGGGGGCGGCGTCCGGGGGCGGCGTCCGCCCGGCGGTCCGGGCCGGCGGGCGAGCGGGAGGCGCCCTCAGCGGGCGGCGGTTCGGCGGCCGGCGGATGCGGGACGCGCGCCCGGGGGCGGCGTGGGAACGCCGCCGGACGGGAAGGGCGCGCCGCCGGATGGACGGAATCCGGCGGCGCGCCCGCGCCCTGCCCGCTACGCCCGGAACGGCAGGACGGCCCTGCTGCGCAACGCTAGAGGACCGCGCCGATCGGCGTCGCCGGGCTGGCCGGAGGCGGCCAGTCGAGCGTTCAGGCCTGCCCGGCCTCCCCGGCCGTCTCGTCGCGGTACTCGGCGCCCGGCAGGTACGCGAACTCGCCGCGGCGGTACTCGATGTGCTCGGCCAGCGCCTGACGCCACGACTCGCCGTTGGCCCGCTCCCAGCGGCGGACCCGGGCGTTGGCCATCGCCAGCAGCGGGACGTAGGGGGTCGCGTCCTCGGCGCCGAGCCCCAGCGCGTCGGCGAGCTCGTCGCCCTGGATCAGCCGGGTCAGCGCGTCCAGCAGCCGCCTGACGGCGCCGCCCTGCAGCGGCAGCACCGAACCCAGGGGGCCCGTGGCCAGCGCGTCCAGCAGGGCGTGCACGAGCGCGCCCGCGGTCTCGTCCGGACGGCCGTTGGCCGTTTCGAGCAGCCCGAGCACCCGCTCGGCCGATGCGTGGTCGACCACGTCGGCGCAGAAGCGCGGGTCCACGCCCAGCAGCGCCCCGAGGTGGCGCCAGTAGCGGTAGAGGTCGCGCTCCTCGTCCCCGGTCAGCACGATGCCGACCTTCTCCAGCGCGCGGAAGGGCACGACGGTGAAGTCCAGCCAGGTGCGCGCGGCGTCGGCCTGGTTGATGGGCACACCCCACCGCCGGGCGTCCCACCCGCGCCGCTGCGCTGCCGCGCGGACACGGGCGTGCAGGAGGCGGACCTGGACCGTGTCGACGTAGCCGGGCGCACCGCGCAGCAGGCCGCCGGGCAGGATCGCGTTGGTGCGCCACAGCCCCGTCTCGCCGAGCCGCCGCCCGGCGGACTCGGTGAGCTTGCCGGTCCCGATGAGGACCCGGGCGATCGCCGGTGCGCTGTAGGTGTGCACCAGCGACCCCAGGGCGAGCGCGATCCGGCTCCAGAACGGGTCGACGGCGATGCTGGCGACGTCGCCCCGCTCCAGCAGTTCCCGGTCCGCCCCGGCGACCGCCTCCTCCGACTCCCGCAGCAGTTCCGCGATCCCGTCGGGGGCCTCCGGCAGCGACGCGAGACCGTCGCGCAGGCCCGCGGCGAAGGTGCGGCGGGCCGCGGCGCCGCCGGCGGACAGTTCGGCGAAGGCGGCGTCGGCGACCGGGTCGCCGGTGCGCAGGCCCTCGGCGAGGAGCGCGACCCGGGACTCGCCGTGCTCCCGGGCCGCCTGTTCGGGCTCAAGCAGGCGCATCGGGGCGGCGGGGACTGATCGGTCGGACATCCGGACCTCTCTGCAGGGTGCTGCCGTGCGCGGGGCACAGCGGCGCGGGTCGTCGCCGCACGGCGGCAAGCCGCGCACGCGCGGCGCGCGTGCGGCGCCGCGCGGGCACCCTACACACCGCCGCGGCCGCCCACCGCCCGGGTCCCTCGCGCTCGGCCCCTCGCGCCCGCGCACGTGTCGCCCGCCACAGCGCGACACCGCCCGCGCATCGCGCGTCCGCGCATGGGCAGCGCCTAATGTGCAGACGCAGACAGCGCACAGAACGGCCTCCGGGCTCGGGGGACCGCACACGTCCAGCAGGGGGCAGCAATGGACACACCGGCCGACATCGGCGTCACCGGCCTGGCCGTGATGGGCCGCAACCTCGCGCGCAACCTCGCCCGCAGCGGGTACTCGGTCGCGGTGCACAACCGCACACCCGCCAGGACCCGCGCTCTCGTGGAGGAGTTCGGCGGCGAGGGCGCCTTCCGGCCCGCCGAGTCGGCGAAGGACTTCGTCGCCTCGCTGAAGCGGCCCCGGAGGCTGATCACCATGGTCAAGGCGGGCGAGGCGACCGACGCCGTCATCGCCGAGTTCGCCCCGCTGCTCGACGAGGGCGACGTCATCGTCGACGGCGGCAACGCCCACTTCGCCGACACCCGCCGCCGCGAGCGCGAGCTGCGCGAGCGCGGCATCCACTTCGTGGGCGCCGGGATCTCCGGCGGCGAGGAGGGCGCGCTGCACGGTCCCAGCATCATGCCCGGCGGCTCCGCCGAGGCCTACGACTCGCTGGGCCCGATGCTGGAGAGCATCGCCGCCAAGGCGGCCGACGGCTCGCCCTGCACGACCCACGTCGGCACCGACGGCGCCGGGCACTTCGTCAAGATGGTGCACAACGGCATCGAGTACGCCGACATGCAGCTCATCGGCGAGGCCTACCACCTGCTGCGCGACGTCGCCGGCTACAGCCCCGGGCAGATCGCCGAGGTGTTTCGGACCTGGAACGGCGGGCGGCTGGACTCCTACCTGATGGAGGTCTCGGCCGAGGTGCTGGCCCACACCGACGCCGAGACCGGCGCGCCGTTCGTCGACGTGGTCGCCGACCGCGCCGAGCAGAAGGGCACCGGGCGCTGGACCGTGCAGACCGCGCTTGAGCTGGGTGTGCCGGTTTCGGGCATCGCCGAGGCCGTGTTCGCGCGCTCCCTCTCCGGCCACACGAGCCTGCGCGCGGCGGGCGCCGGCCTGCCCGGCCCCCGCGCCGAGGCCATGGACACCGACGCCGCCGGCAGATTCGCCGACCAGGTCGAGCAGGCGCTCTACGCGTCGAAGCTGGTCTCCTACGCCCAGGGCTGGCACATGCTGCGCGCGGGCGCCGAGGAGTACGGCTGGAACCTCGACCTGGGCGCGATCGCGGCGATCTGGCGCGGCGGGTGCATCATCCGGGCGGCGTTCCTGGACCGCATCCGCTCAGCCTACGCCGCCGACCCCGGTCTGGAGACGCTGCTGGCCGACGCCGACTTCGCGGCGGAGATCGGCCGCGCCCAGGGCGACTGGCGGGCCGTCGCGGCCACGGCACTGCGCCACGGCGTCCCGGCGCCCGGGTTCTCCGCGGCGCTGGCGTACTACGACGGGCTGCGCGCGGACCGGCTGCCGGCCGCCCTCACCCAGGCCCAGCGCGACTTCTTCGGAGCGCACACCTACCGCCGCGTGGACCGCGACGGCGTCTTCCACACGCTCTGGGGCGGCGACCGCACCCAGGAGCGCGCCGACTGAGCGCCCGCGAACGCTCCGGGGCCGGGACGCGTCCCGGCCCCGGGCTGCCGGCCCGCCGCGTGCGGGCCGCGGGTCAGACGCCGCGCCGCATGGCGCGCGTCCCCAGGGCCAGTCCCGCGGCCGCCACGGCGGCCGCCGCCAGGGCTCCGTGCAGTACCACCGCCTCGGCGAACCGCCCGGCGAACAGCGCTCTCTCGGCGTCGGCGATGTAGGCGACGGGGTTGACGGCGGCGGCCGCCCGCAGCCAGGCCGGCCCGGAGTCGAGCGGCAGCAGCACGCCCGATAGCAGGAGCAGCGGGAACAGCAGCATCTGGGTGACGCCGTAGAACAGCTCGCCGTTGGGCTGGGAGGCCAGCGCCAGCGTGAACGACAGCGCGCCCAGCCCCACGCCGAACACGGTCAGCAGCGCGAGCCCCGCCAGCACGCCCAGCGGGTGCAGCTCGAACCCCAGCGGCAGCGCGAGCGCGACGATCAGCACCGCCTGCACGGCCAGCACCACCGACTCCTTCAGGGTCCGCCCGATCAGCATGGCGGTGCGGTTCAGCGGACTGACCAGCATCCGCTCCAGCGAGCCGCCGAGCAGCTCCACCAGCAGCGTGTAGCCGGCCATCATCGGCCCGAACAGGCACAGCAGCACCAGCACGCCGGGCACGAACCACTGCCATGGCGGCTGCCCGCCGGCGAAACCGCCCGAGCCGCCCAGCAGCGGGCCGAACAGGAACAGGAACAGCAGCGGCTGGACCATGGTGAAGGCCAGGCCGACCGGTTCCCGCACGGTCGGGCCGGCCTCGCGCAGGAGCACCGTCCAGGTGTCGTGCAGAAAGGAGCCGCCCCGGTGCGGCCGGGGCTCCGCGGAGCCGGTGGTGGGCGAGTAGCTCGCGGGTGCGTTCATGCGGCGGCCTCCTCCGCTCGCTCGGACTCCTCCAGGCTGCGGCCGGTCAGGGCGAGGAAGACGTCGTCGAGGGTGGGCCGCGCGGTCTCCGCGGCGGCGGTCGTGACGCCGGCGCCTTCCAGGACGCGCAGGAGCGCGGGCAGCGCCGCGTCGGCGCGCGGCACCCGCACCTCGACGCGTCCGCCGTTCCCCGTCGCGACCTGTCCGGCCCCGAACATGCGCGCCGCCGTGTCGGCGACCGCCGCGAGGTCGACCGCGTCGGCGGGTTCGACGGAGACGACGGAGACGAGGTCGCCGGCGAAGTCGCGCTTGAGCCGGTCGGCGGTGCCGTCGGCGATGACGCGTCCGCCGTCGATGACGACCACGCGTTCGGCCATCGTGTCGGCCTCCTCCAGATAGTGGGTGGTCAGGAACAGGGTCGTGCCGTAGTGCTCGCGCAGCCGCAGGATGTACTCCCACACGCTCGCGCGGCTGTGCGGGTCGAGCCCCGTGGTGGGCTCGTCGAGGAACAGCAGCGGCGGGCGGTGCACCAGCCCCAGCGCGATGTCGAGGCGGCGCCGCTGGCCGCCCGACAGCGTCGAGGGCGTGCGGCGGGCCATCGGGACCAGGTCGAGCGTCTCCAGCACCTCGTCGGCGCGCCGGCGGGCCTGCGCGCGGCTCATTCCGTAGCAGCGGCCCTGGTTGACGAGCTCGTCGCGCACCCGGAAGTTCTCGCCCGCACCGCTGCGCTGGCCGACATAGCCGATCCGGGCGCGCACACCCGCGGGATCGGCCGCGATGTCGCACCCGGCCACCGTGGCGGTCCCGGAGGTGGGCGGCAGCAGTGTGGTGAGCATGCGCAGGCAGGTCGACTTCCCCGCCCCGTTGGGACCGAGGAACGCGACGAGCTGCCCCGGTTCGACGTCGATGTCCAGGCCGCGCACCGCCTCGACCCGCTCTCGTTTGACCTTGAAGCTCCGGGTCAGCCCCCGGGCACGGATCATCTCGCCCCTCCATGGATTCTTGTCCCGGAAATTTCCGGGCACAACTGGGACACCCCCTGGTGGGGGCGGCCGAGGAACGAATCGATTCTGGATCCGCGGGTTCTTGGAAAGCAAATGCGAACACTACGTTCACGTTTTTCTGACCTGCGAAAACGCCGCCCCGACTCCGGCCGCCGAGCGCCGCCCGGGCGCCTTTTTCCACGCCCCTGCCTGGCGGTTCGGCCGCGATCGAATTCGCGCGTGAATTCACGGCCCCGCCGGACCGTTCCCCTGCCGCCCCGCGCGCGGCGTCGTCACGCCGGCGGTGCGCGACCCGCAGCACCCGGACCGGCTCGACGCGTCCGCCTATACGGGCGAAGGGCTCGGCGAGCCGGCGCCCGTCCGGGTGAGCGCGGCGGAGGGTGAGCAAGCGCAGGCGTTCACGCTCGGCGAGGCTCCCGCGCTGGAGGACGTGCAGGACCTGATGGCCATCGCGCTGGAGGAGACCCGGATTCCCGGCGAGCGCGTCGAGCGCGTCGAGCGCGACGCGCCTCCGGGGACGCCGTTCGCGTCGGCGTCACCGTCGCCTCGCCCCGCGCTTGGCGAGGCGGAGTTCGACGCCCACGGCCGCCTGATCGAGGCGGTGCGGCTGTGAGGCAGGCGCGACGAGGGCCGGCCGCGCCGCGGGGCGGTCGCCCCGCCACAGCACCGTGGTGGCGGCCGTGGTCGGGTTGCGGCCACGGCGCAGGTGCACAGGAGACCCGGTAGCGTCGCCCCGAGCCGGTGGTGGTCGTGGACGCGACCGCCTCCGGGCGGGGCACCGGGACCGAGGACCGCGGGCTCGACCGTCCGCCGTCCTCGCCGCCTCGTCGCGACCGCCACCGGCGGGTACCCGAACCGATGGGCTCGGGCTCGGCCGTTCGCCGCCCTCGCTGCCCCGTCGGGTGCGTAACCGGCGGGTACCCGAACCGATGGGCTCGGGCTCGACCGTCGCCTCCGGGCGGGGCCCCGTTTCCACCGTCACGCTGTGCTGCGTCGGGGAGCACGGCGGGCGCGCGGAGATCGCTGCTTCCGGTCCCGGCCATGGCACCGCTCAACGCCGCCGTGCTCGCCGCCGGAGTCGGCCGGGTCCACGCCGCCTTCGCCCCGGCCCGGCGGCGCAACCGCCGCGCGCGGGCCGCGTCCGCGCGTGGAGGTGACGGCGAGGACAGCGGGCGGGGGACGTGCGGCGACGGCGGACCGGGTGCGGACGCGAGCGGCGGCGCACGCGCGCGGCTCAGAGGCAGCTCGGTCGCCGGCGACCGAGCGCCCGGCCGGCGGCGCGGCTCAGGGCTTGCGGCCGACGGCGCAGAAGGCGTCGACCTCGGGCGGCGCCCCGCCGTCGGCCGTGGGCGCGGGCCGCCAGCGCGAGGTGGACACGACGCCGGGCTCCAGGATCTCCAGCCCCGTGAAGAAGCGGCGGATCTGCTCGGGACTGCGCAGCGTGATTCCCGGCGTAGCGCTCTCGTTCCACCGGCGAACCGCCTCCTCGGAGACCTCGCCGTGCACGACGCTGGTGTCGTGGGCGAGGACGAGGTAACTCCCGGAGGGCAGCGCCTCCACCAGGCGGCCGACGATCTCGTACGGGTGCTGGTCGTCGGGGATGTGCTCGACGACGCCGAGCATGGTCAGCGCGACCGGCCGGCTCAGGTCCAGCGTCCTGGACGCGGCCTTCAGCACGGCGGCCGGCTCGCGCAGGTCGGCGTGGACGTAGTCGGTGGCGCCCTCGCGGGTGCCCGCGAGCAGCGCGCGGGCGTGCGCGTGGATCAGGGGGTCGTTGTCGACGTAGACGATGCGCGACTCGGGCGCGGCCGCCTGGGCCACCTCGTGGGTGTTGTCCGCGGTGGGCAGACCGCTGCCGACGTCGAGGCACTGGCGGATACCGGCCTCGGCGACCAGGTGGGTGACGGCGCGGCCGAGGAAGTCGCGGTCGGCGCGGGCGAGCTCGACGACGGTGGGCAGGAACTCGCGGATGCGGTCGCCGAGCTCGCGGTCGGCGGCGAAGTTGTCCTCGCCGCCGAGCCAGTAGTTCCACACGCGGCCGGTGTGCGGGACCGTGGTGTCGACGTCGGGTATCTGGGCGGCGCCGGTCGCCGGGACTTCCGCGGACCGGTCGGAGGTGTCGTCGCCTGGACGGTTCATCGCATGACCCCTGGGAGGTGGAGGGCTGCACGTGCGCCGGCGGTGCGCGGACCTAAGCGGACCTAAGGGGAGCACCGCCGCAGTGTCCCTTTCTAGCAGCAAGCGGCGGCGCCGGGCGGTGGCCCGGTGACCCCCCGCACACGGCGCCCGCCGCGTCCGGCCCGAGGAGGGACCGGACGGGGCGCAGCGGGCACCTACGGGGGGTTCCGGTGCGGGTACGCCGGGCTGCCGCGGCGCGGCACTTCAGGGGGGAAGGAGGCAGGGGCGCCGCGGCTCCGCCGCGCGCAGCCCCGCTCACCCCAGCTCGGGCACGCGGGGCTGATACCGCTCCAGCAAGCCGGCGTTGGCCTCGTCGCCGCCGGGCATGTTGGAGGAGCGCCACAGCGGCAGGCGGATCCCGGCCGCGGCGGCACGGGAGTGCAGCTCGGCGAGCAGCAGGTTCCACAGGAAGGCGTTGGCCAGGCTGGACACGGCGCCGGTCTCGGGACTCGCAGGCGGGTAGGAGACGTCGCCGGGGAGCACGCAGGTGTCGAGCACGTGGTCGGCCTCCTCGCTGAGGGTGCTGCCGGCGCGCGGGGGCGCCGCGGCGTTGCACTCCCGCGAGGTGACGGCGACGACGGGGATTCTGCGGTCGGCGGCCTCGCGCGCCAACTCCACCGGATAGAAGTTGACGCCCGAGGTGGAGAACACGAACAGCACGTCGCCCGCCTCCGGCTTGGCGCGGGCCAGCACCTCGGCGGCCAGTCCCCGCTTGCGCTCGGCCGCAGTGCTGGAGGACGCACCGTTGACCGGCAGCAGCTCCGGCGCGTGCAGCGGTTTCACTGTGGCGAGCCCTCCAGCGCGGTAGAAGGCCTCGGTGACGGCGTTGAAGGAGTGGCCCGCACCCGCGGCGAGGACGACCCCGCCGCCCTCGACCACCCGCTCCATCAGCACGTCGGCGACCTCGGCCAGCGCCGCGGCGTTGCGCTCCTGGACGAGCGCGAGCCGATCGCGCATCAGCGCCCCGAAGTCCGCTTCCTGGGTCATGGATTCCTTTCGGCGTGGTTGTGGTGGCGTGCCCACTGCGAGCAGCGGGCGGCCGGCCCGGCCGCTCCCGTCGGCCCGGACACGGACGGTCCTTCCGGGCCTCCGGCGCGGGGGCCCTGTGAGCCGCCGTCCGGTACGGTCCGGTCTATACCAGATACCAGATTCTCCCCTCGATGCCGGCCGCGTCAACGCGCCCCCGCCCTCGCGCCGCCGCCGACACCGCGCCGGGAAGGGTGCAGTGGCGGGAGAGGAAGGCAGGGGCGGGCGGAAGGCGGGCTGGAAGCGGGCTGGAGCCGGGGCGGCGTCGGAGTGGCGGCACCGCGGGAGCCGGAACCCGGGAGGGGTGGCAACGATCGTTCACCGTAGGCCGAGAAAACCTGGAGCTGAGCAGCCGGTCGTCCGTAAGAATCGGTCTCGGAGCCCAGGAGGGGAGCAGGCCGATGTCACACGGGAGCCCCCCGTTTCGTCCTCGTGGCGTGGACAGCGAAACGAACACCGCCGCCGACTACGCGGCCGAGTACCGTGCCCTGCGCCCGCGCCTGCTGTCGGTCGCCTACTCGCTGTTGGGCAGCGTCGAGGAAGCAGAGGACTCGGTGCAGGAGGCCTGGCTGCGGCTGGACCGCGCCCAGCGCGACCCGGAACAGGAGGAGATCCGCGACGTCGCCGCCTGGCTGGTGACGGCCGTCTCCCGGCTCGCTCTGGACACGCTGCGCTCGGCGCGCCGCCGCAGGGAGGAGTACGTCGGCGAGTGGCTGCCCGAGCCGCTGGTCCAGCACGGTGACCCGGCCGACCGGGTCACCCTGGACGAGTCGATGAGCATGGCGATGCTGGTCGTGCTGGAGTCCCTCTCCCCCGCTGAGCGCACGGCCTTCGTGCTGCACGACGTGTTCGGCCTGTCCTTCGCCGAGGTGGGGAAGGTGGTGGGGCGCACGCCGGCGGCCTGCCGCCAACTCGCCGCACGCGCCCGCAAGCACGTCACCGAGCGGGCGCCGCGCTTCGACGTCGACGCCGACGAGCATCGCAGGATCGTCGACGCGTTCCGGGCGGCGGTGCGCGGCGGCGACCTGGACGGCCTGGTCGCGGTGCTGGATCCCGACGTCGTCATGCGCTCCGACGGAGGCGGTGTGGTGCGCAGCGCGCTCCGCCCGATCGTGGGAGCGCACAAGGTGGCGCGCTTCATGCTGGGCATCCGGAGCCGCTACGGCGCGGCGCTGGAACTGCGCCCGGCCACGGTCAACGGGCGCCCGGGGCTGGTCGGCGAGATGGAGGGGCAGACCGACAGCGTCATCGCGTTCGCGGTGTCCGGCGGCCGGATTGTCGAGATCGCCGGCGTACGGAACCCGAAGAAGCTGAAATGGGCCGGTGGGACCGCCGGTGACCGCCACGGCGACGGCTGAGCCGGACCGGCGGCCGATCGCGCAGTCCACGAGTCCGAGACCGCATCCGGATGTGGGTTCGGGGCCGGAGCCGGAGCCGGGTCGGGGCCGGGGTCCGGATCCGATCCGGGGCCTCCGGTACCGGACACGGCGCCCGAGTGGCCGGAGAGCCGGAGGGGCGGAGAGCCGGAGGGACGGAACGTCGCAGCGAGGGGCCGCAGGGTCGGAGAAGCAGTGATGCAGAAAAGCAGAGAAGGAGAGGAGATTCGATGACCGAACGCGTGAACGTCTTCGGGCAGGCGCCGACCGCCTACGAGGCGATGGCGGGGTTGGAGCGGTTCCTTGCGCAGAGCCCGCTGCCGACGGCCACCCTTAACCTGGTCAAGCTGCGCGCGAGCCAGATCAACGGCTGCGCCTTCTGCGTCGACCTGCACAGCAAGCACGCCCAGAAGGCCGGCGAGAGCGACGAGCGTCTTTTCGCGGTGGCGGCCTGGCGCGAGTCGCCGCTGTTCACCGAGGCCGAGCGCGCTGCACTCGCCGTGAGCGAGGAGGCCACCCGCCTGGCCGACCGGCCCGAACCGGTGCCCGACCCCGTGTGGCATGAGGCGGCCCGCCACTACGACGAGCCGACACTCGCGTCCCTGGTCGTGGCGATCGCGACCATCAACGCCTGGAATCGGATCGCGGTCACCACCCGCATGGTGCCGGGCTCCCACACTCCCTCCTGACGCCGGTCGCGGCGGGTCGGCAGATGAACGGGTCTGCGGGGTGGTGGGCGCTCTCAGAGCCTGTGGGTTCTACGGTTGATCACACAGTGCGTTCGGTTGGTCCGTTGCTCCAGCGGGAGCTCGGACCGGCCGACCGTGTGACCGTCAGCCGCACCATCGCGATCGCGCTAATGGTCTGTCGGCCGGGTCGCGCTCCGTAGTCGCGGGCCACCCCGGCGGGTCGACCTCCGCGCTCGGCGGCGACGCGCCGACCGTTCCGGGGATCGACATTTGCTGGTGCACACGGGCCCTTACCACTGAACGCGCGCACCGGCACATGCAACAGTCCCTCAACTGAACGCCGCGACGTAGGCGCGCTGCCAGGGAGTCTCCACGGCGCGAGGCGCGTAGTGCTCGCGGACGTAGGCGACGGCGTCGCGCGGCGGCACTCCGTCCAGCACGGCGAGGCAGGCCAAGGCGGTACCGGTGCGCCCGCGGCCGCCGCGGCAGGCGACCTCGACGCGCTGGGCGGAGGCGCGCGACCAGGCGTCGCACAAGGCCTCACGGGCGGCGGCGCGGTCGGCGGGCAGCCACATGTCCGGCCAACGGAGCCACACGGACTCCCAGGTCACCGACCCGGGCGGGGTGGACCGCAGGTAGATGCCGAAGTCCGGTTCAGGGCCCGCGGGGAGGGGACGGCGCATCGCGCGGCCGCGGACGGTTCTTCCCGACGGCATGCGCAGCAGGCCCGGCGTCGCGGGCGGCCACGAAGCCTGCGCGGAGTCGACGGCGTCCTCCCAGCGGTGCGGATGGGCGGGCGGTGCGGATGGGCGATTCGGACAGGCGGTGCGGATGGGCGATGCGGACAGGCGGTGCGGACAGGCGGTGCGGACAGGCGGTGCGGACAGGCGGCGCGGATCGCGGGCACTGTCCTGCTCGGCCTGCTCGCCCGGCTCAGTCCGCTCGGCCGACGGTTCGCCAGACTAGCCGGGCAGGGCGCTCCGTGTCGGTCCCCGGCGGGCGTGGGAGGGCGTGGGAGGGCGTGTCCCATTCCAGTCATGGCCCGCCTGCCGCGCCCCGGCGCCCGACCGGAACGCGGGACAGGCCGCCCCCGCGTACGCCCAGGCCGGGTCCGGGGCGTAGCGGCCGCGGACCGCGCCGGGGGCTCCTGCGGCGGCCGGCGGAGCCTGGCAGCCGACGACGCGCGGAACCGGTCGGCTCGTCATTGCGTTGCCCCAGCAAGAGGGGTACACCGGTGCCACCACTGGCGGCCTCCGCCATCCTGCGACGGAACGGAATCGGCCATGTCCCGACCCAACTCCGGGAACTCCCGGCGACCCGACGATCCGGACGCCGTGCTGAACGCGATGCGCACCCACTGGAACGGCCAGGCTCCCACCTATGACCGGGGGATGGACCGCATCGAGCGGATGATGGTCGGCGACGGCCGTTCGTGGGTGTGTCGGCAGGCCCGCGGACGGACCCTGGAGGTGGCCGTCGGCACCGGGCGCAACCTGGGGCTCTACGCCGAGGACGTCGAGCTGACCGGTATCGACCTCAGTCCGCGGATGCTCGACATCGCCCGGCGGCGAGCGCAGGGCATGGAGAACGTTGCCGCGCTGCGTGAGGCCGACGCCGAGCACCTTCCGTTTCCCGACGCCCACTTCGACTCCGTGGTGGCCACGCTCTCGCTGTGCTCGGTCCCCGACGTCGGCGCGTCCGTCGCCGAGATGCGCCGGGTCCTGCGTCCGGGCGGGCGCCTGCTGCTGCTCGACCACGTGCGCCCGACGTTCCCCCCGCTGCGCTGGTTCCTCCGAGCCGTCGAGTGGATCACCGCCCGCACCCAGCCCGGCAGCGGCGAGCGCTTCATGCGCCGACCGATCGTCCAGGTGCGCGAGCACGGGTTCATCGTGGAGTCCGCCGAGCGCTCCAAAGGCGGCTTCATCGAACGGCTGAGCGCGCGCAAGCCGACTTGACCGCTCCGGGCCGTCCCCGCCCGAGCCGCTGGCACGGGGTAGCGAGGAGAACGGGATAGCGGGAGCGGGACAGAGGGGGAAGGCGGCCCCGCGGAAAATGCGCAGCGGATGGCCGGGCCCGCGCCAATCGGTTCGCATGCCCGCCGGTCGCGCACCCGACGAGGCAGCGAAGGCAGCGAGTGGCTGAGCCCGCAATCATCGGTCCCCGTACCCGCCGGTCGAGCCCGCGACGTCTGCAGCGAGGACAGCGGTGGGCCCAGCCCGCACCCACCGGTAAGGGTGCTCGCCGGTGGCGCATCCGACGGGGGCAGCGAAGGCGGCGGATGGTTCAGCCCGCATTCATCGGTCCCGTACCCGCCGGCCAGGCATGCGACGAGGCAGCAAGAGCGGTGGGTGGCTGATCCTGCGCCCATCAGTAGGGGTGCTCGCCGGTGGAGCAAGCGACGGGGCGGCGAAGGCGGCGGATGGTCAGGCCTGCGCCCACCGGTTCGGGTTCCCGCCGGTCCCGCACCCCGACGAGGCAGCAAGGACGGTGGGTGGTTCGGGGGCGGGGAATGCAGGGGGTGCGAGGCGGGGGCGGGACATACCGCTGTTGGGATCGGGCATTTCGGGCATACCGGCACGCCGTTCACTCCTGCGCGAGCACGAGACCGACGCGATCCGCAGGACGGCATCACCACACCGATGCACTTCCACTATGCGAAAGAATTCAGGGCGAATCGTCAGGTTTGTCGGAATCGGATGCCCTAGGTCGCCCCCGCGCGGCAACGAGACCGCGCAAACCGGCGCCCCGAGGCCACTGAGGGGTGCATCCGGCGGGTCTCGTCGCCCCGCGGTCCGGTGCGAAGGAGCTTCCCTGGGGTACAATTCGGACACAGAGGCAAAAATCACCCCACTGGAGAGGGCATGCGGGAGCCTAAGGGGCTGCCGTGAGGCGGAAGTCTGGTTCGTCGCCACTCGTGGGGATCATGGGTCTCAAATGCCCGTTTTGCCCCCGCCGCGCGCCCGGTCGGCAGCGGGCGGCGGCCCCACGCCGGATGCCACCGCCACGACGGGCGAGCAACCGGCGATCATCCGACCCGATGTTCGCCGGCCCGGCCGTCCGCTGCCCTTGCTGCCGACGTCAGGCGCGCAACCGGCGAGCACCCAAACCGGTAATCGCGGGCCCGACCCACCACCGCCCTCGCCGCCCCCGTCGCACGCGCAACCGCCCACGACCCCAACCGGTAATCGCAGGCCCCGCCCCACCGCCGCCCTCGCTGCCGACGTCAGGCGCGCAACCTGCCTCCACCCCGAACCGATGAACGCGGGCTTGGCCAATGGCCGCCCTCGCCGCCCCCGTCGCACGCGCAAGACCACAGCCCCAACCGATGAACGCGGGCCCGACCCACCGCCGCCCTCGCGGCCCCCGTCGCACGCGCAACCCACCGTCGCCCCCGCCGGTGATCGCAGGCCCCGCCCACCGCCGCCCTCGCTGCCGACGTCGGATGCGCAACTTGCCTCCACTCGAACCGATGAACGCGGGTCCGACCCACCGCCGCCCTCGCGGCCCCCGTCGCACGCGCAACCCACCGTCGCCCCCGCCGGTGATCGCAGGCCCCGCCCACCGCCGCCCTCGCCGCCTCGCCGCACGCGCAACCGGCCATCACCCCCACCGATGAACGCGGGCGCCGTCCTTCACCACCCTTCGGGTCGGTGACTGCTGCGACGTCGCGGGACGTCGCCGTAGGCTCGACCTCCGGCGGGCATGAGCGAGAATCGTCCGGGCGAAATCGGTCTCGGCGGGCTCGGCGAAAGGTCTTCGGCCCGGGTTTTCGCGGGCGTACCGCTCGGGTGGGGACGCACACTACGGACACGCAACACGCATCACGCAACAGGGAACGGGGAAACGAGGTGGACGTGGTCGCGCAGGCGCCCGGTGTGTTCTTCCGGGAGTGGCTCCGGCGCGGGGCAGGCGAGCGGCGCGACATCGGTCGGGCGGCCGACCTGCTGGCCGTCCTGGACCTTCCCGCACCGGACACACCGGTGCTGGCCGTGGTGGGTTCCAAGGGCAAGGGGACCTGCGCCACCTACGCCTCGGCGACGCTGGCTGCCTCCGGCGCCCGCGTCGTGACGGTCACCAGCCCGGGCATCCGCGGGCCGCGCGACCGCATCAGGCTCAGCGGGAGCGCGATCGGCGCCTCCGACCTCGCCCGGCTCGCCGACCAGCTGGACGAGGCCGTGCGTCATCTGCCGCCGCCACGGTCGGGCTACCTCTCCCCCAGCGGGCTGTTCCTGGCGGCGGGTGCCCTCAACGCCCGCGATCAGGGCGCCGACCTGCTGGTGCTGGAAGCCGGCATGGGCGGCCGCGGCGACGAGGTGAGCCTGTTCGACCCCGCGGCGGTCGCGCTGACCACCGTCTTCGGCGAGCACCTGGGCGTGCTGGGAGACACCGTCGGCCAGATCGCCGAGGAGAAGGCCGGAGCAGCCGGCCCCGGCACGCGCGCGTTCGTGCACGGGCCGCTGGAGGCCGGGGTCGAGGCCGCGGCCCACGCGGCGCTCGCCGCGCGCACCGGGGGCGGGGTGCGCCCCGAGCGCCTGGAACCGGGCGAGGCGGGCGCTCCCGATTCGCTGCTGCCCGAGGGCCTGGGCCGCTCGGCGGCCGAACTGGGGTATGCGTCCGCCCGGAGGCTGCTCGCCGTCCTCGGACGGGCTCAGCCCGAGCCCGAGCGCCTTCGCCGGGTGCTGGCGAGCGTCCGCCTGCCCGGCCGGCTCTCCCACCACGTCCTCGACCGGCCCGAGGACCGGAGCGTCGCCCCCGGCCCCCGTCCTTGCCCCGGCCCCCACCACTCCGCCGGCACCGGCCCCACCGAACTGATCGTCGACTCCGCCGTCGAGCGTGCAGGCGTGGCGGCCGCGCTGGAGCACGCGCGGCGGCGTTGGGGAGGCCCCGACCACGTGCTGGTGTGCCTGCCCGACCACAAGGACGTATCCGGCGCGGTCGACGCGCTCGCCGGCGAGCGCGTCACGGCGGCCGAGTTGCCCGACGCCCACCTGAGGTTCTCGGCCGAGCTTCCCGCCGACTGGGTGCGCGTGCGCGCGGAGGAGGTCACGCCGGAACTGCTGACGCATCTGGGCCGGCGCGTCCTGGTGCTGGGCACCGTGTACTTCACCGGCCGGGTGCTCGAAGCGATCGGCGCCGACACCGACTCGCTGTTCTCTCCCTGATGCCATCACCGGCCCGCTGATCCCCGCCCTGTGACCCCCTCTGACCCCCTCCCCTGATCCCGGGCCCCGTCATCGAAGACCGCACCCGGCCGCCTCATCCCGGCGTCCGAGTCCGATCCCAGCCCCCGATCCCAGCCCCACCCCACCCCTGAGAGTCCCGACACGCGAGCGCCCTCCGTCCGCCGCGCAAGGCGGTGCACCGGAGGGCGCGGGCGCCCGGCCTCAGGAGGACTCGACCAGTTCGGCGAGCTTCTCCAGCCCCGCGCGGGCGCCGTGCTCCATGCCCGAGGCGATCATGCCGTCGCGGTCCTCGATCGACTGGTAGATCGAGAGCTCCGTGTACTTGGTCCTGCCGTCCTCCAGCTCCTCCAGGTCCGTGCACTCCAGCGCCACGTGGCCCGGCATGCCCTCGAACTCGAAGGTGTGCACGAGCCGCTCGGGCGCCATGACCTCGTGGAAGACCCCCCGGAACGCGTACTCGGTGCCCGTCTCGTCGCGGCTGATGTTGCGGTAGGTGCCGCCGCGGCGGGCCTCGAACTCGGAGATCTCCAGTTCGCCGGGCCCGCCGGCGCCCCACCACTGGGCGACCAGCCTGGGGTCGGTCAGCGCCGCGAAGACCTTCTCGCGCGGCGCGTCGAAGACCCGCGTGATGACGATGTCCTGCCGCCCCGGCTCGACGATGATCTCAGTAGTGTCAGCCATGGTCCTGCTCCCTCTCCGTGTTCTCGGCGCTTCCTGCGCCGGTCCCGCCGATCCCCGCCGGCTCGACTCCGTGCCGTTCGCCTGCTGTCCGCCATCCGTCCCCCGTCGCCCGTGAGCCCTCGTACGGCCCGATCGAGGCGGTCCATGCGGTCCCGCTGGATCTCGCGGTAGCGGTCGATCCGGCCCGACGCGGCCTCCAGCGGCGCCCGCTCCAACCGGCAGGGCCGCCATTGCGCGTCGCGCCCGCGGGAGATCAGCCCCGCTCGCTCCCAGACCTTCAGGTGCTTGGAGATCGCCTGCATGCTGATGTCGAACGGTGCGGCGAGCTCGCTGACCGTGGCCTCGCCCCGCGCCAGCCGGGCGAGGAGGCCCGGCGGGTCGGATCGGCCAGTGCCGTGAACGTCGCGCTCAGCTCGTCATCGGCCATCGCGTTCAACCTCATCGTTTATCAACTTTCAGGTTGAGCATCCAGCGCAGCGAGTCCGATGTCAATCCCCTCGACCCCCTCGACCCCCTCGACCCCTCGGCCGGCCGCCCCCTCGCCCCGCGGCCGGCCGACTCCTCGACCGGCCGAGCACACCGCTTCCCACGGCGCCCGCACGCACCGGGGCGCGGCCGTACTCCGGTGTACGGCCGCGCCCCGGTGTCGTTCGCGCGGCTATCGGCCCTCAGCGCCGCCAGCGCCAGCCCAGCTCCTCCTCGCTCGCGGGCGGGCCGGGCAGCCCGGTGTCGCGCGCCGCTCCGGCCGCGGTGTCCAGTCCGGCGAGCTGCAGCGCCAGGTAGCGCCTGCGCAGCCGGCGGGTCCGTTCGGGATCGGGGAACCGCAGGGCCGCGCACCCTTCCAGCACGAGCACGATGTCGGCCGGGGTGAAGTCGGAGCGCAGGCGCCCCGACGCGTGGCCGCGCCGTGTCAGGCGCTCGGCCAGCTCGCTGGAGCGCGCGGCGTCGGCGCCCATCTCGGCCGTGGGCTCGAAGGACCCGGCAAGGTGCACGGTCAGGGAGTGCACGTCCGCGTCGACGATCCTGGCCAGGAACGAGGTGAAGGCCTGCCAGTCGTCGTCTTCGGCCAGAGCCTGCTCGGCCTCGGCGATGTAGCGGCGCAGACCGTCGTGGCAGACCTGGCGCAGCAGGTCCTCCTTGCCCCCGTAGCGGCGGTAGAGGGCGCTTATCCCCACTCCCGCTCGCGAGGCGACCGCGGAGACGGGGGCTTTGGGATCGTCCAGGAACACGGCGCGGGCGGCGTCGAGGATCGCGGAGTCGTTGCGCGCGGCCTGCGCACGGCGTCCGGAGAAGTCGGCGGCCTCGGTCGGATTCGGCATGCCCTCACCCTAACACTGGAACGGATCATTCCGTTCTGCTACAGTCGAACCAACAGCGGAACAGAGCATTCCGCTCTGGAAGAAGGAGTCGCCATGTCCGCCGACAGCATCCGCCCTTACCGCGTCGAGATTCCCCAGACCGCCCTGGACGACCTCGGCGACCGGCTGCGCCGCGCGCACTGGCCCGAGGAGGTCCCCGGCTCCGGCGCAGCCTACGGCGTGCCCCGCGACCGCGTCCGCGAGCTGGCCGCCTACTGGCTGGAGAGGTTCGACTGGCGCGCCCTGGAGCGGCGGCTGAACTCCTACCCGCAGTTCACGACCGAGATCGACGGCCAGAACATCCACTTCCTGCACGTCCGCTCGCCCCGCGCCGACGCGCTCCCGTTGATCCTCACCCACGGCTGGCCCGGATCGGTGCTGGAGTACCTCGACATCATCCCGCTGCTGACCGACCCCGACTCCGCGGACACGCCGGCCTTCCACCTGGTGATCCCGTCGCTGCCGGGATTCGGCTTCTCCGGGCCCACGCGCGAGGCGGGCTGGGGCACCCGCCGCACCGCGCGGGCGTGGGCCGAGCTGATGGAGCGGCTGGGCTACTCGGCCTACGGCGCCGTGGGCAACGACGGCGGCTCGATGATCTCGCCCGAGGTCGGCCGCATCGCACCGGAGCGGGTGGCGGGCGTGCACGTCACCCAGCTCTTCTCCTTCCCCACAGGGGACCCCGCGGAGATGGCGGACCTGAGCGGGCAGGACCAGGCGGCGCTGGCGCACCTCCAGTGGTTCTACGAGAACAAGTTCTCGTTCAACTCCCTGCACAGCCAGCAGCCGCAGACGCTCGCCTACGCGCTCGCGGACTCGCCGCTGGGGCTGCTCGCCTGGCAGGCGCAGCTCTTCGACGAGACGGTGGACGCCGAGTTCGTGATCGCCAACGTGGCCCTGTACTGGCTGACCGGGACCTCGGGATCGTCGATCCGGTTCTACTACGAGGACGCCCACGACGACGCCCGGCCCGAGGGTCCCACGACCGCACCCACGGCGCTGGCCATGTTCGAGGGGGACTTCGTCTCCATCCGCCGGTTCGCCGAGCGCGACCACGCCGGGATCGTCCGGTGGAACTCCTACGGCGCCGGCGGGCACTACGCCGCGCACCAGGCGACCGGGGTGCTCGCCGGCGACATCCGGGAGTTCTTCGCCGAACTCGGCTGAGGCGCCGCGGCCGCGTGCCGCGCACAGCAGAGCGGGCGGGCGGGGGCGCCCCTCGGCGCCCCCGCCCGCCCGCGGTTGCGGTACGGGCCCCCGTCGTCCGCACCGGCCGGACGGGTCCGCGGCCCGGCCGCGGACCGCCGCCTGCGGCGGTTTGAACCGCGGCTCAGGAGCCCGCGACGGCAGCGGCGCTCCGCACCCGGCGCCCGCTGAGCAGCGAGACCGTCAGCAGCGCCAGGGCGACGAGGGCGCCGCCGGTCATGGTCGTGGCCATGGCCGGCCCGTCGTTGCCCAGCACGCCGACGAGCGGGGCGATGAGCGCGCCCAGGCCGAACTGGCCCGCGCCCAGCAGCGCCGCGGCCGTGCCCGCGGCCTCGCCGTGCCGCGAGAGCGCCAGCGCCGGAGCGTTGGGCATCACGAAGCCGACCGCACCGAGCATGCACCACAGCGGGATCATCAGGCCGACGATCCCGCCGGCGCCCGTGAAGGCGACGGTCATCAGCACCGCGCCGAACACCACGGCGGCGACCAGCGCGTAGAGCACGATCCGCTCGGCGCTGAGGCGGTTGAGCACCACCACGTTGAGCTGGGAGGCGCCGATGACGGCGATCGCGCCGGCGCCGAAGACGAACCCGAACTGCTGCTGGTCGAGACCGTACTGCTCCTGCAGCACGAACGACGCGCCCGAGACGTAGGAGAACAGGGCCGACATGGCCAGCGAGGCCACCAGCACCAGGACCACGAAGTCCCGGTCGGTCAGCAGCGACCTGTAGGTGCGCAGGACGGGCAGCACCTCGCCGGCGATCCGGCGCTCGGGGGGCAGCGTCTCGCGCAGCGCCAGCACGGCCACCACCAGCAGCACCACGCCGAGGACGGCGAGGGCGCCGAACACCCACCGCCAGGACCCGGCGACCAGGACGGTGCTGCCCAGGGTCGGCGCGAGGACGGGCGCCGCGCCCATGACCAGCATCAGCCGCGACAGGGTCGTGGCGGCGGCGCGGCCGCTGAAGAGGTCGCGGACCACGGCCAGGGCCACGACCATCGTCGCGGCCGCGCCCACGCCCTGCACGACGCGCAGCACGCCCAGCACGGCGATGTTGGGCGCCACCAGGCACAGCAGCGAGGCGCAGATGTGCAGGACGGTTCCCGAAATCAGGGGGATCCTCCGGCCCACCGAGTCCGCGAGCGGGCCGATGAGCAGTTGTCCCAGGCCCAGGCCCAGGAGGGTGCCGGTGAGGGTGAGCTGCACCGCGGAGGACGGTGCTTGGAGATCCCGGCCGATCTCCGGCAGAGCGGGCAGGTACATGTCGATCGTGAGGGGGGCGAGCGCGACGAGCGCGCCCAGGACGAGGATCAGCCGAAGGCGCTGCAGGCCAGTCGGTTCCGCCGGCGCCGCGGTCGGCGCCTGGGCTGAACCGTCGTCCGTGTGAGCTGAGTGGGTGCTGGATACCGCCACTGTCTCGTTCCGGCCTTCCCGTAGGTCGAGCAACGTGGGACGTCACCGTCCGCGGTCGCGTGCCGCCCGGAGCGCGAGGGTCATGCGAACCAGCGGAGCCTGTGACCGGTTCGGTCTTGCGGTGAATGCCTGAGCTTCAGCACTTCGGACCCGCGAACTGTTCCCGGCTCATCGGCGATCGCGGTGTGACCCCGGCAACAGCGGTGCGCGGTGACCGGGCCGACGCGCGCCGTTCACCCTCGGGCCCCGTGCCGGCCGCAGCGCCGGCACGGGGCCTCCTCCGAGCCGAACCGCCGGGCATGGGCTCGCCGACCGGGGGTAGGCGCGTCCCTATCCGCATACACAGAGGTTCGGCGAAGGAGGCCGCAATGGCAGAGCCGACGTTCATCGAGGTCCAGAAGGCCCTGTCCGGGGCCGACTACCCGTCCACGCGCGACGGCCTGGTGGAGCACGCCAAGGCCCACGACGCCGACGAAGGCGTCATCGACGCGCTGAAGCGGCTGCCGCGCCAGCGGTACGGCGGCCCCAACGAGGTCAGCCGCGACATCGCCGACGTGACCGGGGAGTCGTCGGAGTGACGGCCCGCCGCGGGCGCCGCCGGCCCGGTCTCCGGGCGGGCGGTCCCGCGTACGCGACCTCCCGCGCGGCGGCCGAGCGGCCGCGCGGGGTGCAGCCGACAGCACCAGCAGGGAGCCGACCATGAGCCAGCAGCCGCCCGCACAGCAGCAGTCCCACCCGGGAGCGACGGAGCCGATGCAGCCCCGGCCGCGCGACGAGATGGCCGACTACACCGGCCGTGATCTACTCGCCGACAAGAAAGCCCTGGTCAGCGGGGGCGACTCGGGGATCGGCCGGGCCGTGTGCGCCGCCTTCGCCAAGGAGGGCGCCGACGTGGCGATCGGCTATCTCAGCGAGGACGACGACGCCGAGCACACCGCCGGCCTGGTCGGGCGCGCGGGCCGCGAGAGCCTGCTGATCCGCGGCGACGTGGCCGACGAGGGGCACTGCACCGACATGGTCGAGCGCACGGTGGCGGAGTTCGGCCGCATCGACGTGCTGGTGGCCCACGCCGCCACGCAGGAGCCGGTGTCCGACTTCGCCGAGCTCACCACCGAGCAGCTGCGCCGCACCTTCGAGGTGAACGTCTTCGGCGTGTTCTGGACGCTGCGCGCCGCGGCGCCGTATCTCGCGCCGGACGCCTCGATCGTGATCACCGGATCCGTCAACGGGCTGCGCGGCAACAAGACGCTCATCGACTACGCCACCAGCAAGGCCGCCGTGCACAACCTCACCTACTCGCTGGCCCAGCACTACATGGACGAGGGCATCCGGGTGAACTGCGTCGCCCCCGGGCCGGTGTGGACGCCGCTGATCCCCTCGACGCTGGGCGAGGAGAAGGTCGAGGGCTTCGGCGGGCAGGCGCCCGTCGGCCGCGCCGCCGACCCCGACGAGATCGCGCCCTCCTATGTCTTCTTCGCCAGCAACCGGCTGTCGTCCTACTACACCGGTGAGGTGCTGGCGCCGACCGGGGGCGAGATCCAGGCGGGCTGAGCCGGCGGGGCCGAGGGCCCGGACGGCCGGATGTCACGGCGATTCGACCGCGGGAATGGGGGCAGTCGACCCCTGACCGCGCACGTGAACCGCGATCCGACAAGGGAGCCGGAATGGCAGAGACCAGGCACACCACCGACCTCATCGAGGTCATCGTCGCCGACCACCGCGCCGTCGAGGGCGTGTTCAGCCAGCTGGAGCAGGGGGCGGGAGACCCTGCCAAGCGCAAGGGCATGGTCGAGCACGTGATCACCGAGCTTGTGCGCCACTCGGTGGCCGAGGAGCAGTACATGTACCCGGCGGCGCGCAAGGCGCTGCCCGACGGCGACGAGATCGCCGACCACGAGATCGGGGAGCACGCCGAGGCGGAGCGGGTGATGAGCGAGCTGTCCGGGCTGGAGCCCGTCGACCCGCGGTTCGAGGAGCTGCTGAGCACGCTCATGTCCGACATCCGGCACCACGTCCAGGACGAGGAGAACGACCTGCTCCCGCGGCTGCGCGAGGCGTGCGGCCAACAGGAGCTGGCCGAGCTGGGCAGCAAGGTCCTGCAGGCCAAGGAGTGGGCGCCCACACGTCCGCACCCGAACGCTCCCGACACCCCGCCGGCCAACCGCATCCTCGACCCCGGCGCCGGTCTGGTGGACCGCATGCGCGACGCGGTCTCCGGAGGCGGGCGCTGACCCGCCCGAGCGGAGCGCCGCCCCGGCCCCGACCGGGGCGGCGGTGATCTTGCGGACGCGGGCCGCGGAGCCCTTCCTCAGCCCTCGCGTCCGCGGGGGCCGCCCGCGCCTGCTGCGCCGCCGCGCTGCGCGGGGACCTGGTTGAAGCGCCGGGCCGCCCTGTCGTTGAGGCGCGTCAGCGCCCGCAGGAACACCCCGGTCTGCCGGCGGGCCTGCGCGCCGGTGCGCACGGCGGGCGATTGCCCGTGCGGCAGCAGCCGGGCCGTGGTCCGCAGGGCCGCCTGCACGAGCCCGGGGCTGATGCCGTCCGCGATCAGCGCGGCTCGGGCCGCCGGGGTCAGGACCAGGTGCCGGCGTCCCCGCAGTGCGGCGGCGACGATGGCGCGCGCCGCCCGCTCGGCGTCCATGGACAGCACCGGCATACCCGCCGCTGCGGCGAACCAGGTGTACTCCGCACGCGTCGAGCCGGTGACCTCGATGCCGAGGTGGGACCCGGTGCGCATCAGCCCGGGGACCACGGTGGTGAAGCGGACGCCGCTGCCGGCCGTCTCGGCGTCCAGGCCGCGTGAGAGCGCGACCTGGGCGAACTTGGCGCAGGAGTAGGGCAGCAGGTGCGGCACGCTGATCCTGCCGCCGATCGAGGTGATGGTGACGACGCGGCCGCGGCGCTCGCGCAGCCCCGGCAGCAGCGCGCGGGTGAGCCGGAACGGCCCCCAGAACATGGTGTCCAGCGCCTGGGCGACATCGTCCTCCGACATGGCGGCGGCCGGTCCCACGCGGATGACCCCCGCGTTGTTGACGAGGACGTCGACCCCGCCGTACTCGTCGCGGATCCGCGCCGCCAGGGCGGTCACCTCAGCGTCCCGGGCGAGGTCGCAGACCAGGCCGCGGGCGTCGACGCCCTCGCCGCGCAGGTCGGCCACTGCCGCGTCGAGGGCGTCGGCGCCGCGCGCCGCGACCAGGACGCGGCAGCCGCGCCGCCCCAGCTCCCGGGCGATGAGCAGCCCGAGGCCGCGTGAGCCGCCGGTGACCAGCGCCGTGCACCCGGCGATGTCGGCCTCGCCGCGCCTCCGGCACAGGGCGGCGAGACCCGCCGCCCCCGCGGCGGCCGCGGTGCCGGCCACCGCAGCTCGGCCCGCGAACGCGGCCGTGCTCCCGCCGCGGCCCCGGTCCCCGTTTCCTCGTCCGCCGACCCGCATCGCCGCCCCCTCCTGTGGTCAGGCCGCTCGCGCCCCGGGGCGCAGTACCATCTTGATCGCGCCGTCGCGCTTGTGCTGGAACTTCTCGTAGGCCTCGGGCGCCTGGTCCAGCGGCACGACGTGCGTGGTGAGGTCGTCCACGCCCAGCGGGTCGGAGTCGGCGTCGGTGAGCAGCGGCAGGATGTCGTCGGTCCACCGGCGCACGTGGGCCTGGCCCATCCGGATCTGCACGCCCTTGTCGAACAGGTCCAGCATCGGCAGGGGGTCGGCCTGGCCGCCGTAGACACCGCTGATGGAGACCGTGCCGCAGCGCCGGACCAGGTCGAAGGACAGGTGCAGGGCAGCCATCCGGTCCACCCCGGCCCTCGCGACCAGCTTCTCGGCCACGCCGTCGGGCAGCAGCGAGGCCATGGTCTGGGCGGCCTTGCCCAGCGGGGCGCCGTGGGCCTCCATGCCCACCGCGTCGATCACCGAGTCGGGGCCGCGGCCCTCGGTGCGGTCGCGCACGAGGGCGGCGGGGTCGTCCTCCGCGCCGGTGTCGACGGCGGCGACGCCGTGCCGCTCGGCCATCGCCAGCCGCTCCGGGACCGAGTCCAGCCCGAAGACCCGGCCGGCGCCCTGGTGGCGGGCGATGCGCGCGGCCATCTGGCCGATGGGGCCAAGCCCCACGACCGCGACCGAGCCGCCGGGCGGGACGTCGGCGAAGGCCACCGCCTGCCAGGCGGTGGGCAGCACGTCCGACAGGAACAGGAAACGCTCGTCGGGCGGCCCCTCGGGCACGCGGATCGGGCCGAACTGCGCCTGGGGTACGCGCAGGTACTCGGCCTGGCCGCCGGGCACGTGACCGTAGAGCTTGGTGTAGCCGAACAGCGCGGCGCCCTTGCCGTACTCGCGGACCTGGGTGGTCTCGCACTGGGCGTAGCAGCCGCGCTCGCACATGTGGCAGCTCCCGCAGGAGATGTTGAAGGGCATGACCACGCGGTCGCCCGGCCGCAGCCGGCCGGCCTCGGAGCCGACCTCGCGGACGACGCCCATCGCCTCGTGGCCGAGGATGTCGCCGGCCTCCATGAACATGCCCAACGGCGAGTACAGGTGGAGGTCCGAGCCGCAGATCGCGGTGGAGGTCACCTCGACCACCGCGTCGGTGGGCCGCTCGATCCCCGGGTCGGGCACCTCCCGCACCTGCACGTCCTCGGTGCCCTGCCATGTCACCGCTCGCATCGGCCCCCCTCGGGTCCGGGTGTCGCCGTCCTCTTCCTGCAGAGTCCACTGGCCGGGGGCGGGCGGCTGAAACGCGGGCGCGGGCAGGCGCATCCGCGGGCCTGCGGAGCGGAGGCCGCCGCGGGTGGTCGGGACGCCGCGGGCGGGGCCGCGGGCCCGCCTCAGGGCGGCGGCGGGGTCCAGTCGGGGTGGCGGCCGCTGAGGCCCAGCACGCGGTCGAGCAGCGGCGCCTCCTCGGGCACCGGCACGACGGGGCCGAACAGGCCTTCCCGCGCGTTGGGGTCGTCGGCGGGGACCTCGGAGACGAAGGCGTAACCGATCTCAACGCTGGCCGGGTCGCCGATGTAGGCCTGGCCGGTCGCCCGGGCGAGGTCCCAGCCGTGCAACAGCAGCTCGTTGAGTACGACCGTGCCCGCTGCCTCGCCGCTCAGCTCAACGCCGCCGACGGCGGTCGCGCCCTGCCAGGCCGCCGGGTCGCGCCAGGCGGCCACGAGGGCGTCCAGGCGCCGGTCCAGCTCGTCGCGCCAGGCGTCGGGGAGGTTGGCGGCGGAGGGTTCCGGCGGGGTCTCGGCGGTGGTGGAGGTCTTGTCCGCGGCGCGGCGGAAGGCCTCGCAGAGCGAGATGACGTGGTCGAGCAGGGCGCCGACCGGCATCCGCTCGCAGGGCGTCGGCGCGTCCAGCTCGTGGTCGCGTACCCCCTGGGCCGCCTCCCTCATCCGGTTCGCCACGGGTTCCAAGTCGGGAACGGTGCTCATCGCCTCTCCCTCGCGGCGCTCGGACGCCGCCGTCGTCTCTCGCCGGTCTCGCCGACCGCTTCCGGTGCCGCGCCGCATGCTCCCGCCCGCCCCTCGGGGCGCGGGCGGCCGCGCGGCGCGGCACCACGCATGCTAGGCGCCTCCCCCGACACGCACCGCCCCGACACCCGGCCGCGGCCCGCGGTCTGCGGTCTGCGGTCTGCGGCTCGGACGGAACAAACCGGTCGCCCGGCGCCGTTAGCCGGAGGGCAAGCGAGGCGGGAGGCCGCCTCCGCCCGGCGCCCGCCGCCGGGCACCCGCAGCCGCGACGAAAGGCCGACACCCGTGTCCGTCCCGATCTCCCTGCTCGACCTGGCGCACATCACCGAGGGCATGACCGCCCGCGACAGCCTGGACGCCAGCCTGGATTTGGCCAGGAAAGCCGACGAGCTGGGATACCGGCGGATCTGGTACGCCGAGCACCACAACATGGCCACCATCGCCTCCTCGGCCACCAGCGTGCTCATCGCGCACGTCGCCGCGCACACCGAGCGCATCCGGCTGGGCGCGGGCGGCGTCATGCTGCCCAACCACGCGCCGCTGACGATCGCCGAGCAGTTCGGCACGCTGGCCACGCTGCACCCGGACCGCATCGACCTGGGACTGGGCCGCGCACCCGGCAGCGACCAGAACACCATGCGCGCGCTGCGCCGCGACCCCTCCTCGGCCGACACCTTCCCCCAGGACGTGCTGGAGCTGCAGGGCTACCTGATCGGCCGGTCGCGCATCCCCGGTGTGGACGCCGTTCCCGGCAAGGGCACCGACGTGCCGCTGTACATCCTGGGCTCCTCGCTGTTCGGCGCCAAGCTCGCCGCGACGCTGGGGCTGCCCTACTCGTTCGCCTCGCACTTCGCCCCCGCAGCGCTGGAGGAGGCCGTCGCGGCCTACCGGCGCGAGTTCAGCCCGTCCGAGCGCCACAGCGAGCCCTACGTCATCGCCGGGGTCAACGTGGCCGCCGCCGACACCTCCGAGCGGGCCGCCGAGGAGTCCCGGCTGGCCAAGCGCCGCATGGCCCAGCAGCTGCTCGCCCGCGGGCGCACCATCACGTCCGAGGAGGCCGACGCCGCACTGGACTCCCCCGCCGGGCGCCAGGTGCTGCAGATGGCCCGGTACTCGGCCGTGGGCGACCCCGGCGAGGTCAAGGACTACCTGGAGTGGTTCGCCGGCCACGCCGACGCCGACGAGCTGATCGTCGCGCCGCAGGCGGGCACCGTCGAGGGGCGGCTGCGGGCCCTGGAGCTCGTCGCCGAGGCGATGCAGCTGTCCTGACCTCCGCCGCGCGGCGTGCGCGGGCAACGGGTCCGCCCGGCCTGCGGGTATGCGGGCGTCCGCGAGCGGGCGCAGCGCTCCGCAGACGGCAGCCGGCGGGGCCGCCGCGCGCGCCCGCGCACGGGTTGGCACCATGGGCGCCATGACGACGAGGACGCCCCGCCTGGAGATCGAGTACTGCACGCAGTGCCGCTGGCTGCTGCGCGGCGCGTGGACGGCCCAGGAGCTGCTGACCACCTTCCAGGACGAGCTGGGCGAGGTCGCGCTCGTCCCGGGCACGGGCGGGGTCTTCGAGATCCGGCTCGACGGCGAGACCCTGTACTCCCGCGCGCAGAGCAAGGGCTTCCCCGAGCTCGCCGCCCTCAAGCGGCTGGTGCGCGACCGGATCGCGCCGCACCGCAGCCTCGGCCACTCCGAGAAGCGCGCCGAAGGCGGCTGACGGGCGCGGCGGGCCGGGCGGCCCGCCGGCCGATCCGCCCCCGCGCGGCGAGCACGCCGCCGCCGCGGCGCGGTCCGGCGTGCCCCGAATCTCCCAGTGTGTTTGAATCGCGGCAGCGCACGTCCGACTCCGACTCCGAGACCGGCTCCCTACCCCTGAATCGCCTCGACCCCGAGTCCTGGCGCGGTCCCGCGGCCGGGCCGCGCCCGAGGAGGAAACGGCCCGATCCTAGGGGCACCATGATCCGAAACACGGCCCGGCGGCTCTTCGCGGCGGTGATACTGCTCTGCCTCGCCTGGGTCCTGGGAGCGACCGCGCTCGGCGCGGGAGGCCTGCTGAGCTACTTCACCCTGGAGCTGCTGCCGCTGGGGTGCACGCGGGCCTTCGCCAGCTATCCGCCGGAGTACGACTGCGGCGACGCGGGCTTCGTCGGCGTGTTCGCGGCCTGGGCTCTGGTGGCCTCGTGGCTGACCGTCTCCGTCTGCTGCCTCGGTGCCTGGCGGGTGGCCACCCGGGGCGCCCGCGCGCACCGCCCGCGCGACGAGTCCGACGCGGAGGACTGAACCGCCGGGCCGCGAACGGGACCCGGCCCCGACCGCGGACCCGCGGCGCGGGCGGTGCGCGCGGGCGGCTCCGCGGCACGCCGCTTTCACGGCACCCGGGGCCCCGAGCGCGGTGCGCGCGGGTCTAGAGTCGGCCCATGGCGGGATCCAGAACACGTTTCAGGCGGTGGTCGCTGATCGTGCTCTCGGCTGCGGCGTGCCTGGCCCTCGCCGCCGCGGGCACCGGATTCTGGTCGGTGCAGCGCGCCTTCCCCGACGTCGAGGGCGCCGTCGACCTGCCCGCGCTGGAGGGCACGGCCACCGTCCACCGCGACGCCTACGGCATCCCCCAGATCTACGCCGACTCCTCCGAGGACCTGTTCCGCGCCCAGGGGTTCGTCGACGCCCAGGACCGCTTCTGGCAGATGCACGTCAACCGGTTGACCACCGCCGGGCGGCTGTCCGAGGTCTTCGGCGCGGAGCAGGTCGAGACCGACGCCTACCTGCGCACCATGGGCTGGCGCCGCGTCGCCGCGCAGGAGTACGCGCTGCTGCGGCCCGAGACCCGCGCCTACCTCGACGCCTACGCGGAAGGCGTCAACGCCTACCTGGACCGGCGCGAGGGCGGCGAGCGCGGCCTGGAGTTCACCGCGCTGAAGGCGCTGAACCCCGACCACGAGGTGGCGGAGTGGACGGCCGTGGACAGCCTGGCCTGGCTCAAGGCCATGGCCTGGGACCTGCGCGGCAACATGCAGCACGAGACCGAGCGGGCCGCGCTGCTGGCCTCCGGCATCGGCCGCGACCGCATCGAGGAGCTGTACCCGCCCTACCCCGAGCAGGAGCACCGGCCGATCGTCGAGGGAGGCGTCAGCGGCGGCGCGTTCCACGCCGACCGGGACGCGGGCGCCGCGGACGGCGACGCGGCCCTGCCGCCGCGGCGGGCCGCCGGGGTGCTGGCCGATGTCGGCGCCGGTCTGGAGGCGCTCCCGCCGATGCTGGGCCCCGAGTCGCCGGGGCTGGGCTCCAACTCCTGGGTGGTCTCGGGCGAGTACACCGCATCGGGCAGACCGCTGCTGGCCAACGACCCCCATCTGGGCGCGCAGATGCCTTCGGTGTGGCACCAGACCGGGCTGCACTGCACCGAGGTCACCGAGCAGTGCCCCTTCGACGTCACCGGGTTCGGCTTCGCCGGCCTGCCGGGCGTCGTCATCGGGCACAACGCCGACATCGCCTGGGGGTTCACCAACCTCGGCCCCGACGTGGCCGACCTGTACCTGGAGCGGATCGAGGGCGGAGCGGCCGTCGTCGACGGCGAGCGCGAACCGCTCACCACCCGCGAGGAGACGGTGAAGGTGGCCGGCGGCGAGGACGTGGCATTCACCGTGCGCTCCACGCGCCACGGACCGCTGCTGTCCGACGCCGAGGCGGCCGCAAACCTGCGCGGGATCGGCGCCAGTCCACCCGTGGACTCGGGCGGCGATCCCGCCCGGAAGGCCGCCGAGGCGCCCGGGGACGGCTACGGCGTCGCGCTCAGCTGGACCGCCCTGGAGCCCGGCACCACCGCCGACTCGATCTTCCTGCTGAACGCCGCCGACGACTTCGCGTCGTTCCGCGAGGCCGCCCGCTCCTTCGAGGTGCCGGCGCAGAACCTCGTCTACGCCGATACCGACGGCGACATCGGCTACCAGGCGCCCGGCAGCATCCCCGTGCGCGGCAAAGGGGACGGCCGCTGGCCCGCGCCGGGCTGGGACTCCGACTACGACTGGCAGGGCTTCATCGACTTCGACGAACTGCCGGTGGTGCGCAACCCGGACCGGGGCTACATCGTTACAGCCAACCAGGCCGCGGCGGGGTCCGGATACGAGCACATGCTCACCAGCGACTGGGCCTACGGCTACCGTTCGCAGCGGATCGACACCCTGCTGGCCGAGGCCACGCGCAAGGGCGGCCTGACCACAGCCGACATGGCCGCGATCCAGATGGACAACGAGAACAGCGGCGCCCGCGCCGTCGTGCCGTACCTGCTGCGGGTCGGCGCCGAGGGCGCCGCCGCCCGCGGGCAGGACCTACTCGCCGACTGGGACTTCCAGCAGGACGCCGACTCCCCGGCCGCCGCCTTCTACAACGCCGCCTACAGCCACCTGCTGGATCTGACCTTCGACGAGCTCGGCCGCGACCACGCCCTCGACGTCGGATCGCGCTCCTGGCTGGTCGTGGACCGCCTGCTGGAGGAGCCGGGCTCGCCCTGGTGGAAGGGCGGGGAGGCCGAGGGGCGAGACGCCGTGCTCAGCGAGGCCCTGCGGCGCGCCGCCGGCGAGCTGACCCGGCGCCTGGGCGACGACCCGGCCGAGTGGCGCTGGGGCGAGCTGCACACGCTGACGGCGACCCACCCCTCACTGGGGTCGTCGGGGATCGCCCCGCTGGAGTGGGCGTTCAACGGCACACCGGTGGAGGCCTCCGGAGGCGACAGCACCGTCAACGCGACCGGCTGGGAGCACACGGAGGGCTATGCGGTGACGACCGTGCCCTCGATGCGCATGACCGTCGACATGGCCGACCTGGACGCCGCACGCTGGGTCGACCTGACCGGCGCATCCGGCCACGCCTTCCACGCCCACCACGAGGACCAGACTGCGCTGTGGGCCCGCGGCGAGACCGTCCCCATGCCCTTCACCCGCGACGCGGTCCGGGAGCGGTCGGAGAACGTCCTCACCCTGCGACCGGCCGGATGACCCGCCGGGTCTCCGCTGCGGAGGCGGCGGCGCCGCGTCCGCGAGCCGCCGCTCGGGCTCAGTACCAGCCGCCGGTGCCCGGCGGAGCGGGCATGGCGCCCGGGTGGGGCCGAGCCGCTTGCGGGTGGACGGGGTAGGGCCCGGCGCCCTCGCCGCGCACGCGGATGACACGGGTGCCGACGGCCTTGTCGTGCACGGCCTGCCGGTAGGGCTCGTCCCACAGCGGCCACAGCAGGTCCAGCAGGGTGCCGACGCAGGTGACCGACGCCAGGGCCACGGCGACCAGCTGCCGGCCCGCCGACAGGCCCAGGGAGGGCGGCTGCCCGGTCTTCATCAGGATCACCTTGACGCCGGCCGCGCGCTTGCCCAGCGTCCGTCCGCTGCGGGCGTGCGGAATCCAGGTGTAGCAGAAGGAGGCGAACGCGGCGAGGGGGAGCATCACCAGCATGGTGACGATCATCGCCGCCTCCCCGGAACCGCCGCTGTCAGGGTCGAACAGCCACAGGCCCAGGCCCATGGCGCCGTAGAACAGGACGAGGAAGATGACCGAGGCGATGAAGCCGTCGATGAGGTAGGCGACGGCGCGGGCCGGCCAGCTCGCCGGCGGCGGGTGGACGGGGGCGGCGGGCCCGTGGCTGTAGGGGGCGGAGGCCGCATACGGGCCGGGCGGCGGAGGCGGCGGAGGCGCGGCCCCCGGGTAGTGCCCGGAGGGCCCGTACCCGGGCGGGTACGGCGGGGGGCCGTAGGGGTCGCTCATGGGGCGGTTCCTCGTCGGAGCTGGCGCGGCGGGCTCGGGCGTGCGGGTGGACCGGGCCCCGGCGGCCGCGGCGCACGCGGGCGGTGCGGGGGCGGCGGCGTACGACCCGGCACCCGGATTCTTCCACACGCCCGGCCGCCCCGCCTGTGCCCGATGCGGCCGGAAACGGGCCGGCCGCCCCGGCGCCGGTCGGGCGTCGGGGCGGCCGTCGGCAGCGCGGCGCTCCGCGAGCGCGGTACCGCGGTTCGTCAGTCCTCCGCCTCCTCGGGGTGCCGGCGCAGGTGCAGGACCGCGGCCGCCAGGCCGCCCCACACGATCACCGCGGAGACGATCAGCATCACGATGGCTCCGGTGGACATCACTGCCCCTTTCCGCTCTGGTCGGCAGCCGCGACTGTGGCGTTGGTGTCGTCCTCGTCGCCCGCGCGGCGCTTCCACGGGATGAGCGAGATCAGCACGGCGAGCACGACGACGCCGACGGCCACGCCCCAGCCGGCGGAGTTGAGGAACCAGCTCGGGTAGTCACCGTAATTCGCCGCGAGCTCCGCGGAGATGCTGTCGTACATCATGAAGCCGAGCACGACCGGCGTGACCACGCCCAGCGTGAGCGCCCACCATACGCGCATCGGCACGGAGGAGACCGCCTCGGTGTGCCGGCGCAGCATCGGCAGGCGCCACAGCGCCCAGCCGACCACCACGACGACGACCAGGGCCGCCAGCGCGATGCCGTACTGGTTGATGAAGTGGTCGGTCACGTCCAGCAGGTAGAGCCCCTGGTCGGTCGGGAAGACCGCGACGGACACGGCGGCGGTGAAGCCGCCGACGACCAGCACCGCGGGGACCCGGCGCATGCCGGTGCGGTCGCGGACGGAGGAGATGACCACCTCGACGATGCTCACGAGCGAGGTCAGGCCGGCGACCATCAGCGAGACGAAGAACAGCACGCCGAACAGTGCGGGCGCGACGGGGATGTTGTTGATGATCTGCGGGAAGGCGACGAAGGCCAGGCCCAGGCCGTCGGTGGCGACCTCGCTGACCGGCACGTTGGCCGCGCTGGCCATGAAGCCGAGCGTGGCGAAGACGCCGATGCCCGCGAGCAGCTCGAAGGAGCTGTTGGCGAAGCCCGCGACCAGCGCCGATCCGGCGAGGTCGGACTTGCGCCGCAGGTAGGAGGCATAGGTGATCATGATGCCGAAGCCCACCGACAGCGAGAAGAAGATCTGCCCGTAGGCGGCCACCCACACGCTGCCGTCGGTGATCGCCGACCAGTCGGGGGCGAAGAACGCGTTCAGGCCGACCTCGGCGCCGTCGAGGAACAGCGCCTGGATGACCAGGATGAGGAACAGCACCGCCAGCAGCGGGATGAAGATGCGGTTGGCCCACTCGATGCCGCGCCGCACACCCAGCGCGAGCACCACCAGCACCACGAGCCAGATGGCGACCAGCGGGATGAGGACGCCGAGGTTGTAGGAGCCGAGGGGGCCGGGCGCCTCGGCCACGTGCAGGAAGTTCCCGTACAGGAACGCCTCGGGGTCCTCGCCCCAGGACTGGGTGAGCGAGAATCCGGCGTAGCGCACGGCCCAGGCGACGATGACGGCGTAGTACACCGAGATCACGAAGCAGATGCCGACCTGCCACCAGCCGAGCGGCTGGGCGAAGCGGTTGAGTCGGCGGTAGGCCGCGGGCGGGGAGGCGCGGAACCGGTGGCCGATGGCGTACTCGAGGATCAGCAGGGGGATACCCGCGGTCAGCAGCGCGACGAGATACGGGATCAGGAACGCGCCGCCGCCGTTGTCATAGGCGACATAGGGGAAGCGCCAGATGTTTCCCAGGCCGACGGCCGAACCGATCGCCGCGAGCAGGAACCCGGTCCGGGTCCCCCACTGCTCGCGGTTCTGTTGTGACATCGCTAGTGCCTACCTTTCTGGCCGGGTCTCGACAGGCCGCCCATGCGGCCGCGGTCTCTTATGGAGGAGGCGGGCATGGCCGGCGCTGCGCCACCCTATAGCTCGATCCGCCCACCAGCTTGAACCGGCCGTCCCCGCCCGCCGCGGATCTGGGTCTCCGGGCGTGTCACCCGGGCGCCCGCAGGGGCGGAGAAAGCGGCGCGCGGCGGATCGAAAGCGGCTCCGGTCGCGGGAGGCCGGCCGCGTCGGGCCGACGACGACTACCCGCGACCGCCGCGTGCAACCGCGGCGTGCAACCGCGAAGCGCGGGCGCGCGAAAAGCGGGGGCCCGCCGCCGCGCGGCGGGCCCCCGCAGTGAGGGGCTCCGGTCCCCGGGGGACGGACCGGAGCCCGGTCGGGTAT
Source organism: Streptomonospora halophila (assembly GCF_039542725.1). Taxonomy (NCBI): domain Bacteria; kingdom Bacillati; phylum Actinomycetota; class Actinomycetes; order Streptosporangiales; family Nocardiopsidaceae; genus Streptomonospora; species Streptomonospora halophila. Next base: position 29,865 of record NZ_BAABIK010000001.1, on the reverse strand, counting down.
CAGATGTTGCCGGGCCCGGCGCCGTCGGTGACGATCGCGGGCACATCCTGGGCCGGGTCGGGTGTGTAGGAGTAGGGCACCCCGGCCACGCTGCCGGCGGTCTCGGGCGCGCCCGAGTTCTCGAAGGCGTTGCCCACCGCTTCGAGGCGGCCCGCGGCGGAGTCGGCGTAGCCCACGTGGGTGGGGTGCTCGACGTTCTCGAAGTAGTTGTTCTCGACCAGGACGCCGGCGCCCATGGTCGAGGCCACGCCGTACTCGGCGTTGTCGCGGTAGTAGTTGTTGTAGACGTGCACGGTCTCGCCGAAGCGCACCCGCGGGTGGCGGCTGCCGGAGCCGTCGAAGAAGTTGTGGTGGTAGGTCACCCGCAGGTGGCCGCGGTCGGCGGTGTGGTCGTCGGAGTGGCCCAGCAGCATCGACTTGGCATGGTCGAAGACGTGGTTCCAGGAGACGGTGACGAAGTCGGATTCGCGCTTGATGTCGACGGCGCCGTCGTCGCCGCGGGTGAAGCTGTTGTGGTCGATCCAGACGTTGGTGGAGCCGTCCTGGACGTTGATGGCGTCGTCGTCCCAGTCGGCGAAGGCGATGTTTCGGATGATGACGTTGTGGGCCTCGTCGACGTCGATGCCGCCGCCGGTGATGCGGGCGCCCTCGGCGCCGATGACGCTCTTGTCGGAGGTGACGTCGTTCATGCCCGACAGGGCGATGCTGCCGTGGACCTCGATGACGGCGGGGCCCGAGGCGGTCATGGCGTCGGTGAGCTCTTGGGCGGTGTCCACGGCCACGGTCGCGCCGCCCGCGCCGCCGGTGGTGCCGCCGTTCTCACCGGCCCACCCCGCGGGAGAGCCCGAGGGCTGCGGATCGCCGCCGCCTCCGCCGTCGTCGCCGTCGTCTCCGGATCCGTCGTCGCCGCCGGCGCTGCCGTCGCAGACCGTGCCGTTGAGCGTGAACCCGCCCGGCGCGCCGTTCTGGCCGGAGTGGGTGGCCTGGAAGCCGAACGACGCGGTTCCGCCGGTGGACATCGCGGCGTTGTAGGCGACGCTTTCCGCGGTGACGGCGGAGCCGGACTGGTCGATCTCGGCGTTCCACGCCCCGGTGACCTCCTGGCCGTCGGGGAACTCCCATTCCAGGGTCCAGCCGTCGAGGGCGTCGCCGAGATTGGTGATCTCCACGCTCGCGGTGAAACCGCTGTTCCATTCGTTGACCGTGTAGTCGACTTCGCAGCCCGCGGCCGCTGCGGCCGGTGCGGCTGCGCTCAGCACGGCCGAGCCCAGCGCCAGAGCGCAGCTCGCGGCCAATCCGCGGGAGAACCGCCGCGGGTCTCTTCTGCTGTTGGGGGAATACGGCATTGCGGGAATACCTCCTCGCTTGACCGCCGCCGCGATGGCGGGCCTCCTCGTCGGCACGCCGGGGGGAATCGCGGCGGGGGACCACCGGCCGCGGACACACGGAATTCCACGGCCGGCGAGACCGCGGTGAATGCGGAAGGGCGCCGATCCCGGAGCATCGGAAGCACCGCGAAACGAACTCCCTTTCCACCACGCGGTTCGGGGAAAACACCGGAAAGCGCTTTCCTTATGCGCAGAATATTACGCATCACGACCCGCGGTTGTCAATCAGGCAGACCGCGTTCGATGAAATTCGACGACTGCGAGTAAGGCACCGCCTTTCTGACCTGCGCGCACGGAATCCGGTCCCGCAGACGGGGCGCACGGGGCGCTGGGAGCGGCGGTCCGACCGCGCACGCTCGGCAGCCGCCAGGAGTCGCGATCCGCTTCGGGCGGCAGCGCCGACAGCAGCGCCGCTCACTCCCATGAGGGCGCGCTCGCCGGGGCGGCGCACCGCAGCGGTGCGCCGCAGCCGGGCGACCGGGCGGCGCCAGACCCCGCCCCCCGCCGCCGGCCCGCTCGGGCCGGGGCGGCGAACGGCGGCCGCGGCCGAAGCGGCGCGCGGCACCGCCCTTTGCCGCGTCCTGCGCAATTCGGAGTGCTTTCGCGGATCCGGAATCGGCGCACACTCCCGCACACCTATTGCGGGGATTCGGCGCGGATCGTCGTCCGCAGCCCCGGCCGGACGGCGACGGCCCGGCGCGCCCCCGATCCTCTCGGCCCCCCGACGCCGATCGCCCGGGTCGCACCCGCGTCCCCACCGCGTTCGCGGGCAGCGCACCGCGAATATTTCCGGAATCCTGACTTATCGCAATTCACCTAATTGTTGTTTCCCCCACGCGTCTCTAGTACGTTTCCCGCGGACGATCTTCGAGGAAACGGGGGGCGCGTGCCAGAGAAAGCGGACGCGACGGGTACAGCGGAAAGCCCCGGCACGGCGGCGGAGGAGCTCGTCGTGCTGCTGGACGGCGGCCACCGCCCCGTCGGCACCGCCGACAAGCGCCTGGTGCACGGCCCGCGGACGCCGCTGCATCTCGCGTTCTCCTGCTACGTCTTCGATCCCGGCGGGCGGCTGCTGGTGACGCGGCGCGCGCTGGACAAGACCGCCTGGCCCGGCGTGTGGACCAATTCCTTCTGCGGGCACCCCGGCCCCGGCGAGCCCATGGAGGAGGCGCTGCACCGGCGCGCCCGCGAGGAGCTGGGGATCTCCCTCGAAGGAGTCGCCGTGCTGCTGCCCGAGTTCGCCTATCGGGCGGCCGACGCCTCCGGGATCGTGGAGAACGAGTTCTGCCCCGTCTACCGGGCCGCCACGCGGGACACCCCGCGCCCCGAGCCCGCCGAGGTGGCCGAATGGGAGTGGGTCGAGTGGGCCGACTTCGCGACGGTGGCCCGGCGCGCCCCCTGGGCCGTCAGCCCGTGGGCGGCCCGCCAGGTCCCCCTCATCGCCGACCGACCACAGCAGACCTGACCGCCTCCCGGTCGGTCGCGTCCAAGTTCAACCCGGATCGCCGAATACGGGGGGCGGATAGCCGTATTCCGTGCCAGAATCCGAGACAGACGATCCCGGGCCGGCTTCGGAGCAGTGGTGACCACTTCCCTTCGGGACATCCTCCGCAAACGACGCAGCGCGGCGTTCTTCGGCCGGGAGAACCACCGCGACGACTACCGCGCGAATCTCGCCCTCCCCCCGAATGACGAGGCGAGGAGGTTCGTCTACAACATCCACGGCAACGCGGGCGTCGGCAAGACACTGCTGCTCCGCGAGTTCCAGCAGCTTGCCGTCGATGCGGAGTTCCTGACCGCGCGCGTCGACGACGAACACGCGGACGGCCCGCTCGACATGCTGAACTCCGTCGCGGAGCAGATGAAGAGCCAGGGTCTGCGCCTGGAGGGCTACACGAAGCAGTACACCGCCTACCTCAAGACCCGCCATGAGCTGCTGTCCAGCCCGGACGTCCCGGACAACATCGCCAGTATGCTCACGTACGGTCTCACCCGTGTCGGCTTTCTCGGAATGTCCGTGCTGACGGGGGTCGACGTAGCGGGGCACGTGCACCCGGACGGCGCCGCGAACGCGATCGACGAGGGCCGGGTCTGGCTGATGAGCAAGATCAAGGAGCCCCAGAACCTGCGGCTGACACTCGACCCGATTGGCGAGCTGACAGCACTCTTCCTCCGCGAGCTGGCCAAGTCCGCCGGTTCCCGACGGCTCGCGTTCTTCTTCGACTCCTTCGAGAACGCGGCCCCCACTTCTCAGGAGTGGCTGCTCGCTCTGGTCGAGGGCGAGAAGCACGGCTCCCTTCCCGACGACGTCGTGATCACGATCGCCGGCCAGCACAAGCCGGACCCCAACGCCTGGTCGCTGCTGCGCCCCTTCACCGTCGACGTCGAGCTGCACCCCTTCACCCGCGAGGAGACCTCCCGGCTGCTGGCGCGCCACGGTGTCACCGATCCGCAGACGATCGAGCCCGTCTGGGAGCTGACCGGCGGGCTCCCGGTCCTGGTCGATACGCTCGCGCAGGCTGCGGCCGGCGACCCGGACTCGATAAGGGATCCGAGCGGCGGCGCAGTGGACCGGTTCCTCAAAGGGATCGACGACGCCGAGCGGCGGCGGATCGCCCGCCTGTGCGCACTCCCCCAGTACCTGAACCAGGACGTCCTCGCGCTCTTCGTCGGCGAGGAGGAGCCCGAGCGGGCCGCGGAACTCTACGGGTGGCTGCGCTCGCTGCGCTTCGTCGTCGACGAGGGCGGCCGCTGCCACTACCACCAGGTGGTGCGCTCGCTGATGGTGCGTCTGCAGCGCAACAGCTCGCCGGCCGAGTTCGAGCGCCATCACCGGACGCTCACCGCCTACTACGAGCGCGTGGGCGAGCCCGGTCCGCCGCTCCAGCAGATCTACCACCGCCTCTGCGCCGATCCGGAGACCGCTCTCGCGGACGCCCTGAGTGGAGCGGTGGACGCCTGCGCCGACGGCGTGCCAGGGGCGCGGCGCTGGACGAGGGCGTTGGAGCAGGCCGCTCAAGACAGCGGAGCGACCGAGACGGCCCGATGGGCGCACCTGCTCGGCTCGGCCCTCAGCGGGGCGGAGCCCGAGGCGGCCTTCCTCTCCCATTTGATCGACAAGGCGGACCTGCCCGAGCCGACCTTGCACAAGGCCCTGCGCGAGCGTTGGCGCCTGCGCCACGACGCCGGCAGGGACGCCGAAGCCTTCGAGGACATCGAGCGCGCCATCCGGCTGCGCCCCGACGATGCCGCCTCCTACATCCAACGGGGCCGGACCCACCGGGAGCTCCGGCGCCTCGACGCCGCGATCGCCGACTTCGACCGGGCCTGCGAACTCGACTCGACGATCCCCGCACCCCTCGTCCAACGCGCGCTGACCTTTGAGGGACGCGGCGACCACGACGCGGCGCTCGCCGATTTCACGCGGGCGTTCGCCCTGCGCCCACAAGACGGCCATCTGCTAGCCCACCGAGCCGTCCTGCACCGAGCACAGGGCCGCCATGCCGAGTCGCTGGCCGACTTCGATCGGGCGCTACGGCTCACGCCGGACGACGCATGGACACTATCCCAGCGAGGGTCCACCCGTTGGAGACTGGATCAGTTCGAAGCGGCGCTCGCCGACCTCGACCGAGCCGTCGAACTGGAGCCGACGAGTGGCCGCTTCCTGGACCGGGCGGTCCTGAGACAGGACATCGGCGATCTGGAGGGGGCACTGGCCGACTGCGACCGGGCGCTCGAGGCCGATCCGGAGTACACCCATGTCCTCGCCCACAGAGGCGACGTGCACCGCCTCCGAGGAGATCTCGAAACCGCTCTCCGAGACCTGGACCGGGCCATCGCGGCGAAGCCCGACGAGTTCTGGGCGATCGGCCGACGCCTCAAAGTTCGCCTTCTGCTAGAGGACTACGGGGGCGCGCTGGCGGACTTCCGGGCCGCACCGGACTCGGTTCCAGCCGAGCTGGCAGGGATGCTGCTGTTGATCGCGGACGAGGCCATGGAGGCCTTCCTCTACCTCGCGGAGAAGGCCGGCCGCTCCCCCGACGGACCGGAGGCGCATCCTTGGCTGCTTTTCCTGACGGGTCTCGCGGCGCACCGCGCCGGCGAGGGTCCCCGTGCGGAGGAGTACCTGCGCCGAGGGATCGTTGAAGGCGAACGGCTGCGCGAACTGGAGCCGCGCGAGGAGGCACACACGTTCAATCCGGCGATGTGCCACCTCGTGCTCGGTGAGACCGACCGGGCGGTCGCCATGGTCCGCGGCATGCTGGCCGATTCGCCATCTCCGGCGCGGATCACGGAAGGATTGTCCAGTCTCCGCCTGCTGCGCCCGCTGGTCGAGGAGAGTGCCTGCGACGTCGTCATCGACCTACTCGCGGAGCACGCCGAGCCGTCCGACGGCGCTCCGGGCTACCGTTGAAGAGGAGAGAGTGCCACAGGTACTGCTCAAGAAGGCAGCAAGCCGCAGGAATCGTCGCCACCACTCGGACAAGAGATGCGGACGAGGCGGCGCGAGAATCGAAGCCGCAGGGATTTCCCACCCCAGTACTCATTGTCGCGGCTTCGTGCTCGGCGGGGGTGAGCCGCTCCACCCCTCACTGTTCGGGGTCAAACGGCAGGTCGGGTGTTCTGCTCGACCAGTTCGGCGTCGGATCGCAACACGCAGAACTCGTTGCCCTCCGGGTCGGCGAGCACGACCCAACCGCTGCCGGGCCCATGGATTCCGCGGTGGTCGGCCACCCGCGCCGCCCCTCTCCCGAGCAGGCGGTCCACCTCCTCGTCCCGGGTTCCCGTGCGCGGACGCAGGTCGAAGTGCAGCCGGTTCTTCGCGGGCTTCTCCTCGGACACCTCGATGAACAACACCCGGTGGGCGGACTCGGGGTCGATGATCATGCACTCCGGGTGCCCCGGCTCGTTCGGGTCGCCGGGGAGGTCCGTGTAGCCGAGAACGGGCTTCCACCATTCGGCGAGATCGTAGGCGTTCCGGCAGTCGACGCTGGTGTGGGAGATGTAGGAGGTCACGCCTGCGCAGTGTAGCGGGGCCGGTCATACTCGTGAGGTCCGCAGAACGGCCGGTTCGGGGGCTTCCGAGAGGCAGCCGGCTTCACCCGGTATTCGCCCCGGCCCGCCGGGCGAAGCCGCTCCGCGCCGCAACCGACCGGACGCCTGGCGCTGCGCCGCTGGCCTGCTTCGCGCAGGTCAGCGGCGCTTTTTGCATGTCCGGGAAGGGTAGGGCGGGCGGGGCTCGAACCCGCGACCCAAGGATTATGAGTCCTCTGCTCTGACCAGCTGAGCTACCGCCCCGCCACGGGGCGGGAGTGAGTCCCGCCGATGGCTGCCCGGCCGGGGTGCTCGGTCGGGAACGCCGTTATCTTAACAGCACCCCGCTCCTCCCATTCTGCCGGAAAGCCGCAGGGGAGGCCGAGGTTGCGCGGCCGCGCTGCCCCCTCCCGCCGATCGGTCCGCACACGCAGGTGGGGCGGGGCGCGGCCGCCGCCGTCGGCACGGCTAGGGTGGGGTGCCGCGGCGCCGTTCGGCAGCGCCGGCGGGGCACCGTGTGCGGAGGCGGACGCCGGGGGCCGCAGGGCCGCGGAGAGCATCGCCGGTCGCACAACCGTCATCAGGAGAAGAAGGTCATGGCCCAAGTACCTGTCAACGTCACCGTCACCGGGGCAGCCGGGCAGATCGGCTACGCGCTGCTGTTCCGCATCGCCTCGGGTCAGCTTCTGGGCCCCGACACGCCCGTCAAGCTCCGTCTGCTGGAGATCCCCCCGGCGGTCAAGGCCGCCGAGGGCACCGCGATGGAGCTGGACGACTGCGCGTTCCCGCTGCTGAAGGGCATCGACATCTTCGACGACGCGCGCCCGGCGTTCGAGGGCGCCAACGTCGGCCTGTTGGTGGGCGCGCGCCCGCGCACCAAGGGCATGGAGCGCGGCGACCTCCTTGAGGCCAACGGCGGCATCTTCAAGCCGCAGGGCGAGGCGATCAACGCCGGCGCCGCCGACGACGTGCGGGTGCTGGTCGTGGGCAACCCCGCCAACACCAACGCGCTGATCGCCCAGGCGCATGCGCCCGACATCCCGGCCGAGCGGTTCAACGCCATGATGCGGCTGGACCACAACCGCGCGCTGAGCCAGCTCGCCAAGAGGCTCGGCGTGTCCGTCACCGACATCAAGAAGCTGGCGGTGTGGGGCAACCACTCCGCGACGCAGTACCCCGACATCACCCACGCCGAGGTGTCCGGCGCCGGCGCCGCTGCGCAGGTCGGCGACGAGGCGTGGGTGCGCGACGAGTTCATCCCGACCGTGGCCAAGCGCGGCGCGGCCATCATCGAGGCGCGCGGCGCCTCCTCCGCCGCCTCGGCCGCCAACGCCGCCATCGACCACGTCCACGACTGGGTGCGCGGCACCCCCGAGGGCGACTGGACCTCCGCGGCCTTCCCCTCGGACGGCTCCTACGGCGTCCCCGAGGGCCTCATCTCCTCCTTCCCCGCCGTCTCGCGCGGCGGCCGCTGGGAGATCGTGCAGGACCTGGACATCGACGCGTTCTCGCGCGAGCGCATCGACGCCTCCGTCCAGGAGCTCACCGAGGAGCGCGACACCGTCCGCAAGCTCGGCCTGATCTAGACCGGAGCCTCCGGCTCGGCGCACACGCGCGGCCGGGGTGCGGCCCCGCCGGGCCCGCATCCCGGCCCCTGCACGCCGTGCGCCCGGGGGCGGTTGCCTACGATGCCGGTATGCCGCGAACCGACCTCCCGCTCGCAGAGCTCCCCGGCTACCGCGCCGCCTCCACCGCCCCCGCCGACTTCGACGACTTCTGGGCCCAGACGCTCGGCGAGGCCGCCCGCCGCGAGGCCCCCGTGTCGGCCGCCGTTCATCGCACCCCCCTGACCACACTGGACGTCTTCGACGTCGGCTTCCCGGGCTTCGGAGGGCACACGGTCAAGGCCTGGCTGACGCTGCCGCGCGCCCGCAGCGGGCGGCTGCCCTGCGTGGTCCGGTTCCCCGGCTACGGCAGCGGCCGCGCCAACCCGCTCAGCGCCCTGGAGTACGCCTCCTGCGGCTACGCCCACCTGGTGATGGACGTGCGCGGCCAGGGCACCACCGACCGCGGCACCGGGGACACCCCCGACCCCGAGGACTCGCCGCACCCGCACCGGCCGGGGTTCATGACCAAGGGCGTGCTGGACCCGCACCGCTACTACTACCGCCGGGTCATCACCGACGCCGTCCGCGCGGTCGCCGCCGCCCGCTCCTTCGAAAGCGTCGACCCCGACCGCGTGGCCGTGGTGGGCGCGAGCCAGGGCGGCGGGCTGGCGGTCGCGGCGGGCGCGCTGGCTCCCGGCGTGGCGGCCGTCGTCGCCGACGTGCCGTTCCTGTCGCACTTCCGCCGCGCCGCCGAGATCGCCTCGCAGGGGCCCTACCTGGAGATCGCGGAGTACTGCCGCTCCTACCGGGACAGCGCCGAACGCGTGTTCTCGACGCTGGCCTACGCCGACGCGCTCAACTTCGCCTCCCGCGCCACCGCGCCCGCGCGGTTCAGCGCGGCGGGCATGGACGCGGTGACCCCGCCCTCCACCTGCTACGCCGTCTACAACGCCTACGCCGGGCCCAAGCGGATGCGGCTGTGGGAGTTCAACGGGCACGAGGGCGGCGACGCGTTCGCCACCGAGGAGAACCTGGCGTTCCTGGCCGAGCACCTGGGCTGAGCACCCTCCCGCGCACGCGCGGATCCGCGCACCCGCGGGCCTGCGCCCCGGGGCCCGCCGCGCGGGTACGCGCGGCGGGCGGCCCGGCGGGCCCCTGCACGGGGCCTGCGGACGAGTGGCCCGGGCGGTCACCCGGAGCAGGCAGTATGGAATGCGTGAGTCTCATCGATCAGCTTCCCGCCCGCCCCGAACCCGATTCCCTCTTCGAAGCGTTCGCGTCGTGGGCCGGTGATCGCGGGCTCACCCTCTACCCGCACCAGGAGGAAGCCCTCATCGAGGTGGTGTCGGGCTCCAACGTCGTCCTGAGCACCCCCACCGGCTCCGGCAAGAGCCTGGTCGCCGCCGGCGCGCTGTTCGCCGCCCTCGGGCGCGACGAGTGCGCGTTCTACACCGCGCCCATCAAGGCGCTGGTGTCGGAGAAGTTCTTCGAGCTGTGCGCCGTCTTCGGCACCGACAACGTCGGGATGATGACCGGCGACGCCAGCGTCAACGCCGACGCCCCGATCGTGTGCTGCACGGCCGAGGTCCTGGCCCAGATCGCGCTGCGCGACGGCGCCGGGGCCGACATCGGCACCGTGGTCATGGACGAGTTCCACTTCTACGGCGAGCCCGACCGCGGGTGGGCCTGGCAGGTGCCGCTGCTGGAGCTGCCGCAGGTGCAGTTCCTGCTGATGTCGGCCACCCTGGGCGACGTCAGCCGCTTCGAGGACGACCTCACCCGCCGCACCGGCCGCACGACCTCCGTGGTCAGCTCCGCCGAGCGGCCGGTCCCGCTGTACTACTCCTACCGCACCACGCCGCTGCACGAGACCCTTGAGGAGCTGCTGGAGACCCGCGAGGCCCCGGTCTACATCGTGCACTTCACGCAGGCGCAGGCGGTCGAACGCGCCCAGTCGCTGACCAGCATCAACATGTGCTCCCGGGCCGAGAAGGACGCCATCGCCGCCGAGATCGGCAGGTTCCGCTTCACGACCAGGTTCGGGCGCAACCTCTCCCGCTACGTGCGGCACGGCATCGGCGTGCACCACGCCGGAATGCTGCCCAAGTACCGGCGCCTGGTCGAGCGCCTCGCGCAGGCGGGTCTGCTGAAGGTCATCTGCGGCACCGACACGCTGGGCGTGGGGGTCAACGTACCCATCCGCACCGTGCTGTTCACCGCGCTGAGCAAGTACGACGGCTCCCGTGTGCGGCGGCTGAGCGCCCGCGAGTTCCACCAGATCGCCGGGCGCGCCGGGCGCGCGGGCTACGACACCGTGGGCAACGTGGTCCTGCAGGCGCCTGAGCACGTCATCGAGAACGAGAAGGCGCTGGCCAAGGTCGGCGACGACCCCAAGAAGCGGCGCAAGGTGGTGCGCAAGAAGGCGCCCGACGGCTTCGTCGGCTGGGACCAGAACACCTTCGAGAAGCTCATCGCGGCCGAGCCCGAGCCGCTGAAGTCGCGGTTCCGGGTCAGCAACGCCATGCTGCTCAGCGTCATCGCCCGCCCCGGCGACTGCTTCGCGGGCATGCGCCATCTGCTCACCGACAACCACGAGGACCGCCCCACGCAGCGCCGGCACATCAGCGAGGCGGTGGCCATCTACCGCTCGCTGATCGACGGCGGGATCGTGGAGCGCCTGGAGGAACCGGACGGGACCGGCCGCGTCGCCCGGCTGACCGTCGACCTCCAGCCCGACTTCGCGCTGAACCAGCCGCTGTCCACCTTCGCGCTGGCGGCGCTGGAGCTGCTCGACCCCGCGGCGCCCACCTACCCGCTGGACGTGCTGACCGTCGTCGAGTCCACCCTCGACGACCCCCGCCAGATCCTCGGCGCCCAGCTGAACAAGGCCCGCGGAGAGGCCGTGGCGCAGATGAAGGCCGACGGCGTCGAGTACGAGGAGCGCATGGAGCGGCTGGAGGAGATCGAGTACCCCAAGCCGCTGGAGGAGCTGCTCGACCACGCCTACGAGGTCTACCGGCGCGGCCACCCGTGGGTGGGCGACCACCCGCTGCGGCCCAAGTCCGTCGCCCGCGACCTCTACGAGCGGGCGATGACCTTCACCGAGTACGTGGGCTACTACGAGCTCGCGCGTTCGGAGGGCCTGGTGCTGCGCTACCTGGCCAGCGCCTACAAGGCCCTGAGCCAGACCGTTCCCGAGGACGCCAAGACCGAGGAGCTGCGCGACCTGATCGAGTGGCTGGGCGAGCTCGTCCGCCAGGTCGACTCCAGCCTCCTCGACGAGTGGGAGCAGCTGACCAACCCCGCCGAGGACGACGCAGCCGAGGAGGCCGCCGAGGAGCGCGTCAAGCCGGTCACCGCGAACCCGCGGGCGTTCAAGGTGCTGGTGCGCAACGCGATGTTCCGCCGCGTGGAGCTCGCGGCGCTGGGCCGCTACGCCGAGCTGGGCCGGCTCGACGGCGAGGACGGCTGGGACGCCGAGGCGTGGGAGTCGGCGATGGAGGACTACTTCGACGAGCACGACGAGCTGGGCATCGGCCCCGACGCGCGCGGCCCCGCCATGCTGCTCATCGAGGAGCGGGACGGCATGTGGCAGGTCCGCCAGATCTTCGACGACCCCAGCCGCGACCGCGACTGGGGCATCAGCGCCGAGGTCGACCTCACCGCCTCCGACGAGGTCGGCCACGCCGTGGTCCGCGTCACCGGCGTCAACCGCTACTAGCCCCGCTCTCGGCGCCCGGGCGGGGCCCGCCTCCCCGGCGGCCCGTTGCGGGCCTCAGCCCAGCAGGTGGGCGTTGACCTCACGGGCCTCCCGGGCCAGCGCCGCATCCTCGACGACCGTGCGGCCGGCGCCGCGCAGCCGCTCCACGCCCTCGGCGTGGGCGAAAAGCGCCGGCTCGCGCCAGGCGATCACCACGCGCGGAATCGGCGTGGCGAGGATCAGGTCGGTGCAGGGGCTGGGGCGCGACGTGCGCTCCGTGCAGGGCTCCAGCGAGCTGTAGAGGGTCGCCGAGACCAGCCGCGGGTCGTCGGCGTCCACCGCGCGCAGCGCGGCCTCCTCGGCGTGCTCGTGCGGGTCGTCGCGGCGGGAGTAGCCCTTTGCGATGACACCGCCCCAGGCGTCGACGACCACGGCGCCGACGGAGTAAGCGGTCTCGGAGGGCGGGCACCGGCGCGACAGGGCGATCGCGCTGCGCAGCCAGTGGCGGTCGGCCTCGCCGGGTTCGGGGCCGGTGCCGGGCCGCAGGCCGCAGGCGCGGGGCGAGGCGGGCGGCTTCATCGTCGGGACTCCGTGGTCTGGGGCAGGTAGCGCAGGATCGCCATGTCGCCGAGGGCGCGCGCCTCGGCGAGGCGCATGGGGTGGTCCGGGCCATCGGCGAACGCGCCCGGTCCCACGAAGCGCGGCGCGTCGGCGTCGCCCACGAGGAAGGGCGCCACGGCGACCCGCAGCTCGTCGGCGAGGCCTTCGGTCAAGAAGCGGGTGTGCACGCCGGTACCGCCCTCGACGAGCAGCCGCTCGACGCCGCGCGCGGCGAGGTCGGCGAGGACCGCGCCGAGGCCGCGGCCGGCCTCGACGATTTCGGCGCCGCCGCCCGCCTCGGCGAAGTGGCGCACCGCGTCGCGGTGGGCGGCCGAGCCGACGTAGACCAGCGTGGCGGCGTCGCCGGTGGTGAACACGCGTGCAGCGGGGTCGACGCCGCCGCGCTCGCTGAGCACGACCTTGACCGGGTCGGCGGCGCGCCCCTGGGCGAGGCGCCGCGACCGCCGCTCCGGGGAGCGCACGAGAAGGCGAGGGTCGTCGCTGCGGACGGTGCCCGCGCCGACGAGGATGGCGTCGCAGCCCGCCCGCAGCTCGTCGACCTCGTCGAAGTCCTCGGGCGAGGACAGCCGCAGCCGCTCGGGGCCGGCGTCGTCGATCCGGCCGTCCAGCGACACCGCGCAGCTGAGCAGCGTGTAGGGGCGGGGCATGCCGCCAGCCTAGCGCCCCGCCCCGTCCCACCCGCCATCCGGACTCCGCCACCACCTGCGACGACGCAACCGGTCACGTAGATCACACCATCCCGATCCCGCACCCCCACCACGCGCACGCGGGAACTCCCCCGGCGAGCAGGGCGAACCCGCCCTTCCGCAGGTGTGCCGCCGCGCGTGGGTGCGCCGTGGCCGGGAGGTCGCGGCGGGGGTGCCGGGGCATTGCGAGTGTGGAGCAAGGCGGCCTTGCGGTCGCCGGCCGGTCGCCGCATTCGTGCAGGCGGACGCGAGCGGGGCCCGCCCGGTGCTGCTGGCCGTGTCGACCGGAACGGTCGCCGACGGCGTCCGGGCGGCCCCCGCCGGGCGCGTCCTAGAACGGGTAGCGCTGGATCTCGCTTTGCATGGTGACCCACTGGGTCTCGGTGAAGGCCTCCAGGTTGGCGCGGGTGCCGCCGAAGCGGGCGCCGGTGCCCGAGGCGCGGACGCCGCCGAAGGGCGCCACCGCCTCGTCGTCGACCGTCTGGTCGTTGATGTGCACGATGCCGGTCGGGATGCGGTCGGCCAGTTCCATGCCGCGCATGGGGTTGCCGGTGAGGATGCCCAGCGACAGGCCGTAGTCGCTGGCGGCGGCGATCTCGGCGGCCTCGTCCAGCGTGGAGAACCGGATGACCGGCGCCACCGGGCCGAAGACCTCCTCGTGGAAGGCCGGGGTGTCGCGGGTGACCCCCTCCAGCACCGTGGGCCGGTAGAACTGGGCGTCGTAGGTGCCGCCGGCGCGGACCCGGGCGCCGGCTTCCACGCTGCGGGTGACCAGGTCGTGCACGCGGTCGCGCTGGCCCACGTCGATGATCGGGCCCAGTGCGGTGCCCTCCTGCTCGGGGTCGCCCACGGTCAGCGCGTCGGCCTTGGCCGCGAGCTTCTCGACGTAGGCGTCGGCCAGCGACTCGTGCACAAGGTGGCGCCCGGTCGTCATGCAGATCTGGCCCTGGTGCAGGAAGGAGCCCCAGGCGCCGACCGACGCGGCGCGGTCGACGTCGGCGTCGTCCAGTACGACCAGCGGCGAGTTGCCGCCCAGCTCCAGGTGTGCGCGCTTGAGGTGGCGGCCGGCCGCCTCGCCGACCTTGCGCCCGGCCGCGGTGGAGCCGGTGAAGGAGATGACGGCGATGTTGGAGTCGGCCACCAGCTGCGCGCCGGCCTCGGCTCCGCCGGGCAGCATCTGCAGCACGCCGTCGGGCAGGCCGGCCTCGCGGAACACCTCCGCGATCACGGCGCCGCCCGAGACCGCGGTGCGGGGGTCGGGCTTGAGCACGACGGCGTTGCCCAGGGCCAGCGCCGGCGCGACGGAGCGCATGCCCAGGATCAGCGGGAAGTTGAACGGGGCGATGACGCCGACGACTCCCACCGGCACCCGCCGGGCCAGGCTCAGCCGCGGCTGGGCGCTGCGCAGCACCTCTCCGGTGGGCTGGGAGGCCAGGGCGGCGGACTCGTAGGCCTCGGTGACCGCCAGGTGGACCTCGAAGCCCGCCTTCCCGGTTGCCGAACCGGCCTCTCGCCGCAGCCAGGAGGCGATCTCGTCGGCCTCCTCCTCGAACTTGGCGGCGGCCCGCCGCAGTACGGCGGCCCGCTCCTCGAACGAGGCCGCGGCCCAGTCCTTCTGGGCGGCGGCGGCGCGCTCGGCCGCCTCGGCCACGTCGGCGGCTCCGGCCGACCCGATCCGGCCCAGCTCGGTTCCGGTGGTGGGCGAGGTGACCGGGGCGTCGCCCTGAGCGGGCTGCCAGGACCCGGTGAAGACGTTGCCGCGCCATTCGCGGTCGTTGAGCAGTGTCATGGTTGGCTCCTTGCGCGTCGAACGGATGAGGGGCCGGGCGGCGCCGGCGGCGGTCCGCCGTCGCCGTCCGCAGGGTCCGGCGGCGGGCGGCGCCTCCGCCGCCCGCCGGGTTCGTGAACAGCCGCCCGGCCCGCCGGTGCTCGGCGCCGTGCCCGCGGCGGCTACTCCTTGCCCGCCTCCTGCGGCTGCGCTGCGCCGGGCTGGGAGGCGTTGCGGATCTCGGCGTAGATGCGCGTGCGCAGCTCGGCGAAGCGGTGCTCGCCGCGGGTGTTGATCTGGTCGCGCTCGTCGGCCAGGTCGATGGACACGTCGTCCTGGATGACCGTCGGCGAGGACGACATCACCAGGACGCGCTGGCCCAGGTAGACCGCCTCGTCGATGTCGTGGGTGACGAACAGGACCGTCATCGAGAACCGCTTCCACAGTGTGCGGATGAGGTCCTCCAGGTCGGCCCGGGTCTGGGCGTCCACTGCGGCGAAGGGCTCGTCCATCAGCAGCACGCGCGGCTCGTAGGCGATCGCGCGGGCGATGGCGACGCGCTGCTGCATGCCGCCGGAGAGCTGCCAGGGGTAGGCGTCGGCCGACTTGAGCAGGCCCACGGCGTCCAGCGCCTCGTCGCTCAGCTCGCGGCGGCGCTTGGCGGGCAGCCGCTTCTCCTTGAGCGGCAGCTCCACGTTCTGGCGCACCCGCAGCCAGGGGAACAGGCTGCGGCCGTACTCCTGGAAGACCACCGCCATGTCCGGCGGAGGCCCGGTGACCGACGTGCCGGCCAGCACGACGCTGCCGCTGGTGGGGCGCATCAGTCCGGCGATGCACTTGAGCAGCGTCGTCTTGCCGCAGCCGGACGGTCCGACCAGGCAGGCCAGCTCCCCGTCGCCGAGGTGGAAGGTCAGGTCGCGAAGCGCCTCGACCTCGCCGTGCTGGCCCGGGTAGATCTTCTGCAGTCCGGTGACATCGAGCATGTGGGCCTTCTTATGCGCAGCGGCGGTCTGTTCCGCCGGTGCGGTCGATGTGGTCGCCATGGTTCGCTCACTCCCCGCGCGCCGCGGCGCGCGTTCCGTTGTACCAGCTCAGCACCTTGCGCTCGACGAGGCCGAAGACCACGGAGAGCAGGAACCCCAAAAGTCCGAGCAGCAGGATGCCGCTCCACATCTCGGGGATGGCGAAGGTGCGCTGGAACTGGATGATGGTGTAGCCCAGCCCGCTGCTGCTCGCGAACATCTCGCTGATGACCATCAGGATGATCGCGATCGACAGGCCCTGGCGCATGCCCGCCATGATCTGCGGACTGGCCGAGCGCAGCACCAGCGTGGTCAGCCAGCGCCGGCCCCGGATCCCGTAGCAGCGGCAGGTGTCGACCAGCACCGGGTCCACGGCCCGTACGCCCTCGATGGTGTTGAGCAGGATCGGCCAGATGCAGCCGGAGACGATCACCAGGAGCTTCATCGTGGTGCTGACGCCGACGAACAGCATCAGCAACGGGACCAGCACCGGCGGGGGGATGGCGCGGAAGAACTCCAGGACGGGTTCGAGCAGGGCGCGGATGCGCGCGGACAGCCCGAGCACCACGCCCAGGCCGACGCCCAGGACGACGGCCAGGGCGAAGCCGCCGAAGAGCCGCCCGACGCTGGGCAGCACGTCTTCGAGCAGCCGCTCGGTCCCCCAGACCTCGACGAACGTGGCGGCGATCTCCCCGGGTGTGGGCAGGTAGTACACGCCCGAGACCAGGCTGGCGACCCACCACGCGCCGATGAGCACCGCCGGCAGCAGCAGGATGTGCAGGGCGCGCATCGCAGCGCGGCCGGCGCCTCCGGCGCCTCCGGCGGTGCGTGCGGTCGTTGTCGCGGCGCTCACGCGATCTCCTCTCCGCGGACCGAGGTGTGCCAGCGCAGCGCACGCCGCTCCAGTGCGCGCACGCCGACGTTGACGGCGACGCCGAGGGCGCCGGTGGCGATGATGAGCGCGTAGACCAGCGCGGTGGCGTCGCTGTTCTTGGCGACGGAGATCTGCTGGCCCAGGCCGGGCGTGCCGATGATCAGCTGTCCGGTGATGGTCAGGATCAGCGCGACGGCCGCTCCCAGCCGCAGTCCCGTCAGCATGTAGGGAAGCGCCGAGGGCCAGGCGACGTAGCGCAGCCGCGCCATGCGTCCCAGTCCGTAGGAGCGGGCGGTCTGCTCGGCGACGGGGTCGATGTCGGCCACGCCGTACAGCACCTGGATGTAGATCTGCCAGAACGCGGCGTAGACCACCAGCAGCAGGGTGGAGGCCATGTCGGTGCCGTAGAGCAGGATGGCCAGCGGGATGAGCGCGACGGAGGGGATGGGCCGCAGGAACTCCACCGTCGAGGAGGTGAAGGCCCGCAGCACCGGGACCGAGCCGACGACGAACCCGAGCACGACGGCCGCGGCGAAGGCCATGCCCAGGCCGATCGCCCACGTCATGACGGTGTCGCCCACCGCGGTCCAGAACTCGGGCAGCGCCAGCCGCTCGCCGAGCGTGGCGAGCACCTCCGAGGCCGGCGGAAGGTATCGGGCGGGGACGACCCCCAGACGCGGCACCGCTTCCCAGACCAGCAGGAAGCCGACCACTCCGACGGTCCCCAGCAGCGCGCGGTTGGGCGGGCGCCGCGCGGCACGGGGGCGTCCCCCCGCCCCGGAGGGACGGGCGGGGGGACGCGCGGTGGTGGTATCAGCCGTCATTGGAACAGCTTGTCCATGTCGGGCTGCTTCTCGATGACGCCGTCGTGCATCATCAGGTCGGCGATCGACTGCGCGGGCTTCTTGTAGCCGTCGGTGGGCCAGCGCGGCAGGCGGATCTTCTCGATGGTGGCGGAGTCCATCTCGGTGTACTCGCCGAGGATGCGGCGCACCTCGTCGGGGTTCTCCTCGGCGTAGGTGAGGGACTCGTTGACGGCGGCGGTGAAGTTGTCCACCAGCTCCGGGTCCTGGTTGACGATCTGCTCGGTGGTGAAGTAGTAGGCCACCGAGAGGTTGGGGTCGGCGTCGACGAAGTTCGAGGCGACCTCGGTCGCGCCGTTGTTCAGCGAGGCGGTCAGGAACGGCTCGACGACCCAGGCGGCGTCGACGTCGCCCCGCTCCAGCGCGGCGGGCATCTCCGGGAAGGGCAGCTCGACGAACTCGACGGTGTCGGAGTCGCCGCCGGCCTTGCGGATGGAGTTGCGGACGGTGGTGTCGCCGATGTTCTCCAGGTTGTTCACGGCGATCGTCTTGTCTTCGAGGCCCTTGGCGTCGGAGATGTCACTGCCCTCGGGCACCACGACGCCGCCGAAGTCGGCGCCCTGCTCGCCGGTGCTCGTCACGCCGTTGGCGACGATCGTCAGCGGCAGGTCGTTGCTGCGTCCGACGATGATCGAGGTGATGTTGCCGAAGGCGAAGTCGAACTCGCCGGAGACGACGCTGGGCACAGCCTGGGCACCGCCGGTGGTGTTCTGGATCTCCATGTCGATGCCGTGCTTCTCGAAGATGCCCTGGTCCAGGCCGAGGTGCAGGGGCGCGACGTCGACGATGGGGATCGCTCCGACCTTGATCTTCTGGGGGCCGCCGCTGTCGCCGCCGCCGCCGTCCTGGCCACCGCCGCAGGCTGTACTCGCGAGCAGCGTGACCGCGGCGGCGGCCGCGGGGAGGATCATCCGGCGCATGTTGGGTCTCCTGGTGGGTGATTTGTCGGGCACGCGCCGCTCATCGGGCGCGGGTGGGGTACTCCCGGGTGGGTCATCCCCAGACTTCGGCGGCGGTCTCGACGATCAGCCGCAGCTTCGCGACCTGCTCGTCGTAGGTGAGGTCGTTGCCTTCGAAGGTGCTGGAGAATCCGCACTGCGGTGCGAGGCAGAGCTGCTCGAGCGGGATGTAGCGGCTCGCCTCTTCAATGCGGCGTTTGAGGTCGTCCTTGCTCTCCAGGGCACCGCGCTTGGTGGTGACCAGTCCGAGGACCACGTACTTGCCCTCGGGGACGAAGCGCAAGGGTTCGAACCCGCCGGAGCGGGCGTCGTCGAACTCCAGGAAGAAGCCGTCGACGCCGAGCGAGCCGAACAGCTCCTCGGCGACGAAATCGTAGCCGCCTTCGGCCACCCACGAGGAGCGGAAGTTGCCCCGGCACATGTGGGTGGTGACGCGCATGCCCTCGGGACGGCCGGCGAGGGCGGCGTTGATCTGGGAGATGTAGCGGCGGTGGATGCTGTCGCCGTTGTCGCCGCGCTCGTCGATCATGGTGCGCTGGCGCGGGTCGTTGAGGTAGGCGAGGCTGGTGTCGTCGAGCTGGAGGTAGGTGCAGCCCAGCTCGCCCATCCGGCGGAGCTGCTCGGCGTAGGCGGCCGACAGGTCGTGCCAGAACTCCTCGGCGTCGGGGTAGACGGCGGGGTCGATGGAGGCCTGCCCGCCGCGGTAGTGGACCATGCTCGGCGAGGGGATGGTCAGCTTGGGCGTGCCGGTGGAGACCGTGTCGCGCAGGAAGGCGAAGTCGTCGGCGAAGATCGTGTGCTCCAGCCCGATCTTGCCGCTGACCTGCAGGGCGGCGGGGGTGAACTCGATGTCGCCCTGCTCGTTGTGGAAGGTGACCTGCATGTCGCCCGCGGCCTTGGTGATGCCGCCGAGCTGGTAGATGAAGTCCATGTGCCAGGAGGCGCGGCGGAACTCGCCGTCGGTGGCCGTGGAGAGGCCGACCTCCTCCTGCATGCGCACGACGTCGCGGACGGCGTCGTCCTCGATGCGGCGCAGTTCGTCGGCGCTCAGTGCGCCCTCGGCGTGGCGGGCGCGGGCGTCGAGCAGGTGCCGCGGACGCAGCAGACTGCCGACGTGGTCGGCTCGGAAGGGCGGTCGGTCTAGGCGGCTGGAAGATGGGGTCATGGTCTCGCCGGTCTCCCTTCGGTCGTGCGTGCGAACCGGCGCGGAGAGTCTCCTGCGCTCGGCGCCGGGGCCCACTCGCCTGCCGACCGCTGCGCTGTGCCCGGGTCGGGCTCCGCGGCGGGCGGGCCGCTGCGCGGCGATGCGCCGACGCGCGACGAAGGCCCCGATCGCCCGCCGCTGCGGGCGAACAACTGCGATCGAGTGCCTGTGCACCGTATCGCATCCGCCAGCACCTGTACGAGATACGAACACGCGTTCTTCGAGCGAACATAAGTGACGGTGATCACCCACGTCAACCCCCATATTCCGGATACCAGAACCGGCCGGATGCGTCGCCACCTGGGGACTCTCTTGTGCGGTATGAGAACATCCCCCTAGGCGCAGAAACGCGGGGCGGCGCAGCGCGCACTCCGCGTTCGCCGCGCGCCCCCGCAGACCGAAGGGAAAAGACATGAGCACGGACCTCACCGAGCCCGGCGCCCAGCCCAAAGGCGAGCACTACGTGCAGTCGCTGGAGCGCGGTCTGGCCGTGATACGCGCGTTCACCGCACAGACCCCCACGATGACACTCAGCGAGGTGGCGCGAGGGACCGGGCTGACCCGCGCGGCGGCCCGGCGCTTCCTGCTCACGCTGACCGACATGGGCTACGTGCGCACCGACGGCCGGCTGTTCTCGCTGACACCGCGGGTGCTGGAGCTCGGCTACGCCTACCTCTCCTCCGCGGGGCTGCCCGAGGTCGTCCAACCGCACCTGGAGCGCCTGGCCGCCGAGCTGCACGAGTCCTCGTCGGTCTCGGTGCTCGACGGCGGCGACGTCGTCTACGTCGCCCGGGTGTCGACCTCGCGCATCATGAACGTGGCGATCAACGTCGGCACCCGGTTCCCCGCCTACGCCACCTCGATGGGGCGCGTGCTGCTCGCGGGCCGCCCGGCGGAGGAGCTGGACGACTATCTGGACAACACCGAGCCGGCGCGGCTGACCGCCTACACGGTGACCACGGCGGGCCGGCTGCGCGCGGAGATCGAGCGGGTGCGCAACCAGGGCTGGGCGCTGGTCGACCAGGAACTGGAGGAGGGGCTGCGCTCGGTGGCGGCCCCCGTCCGCGACCGCGACGGCCGCGTGGTGGCCGCGGTCAACGTCTCCGCCCACGCCAGCCGCTCCTCGGTGGAGGACATCCGCCGCGACCTGCTGCCGCCCCTGCTCGCCGCCGCCGCGCGCATCGAGGCCGACCTGGAGATCTCCCAGCGGGCCTCGGGCCACCTCTAGCCGACCCGCCTTCCGCCGCCGCGCCCCCGCGCTCGGCCGAGCCGCTCCGCCCTGCCGTCGCGCCGCCCCGGCGACGTCCGGCGCACCCGGCACACGGCACCCGCCCGCCGGAGTGCCGCGAAGGCGCCGCCCACCGCGCCCCGACATCCCGTCATCCGACCCCTGCCTCCCTCACCCCACCACCCCTCCGCCGCGGCGGACGCCTGCTCCGCGCGCCGCCCGGCCCCGCGCCGCAGCCCACTCCCGTTCGCCGCAGCTCCCGGCGCCGCGCGCCGCCCGTTAACCCGCTCTTGACCCGCGGGATGACCGTCGGCAATGATGTGCGTATAAAGAACACACATTCGGCATACGAACAGATTTGGACCACATATGATCGTGCCGCTGGACGAGGCTGTGCGCGAACTCGTCGGCGACGGGGACACGGTCGCGCTGGAGGGTTTCACCCACCTGATCCCGGTGGCCGCGGGCCACGAGATCATCCGGCAGGGCCGGCGTGACCTGACCTTGGTCCGGATGACCCCCGACATCGTCTACGACCAGATGATCGGCGCCGGCTGCGCCGCCAAGCTGGTCTTCTCCTGGGGCGGCAACCCGGGCGTCGGCTCCCTCCACCGGTTCCGCGACGCCATCCAGTACGGCTGGCCCCGCCCCCTGGAGATCGAGGAGCACAGCCACGCCGGCATGGCCAACCGCTACGTGGCCGGCGCCTCGGGCCTGCCCTTCGCGGTGCTGCGCGGCTACGCCGGCACCGACCTGGTCGGCCGGACCGACACCATCAGGACGGTCGAGTGCCCCTTCACCGGCGAGCGGCTCGCCGCCGTCCCCGCCCTCAACCCCGACGTCGCGATCGTGCACGCCCAGCGCGCCGACCGCGCGGGCAACGTGCAGCTGTGGGGCATCACCGGCATCCAGAAGGAGGCGGTGCTCGCCGCCGAGCGCTCGCTGGCCACCGTCGAGGAGGTCGTCGACGAGCTCGAACCGGTCCCCGGCCAGGTGATCCTGCCCTCGCGCGTGGTCACCGCCGTCTCGGAGGCGCCCGGCGGCTCGCGGCCCTCCTACGCCCACGGCTACTACGCCCGGGACAACGGCGCCTACCAGGACTGGGACGCCGTCGGCCGCGACAGGCAGACGTTCCTCCAGTGGCTGGAGGACGAGATGGGCGCCTCGGCCCCGCTGCCCGGAAAGGCAGGATGAGATGACCACAGCGACGGGCTACACCTCCGACGAGATGATGACGGTGGCGGCCGCGCACGCGCTGACCTCCCAGATGGCCTGCTTCGTCGGCATCGGCCTGCCCAGCACCGCGGCGAATTTGGCCTGCCGCACGCACGCGCCGGGGCTGTGGATGATCTACGAGTCCGGCACACTGGGCACGCGCCCCGACACGCTGCCGCTGTCCATCGGCGACGGCGTGCTCGCCGAGAGCGCCGACACCGTGGTCTCGGTCCCCGAGGTGTTCAACTACTGGCTGCAGCCCGGCCGGATCGACGTCGGGTTCCTCGGCGCGGCCCAGATCGACCGCTACGCCAACATCAACACCACCGTCATCGGCGACTACGCCGACCCCAAGGTCCGCCTGCCGGGCGCCGGCGGCGCACCGGAGATCGCGGCCTCCTGCCGCGAGGTCGTGGTGATCGCCCGCCAGAGCACCCGCGCCTTCGTCGACCGGGTGGACTTCGTGACCTCGGTCGGCCACGGCCGCGGCCCCGGCGACCGCGACAGCCTGGGGCTGACCGGCGCCGGCCCCACCCGCGTCATCACCGATCTCGGCGTGCTCAAGCCCGACCCCGCCACCCGCGAGCTGACCCTCGTCCAGCTGCACGCCGGCGTCACCGTCGACGAGGTCCGCGCCGCCACCGGCTGGGAGCTGGCCGTCTCGCCGGACCTGGCCGCCACGCCCGAGCCCACGGCCGAGGAGCTGTCGGTGCTGCGGTCGCTGACCGCGCGCGGGTAGACCGGAAACGAGGGGGGCGGCGCCCCGAGAGGCGGACGGGGGCTGATAGTCAATGACCCGTCGGCAAAGGCGGCCACCGACCGCGCCGGCCCGCCGCCGGGGAACGGCGGCGGGCACGGGCTCCCGCGGCCGGCCGGCTTTGCCTCCGCGCGGCGGCGCTCCCCGCAAGCACAGGAAAGGCCCGCAATGACCGACGTATTCGTCCTGGACGCGGTGCGCACCCCCTTCGGCAGGCACGGGGGCGCCCTCGCCGGGGTGCGCCCCGACGACCTCGCCGCCCACGCCGTGCGCGGCCTCGTCGAGCGCTCGCCCGGGCTCGACCCCGCCGGCATCGACGACATCTACTTCGGCGACGCCAACGGCGCCGGCGAGGACAACCGCGACGTCGCCCGCATGGCGGCGCTGCTGGCCGGGCTGCCCACCTCCGTGCCCGGCGCCACCCTGAACCGGCTGTGCGGGTCCGGCCTGGAGGCCGTGATCGCCGCGAACCGGGCGGTGGCGGTGGGTGACGCGTCGCTGGTGCTGGCCGGCGGCGTGGAGTCGATGAGCCGCGCCCCCTGGGTGCTGCCCAAGCCCGCCAAGGGCTTTCCCGCCGGCCACGAGACGCTGCACTCCACCACGCTGGGCTGGCGCATGGTCAACCCGGCGATGCCGCATGAGTGGACGGTCTCGCTGGGCGAGTGCACCGAGCAGATCGCCGAGCTGTACGGCATCGAGCGCTCCGAGCAGGACGCGTTCGCCCTGCGGAGCCACACCAACGCTGCCCGCGCCTGGGAGAAGGGCGTCTTCGACGCCGAGATCGTGCCGGTGCCCGGCGTGGAGCAGGCGCGCGACGAGAGCATCCGCGAAACCTCGCTGGAGAAACTCGCGGGCCTCAAGCCGGCGTTCCGCGCCGACGGCACCGTCACCGCCGGAAACTCCTCGCCGCTCAACGACGGCGCGGCCGCGCTGCTGATCGGCGACGAGGCGGCGGCCTCGGCCACCGGCGCCACTCCCCTGGCCCGCATCGTCAGCCGCGGCGTCGCCGCCGTCGAGCCGCACCGCTTCGGCGTCGGCCCCGTCGAGGCCGCCGAGACGGCGCTGTCCCGCGCCGGCATCGGCTGGGACGACCTCTGCGCGGTCGAGCTCAACGAGGCCTTCGCTGCGCAGTCGCTGGCCTGCCTGCGGCTGTGGCCCGGCCTGGACCCGGAGATCGTCAACCCCAACGGCGGCGCCATCGCCATCGGCCACCCCCTCGGCGCATCGGGTGCGCGGATCCTGGGCTCGCTCGCCCACGAGCTGCACCGCCGCGGCGGCGGCTGGGGGCTCGCCGCGATCTGCATCGGCGTGGGCCAAGGCCTCGCCGTGGTGCTGCACGCCTGATGACGCGCAGCGGGGCCCGCAGCGGGCCCGCCCCCATACCAGTTCCCTCTGAGGGAGGAGGCACAGGAGCCATGAGCACCGACCCGGGCGTCGGCGCGGTCCCGCCGGCGGGGTACCTGCGCGATCACGAGGTGCACCCGCCGCTGGACTATCCCGGATACCGCAGCACCGCGCTGCGCCACCCCAAGCGGCGGCTGCACCTTCTCCCGCACCTGCTGACCGAGGTCACCGGTCCGCTGCTGGGCGAGGACCGCATCGGCGAGACCGACAACGACCTCACCCGCCAGCACGCCGAGGAGCCGCAGGGCCAGCGCATCATCGTGCACGGCCGGGTCCGCGACGGCGACGGGCGGCCAGTGCCCCACACGCTGATCGAGATCTGGCAGGCCAACGCCGGCGGGCGCTACCGCCACACCGGCGACAACTGGCCCTGCCCCCTGGACCCCAACTTCACCGGCGTGGGGCGCACCCTCACCGACGAACAGGGCCGCTACCGCTTCGTCACCATCCAGCCCGGCGCCTACCCCTGGAAGAACCACGACAACGCCTGGCGGCCGGCCCACATCCACTTCTCCCTGTTCGGGCGCGCCTTCACCCAGCGCCTGGTCACGCAGATGTACTTCCCGGGGGACCCGCTGTTCTTCCAGGACCCGATGTGGAACTCCATCCCGGACGAGAAGGCCCGGGAGCGCCTCGTGGCGCGGTTCGACTACGCCAACACCGCGCCGGAGTGGGCGCTGGCCTACGAGTGGGACATCGTGCTGCGCGGGCGCGAGTCCACCGTCTTCGAGTCGGAAGTGGACGACGACTGATGAGCACTGCGTACGGGACGACTCCGTCCCAGACCGTCGGCCCCTACCTGCACATCGGACTGCCCTGGCCGGACGGCCCCTTCGCCCTCGCCGAAGGCGCCGAAGGCGGCGTCTGGATCCGCGGCACCCTCTACGACGGTGCGGGCGCGCCCGTGCCCGACGGCCTGATCGAGACCTGGCAGGCCGACCCCGACGGACGGTTCGACCACCCCGACGACCCGCGCGGCGCCCAGGCGTGGCCGGACTTCCGCGGGTTCGCCCGCAGCGAGACCGACCCCGAGGGCCGGTTCCGGATCCACACCCTCAAGCCCGGCCCGGTACCGGGCGCGGACGGCGGCGTGCAGGCGCCGCACATCGACGTCTCGGTTTTCGCGCGCGGGATGCTCAACCGCACCGTCACCCGCATCTACTTCCCCGAGGAGGCCGCGGCCAACGCCGCCGACCCGGTGCTGTCGACGCTGTCGGAGGCCGAGCGCGCCACGATCGTCGCCCGACCCGCCGAGGACGGCTACCGCTTCGACATCCGCCTGCAGGGAGACGATGAGACGGTCTTCTTCGACATCTGACCGGCGGTGGTGGCGGATGCGGGGCGAGCAGGCAGGCGGACACGCGCGCCGCGCCGCCCGCGGAGGGGGACGGGCGGCGCGGCGGCGGGAAGAAGGGAAGGACCCGTGAGCGAGGACGACGGAGCGGTCGGCGGCCTCTACGGCGGAATCTTCGGCCGCGGCGGCATCGGCGCCGAGACCGGCGACCGGGCGTGGCTGCGTGCGCTGCTGGACGCCGAGGCGGCGCTGGCCCGCGCCCACGCCCGGGTGGGTCTCGTGCCCTCCGACCACGCGGCGGCGATCACCGCCGCATGCGTCCCGGAGAACTTCGACGCCCGGGCGCTGGGCGCGGCCGCGGCCGGCTCGGGCAACCCGGTGGTGCCGCTGGTGGCCGAGCTGACCCGGCAGGTGGGCGGGGACGCCGCCCACCGCATCCACTACGGGGCCACCAGCCAGGACATCATGGACACCGCGGCGATGCTCGTCAGCCGGCGGGCGGGCGCGGTCGTCGCCGGGCACGCCGGCTCGGCGGCCGATCGGCTGGCCGCACTGGCCGACGAGCACCGCGAGACGGTGATGGCCGGGCGCACCCTGCTCCAGCAGGCGCTGCCCACCACCTTCGGTCTGGTGGCGGCGGGCTGGCTGGCGGGGCTTGAGGACTCCGCCCGGCACCTGGCCGGCGTGCTGGAGCGGCGGGCCGCCGCCCAGCTGGGCGGTGCGGCCGGCACGCTGGCCTCCCTCGGCGCCCAAGGCCCGGCGGTCGTCGCGGCCTTCGCCGACGAGGTGGGGCTGGCCGAGCCGGACCTGCCCTGGCACACCGAGCGCGGCCGCGTGGCCGACGTCGCGGCCGCCCTGGGCCGGGTGTGCGGCGCCGCGGGCAAGGCGGCCGGCGACGTCGTGCTGCTGGCCCAGACCGAGGTCGGCGAGGTCGAGGAGGTCGCCGGCGCAGGCGTGGGCGGGTCGTCGACGCTGCCGCACAAGCGCAACCCGATCGCCGCCGTCTCGGCCGCCGCCTGCGCCGAGCAGGCGCCCGGCCTGGTCTCGACGCTGTTCGCCGCCCAGGTGCAGCAGCACCAGCGGGCGGCCGGGCCCTGGCACGCCGAGTGGCCGGCGCTGTCGCGGCTGCTGGAGGCGACGGGGTCGGCCGCCGCCTGGCTGGACACCTCGCTGGAGCGGCTCGCGGTGCGGCCCGGGGCCATGCGGGCCAACCTGGCCGCCACCGGCGGCTTCCCCATGGCCGAGCGTGTCACCACCGATCTGGCCCCCGAGCTGGGCCGGGCGCAGGCGCACGAGAAGGTGCGCGAGGCCTGTGCGGAGGCGGCGCAGAGCGGCCGGGACCTCGCGGAGGTGCTCGCCGCCCACCTGGACGGCCTCCGCGACCGCGGTCAGGTCGACGCGCTGCTAGACCCGGCCGGCTACCTGGGGTCGGCGCCCGCGATGGTCGAACAGGCGCTGGCCGCCCACCGCGCCGCAGCCACCGAGTCCAACGGAGGGAGGACGGTTTGAGCGTCGAGGTGCACCATGCCGTCCAGGGGCCGCCCGATGCGCCCCTGCTCGTCCTGTCGGGGTCGCTGGGCAGCACCCGGGAAATGTGGCGGCCCCAAGTTGAGGCGCTGGCCGGCCGCTTCCGCGTCGTCGCCTACGACACCCGCGGGCACGGCCGCTCTCCGGCGCCCCCCGGCCCCTACAGCCTGGCCGACCTGGGGGGCGACGTGCTGCGGCTCCTCGACCGCCTCGGTGCCGAGCGCGCCCACTTCGCCGGACTGTCGCTGGGCGGGATGACCGGGATGTGGCTGGCCGCGCACGCGCCCGAGCGCGTCGACCGGCTGGCGCTGCTGTGCACCTCCGCGGAGCTGGAGCGCGAGGGATGGCGTCAGCGCGCGGCCACGGTGCGCGACCGCGGCGTCGGAGCGGTCGCCGACGGCGTCGTGCAGCGGTGGTTCACGCCCGGCTACGCCGCCGGGCGTCCCCGGCTCGTCGAGCGGATGCGCGCCATGGTGGCCGACACCTCCGACGAGGGCTACGCCGGCTGCTGCACCGCCATCGAGCGCATGGACCTGCCGCCCGTGCTGCCGCGCATCGCCGCACCGACCCTGGTCGTCGCCGGATCCGAGGACCCCGCCACCCCGCCCGACCACGCCGGGCGGATCGCCGCGGCCGTGCCGGACGCGCGCCTCCACGTGCTCGACGGCGGTGCGCACCTGGCCAGCTGGGAGTGCGCCGAGGAGGTCGACGCCCTGCTGCTCGACCACTTCGGCGCCGCCGGGCCCGAGGGCGGCGGCCCCGGCGACGGACCGCGAACCGCAACGGAGAACAGCACATGAGTACCGACGAGACCCGCCGCGCCGCCGGGATGGGGGTGCGCCGCGAGGTGCTGGGCGACGCCCACGTCGACCGCGCCGAAGCCGCCAAGACGGGGTTCACCGAGCCGTTCCAGGACCTCATCACCCGCTACGCGTGGGGCGAGATCTGGACCCGCGAGGGCCTGGACCGCCGCACGCGCAGCTGCATGGTGCTCACGGCCCTGACCGCCAAGGGCCACTGGGACGAGCTGGGCATGCACGTGCGCGCCGCCGTACGCAACGGGCTCGACCGCGACGAGATCGCCGAGGTGTTCCTGCAGGCCGCGATCTACTGCGGCGTCCCAGCGGCCAACAAGGCCTTCGGCATCGCCCAGCGCGTGCTGGACGAGCTCGGGGAACAGAACGGGAACTAGGGATGGGACCCGCCCGCCGTCCCCGTCCCGCCGCCGGCACACCCCGCCTTCGGCCGCGGCCCGCCGCTGCTGCCGCACTGGATTCGGCGGGCGCCTTTGCGCTCGGCCGTGAACAACGCCCCACCCGCTTTCTCCTGTCTCCGGTTCTCCTGTTTCTCCTGCTTCTCTTAGAAGGGAGGGAAGCGGCGCGGCGGCCCGGTCCCCGCACGACCGGACCCTCCGGCGCGCCGCGAACCCGATCATGCGCACCACAGTCGCCATCATCGGAGCAGGCCCCGCCGGCCTGTTCCTGTCACACCTGCTGCACCTGCACGGCGTCGACTCGGTCGTGCTGGAGCGCCGCGACCGCGACTACTGCGAGCGGCGCCAGCGCGCGGGTGTGGTCGAGCACGGCGTGGCCGAGGCGCTGCGCGAGTCGGGGCTGGGCCGGCGGATGGACCGCGAGGGGTTCCGCCACGACGGCATCGAGCTGCGGTTCGACGGGCGCGGCCACCGCATCGACTTCCCCGACCTGACCGGCCGCCACGTGATGATCTGGGCCCAGACCGAGATCGTCAAGGACCTGATCGCCCGGCGCCTGACCGACGGCGGGCAGATCCTCTTCGAGGCCGAGGCGACGGCGGTCGAGGGCGTCGAGTCCGAGCGGCCGCGCGTCCGCTTCGCCTCTCCCGGGGGGGACGAGGACGTGCTGGAGTGCGACTACGTGGTGGCCTGCGACGGCTTCCACGGGATCGGGCGCACCAGCCTGCCCGAGGAGGTCGTCAGCACCTACGACAAGGTCTACCCCTTCGCCTGGCTGGGCATCCTCGCCGACGTGCCGCCCTCCTGCGACGAGCTGATCTACGCCCGCCACGAGCGCGGGTTCGCGCTGCACAGCATGCGCTCGGAGACGGTCAGCCGGCTCTACCTGCAGGTGCCCGCCGAGACCGACACCGCGGCGTGGTCCGACGACCGCATCTGGTCGGAGCTGGCCGCGCGCTTCGAGCTCGCCGACGGCGCCTGGAAGCTGGGCACCGGCCCGATCACCGACAAGAGCATCACGCCGATGCGCAGCTTCGTCACGGAGCCGATGCGCCACGGGCGGCTGTTCCTGGCCGGGGACGCCGCGCACATCGTGCCGCCCACCGGCGCCAAGGGGCTGAACCTGGCGATGCGCGACGTGATGCTGCTGGCCGAGGGCCTGCGCCGCCGATACGCCGAGGGGGACACCGCCGGACTGGACGCCTACTCCGACACCGCGCTGCGGCGGGTGTGGCGCGCCGAGCACTTCTCGTACTGGATGACGTCGCTGATGCACACCGACCCGGCGGCGACGCCGTTCGACAACCGGATGCAGCAGTCCTACCTGGAGCACATCGCGGCGTGCCGCCCGGCCGCCGCGCAGCTGGCCGAGAACTACACCGGCCTGCCCGAGGTCTGACCGCCGCGCGGGCGCGCGCGGCAGCGGCGGCGCGGCGCGGGCGCCGGGGCGGGCGGAGGCAAGTCGGATCGTAGCCATGTCGTTCTGTGGGCCAAGGGGTTG